>JAZUPO010000205.1:0-4331 GCA_045605205.1 Victivallaceae bacterium
TGCGGGATTGTCGGTTTTGCAAATGCAAAAACGGCAATCCACCAAAAGTTTTTGGCAAGGATGGATGGGGTCAGGGGGAGGAAGGGGGAACCCTTTTTCAAAAAGGGTTCCCTTCCTTCCCCGGCTCCTTTCACCTTGATAGAACTTCTGGTCGTTATTGCAATCATTGCCATTCTTGCTGCAATGCTTCTTCCTGCTTTGCAGCAGGCACGGGGCAGAGCGCAGATTGCTTCCTGTATCAATAACTTGAAACAGCTGGGGCAGGGGGCTTTTACTTATACTCAGGATTTTAAAGATTATTACGTGCCAGGCTACCATTTTGACCAGAAGTTCGGTGACCGCAAAGACAACTGGGTGCGCCGTCTTATCAGAACCAATTGTATTCAAGGCAACATCCTGATTTGTCCCAGTCGTAACCATGGATTGACTGGCGGAAAAGTCAGCTGGAGAAATGAATTGAAACAGACAACTGCTCAAAAATATAGTTTCAGCACCTACGCTTGTGATGTGCCGGAGTATGGGTATAATTATTATTTTGTCGGTATGAACCGGCTTAAATATTCCGGTGGAGAAACTAAAGAACCTGCTAAAGTCGGAATGTTCAAAGAGCCTGCAAGAAAAATTATGTTTGCTGACGTTGAGGAGTATAATACAGGAAATTCCGATAAAAGTGATGCGGCCCATGGCGTCAACGCCACTCTGATTTTCTATCCTTCCTTGCAAACAAGTGAAACAGCAGGCTATCTTTCTCCCCGGCATCAGGCAAGCACCAATATCCTTATGGTTGCGGGTAATGTTGCCAATTTCAAAACTGTCGGAACCGGAACTCCCGGTATCAACTTTTTGCATACCTATGTTGCAAAAAGTGCCAATACTGCGGGAAATATGTGGACCCGCGGCAGCAAGATTCCGTGGTAAGAGCGTTAAAACATATAAAGGAATTCCGAATTATGAAAAGGATGCTGATACTTTCCTCTCTGGTTCCCCTTTTGCTCTGCGGAAGTTCTATTGAGTGGAAATTTGACAAAAGCAACGATAAAAAAAGCGAAATAAAGGGAGAAACATTCCGCGGTGCCCTTGTTGCCCCCAATATGGGAGTCAACGGCTCAGGAGCTCTCCTTTGCAACGGAACGGTGCGCAATCATCAGGTTCTTGACCTGACCTGGCCCGAGTGGAGTGTTTCGCTGGATTTTAAACTCTTCCCCCGGAAAGAAAAGGGGAGCAGAACGATTTTTGCCTACGAGCGCAAAGCATGGAATTTGTCACGCTTTTTGCTCAATATCACCCCCGACGGCCGCATCTCTGCCTCTTTCAGGGTCCACGACCACAAGCAAAAGAAGGATTTGCTCAACTATGTTGTGATTTCCTCTCCCGTCAAGTGGCAGACAAACCGTTGGTACTCTTTGAGATTCGGCTCCAAAGCAGGCGGATTTTTCAAACTCGAACTTGACGGGACTGTCCTGCTTATGAAAGACAATGCCCCCGCTCTGACATCTCTTGGCACAGCAAAAGCCGACAGATGGTATCCGCAGCTCACTTTGGGCTGTGATCCCGCAGTCCCTCAGAAAGTCCTGCGCCCTCTGCACGGTGTTATCGACAATGTCAGAATAACCAAACGCTTTGGGGAGAACCGGAAAGACAGTACTCTGGGGACGGCTTCTTTCAGCAAGGTCAGGATGGAAAAGCATATCATTGCAGGCTCTGTTCCTCATTGGACTTGTAATTTCGATTCTCTTGACAAAGAGACAGAGGTTCTCGGAGCCTTTCAGCAGGTGGACAGGAAATTCAGGGACAAGACGGGTACTGCCGCTATGACCATTGAAAACAATATGGTAACAGTCCGTTTCCGCTGTCCTGTTCCCGTTGGAGTCCCCTTTGCAGTCAAGCCCTCCGATCCCTTGTGGAAAGAATGTGTAGAGTTTTTCCTGAGACCCAATCAGGAAAAGAGCGTTTACTATCATTACGCAGTAGGGGCCAACAATAAAACTTATTCCGCCAGAAATACGGCGGCAAACAGCCCTGACAATACCTTCAAAAGTGCTATGAAATCTTCTGTCAGGGTGACTACCAACGGCTACGAAGTCACTTTGCAGATCCCTGTAAAAGAGCTGGAACTTGAAAACCTTGCTCCCGGAAGTGAAATTTCGGGCAACTTCACCCGCACGGGAGCCTCCTGCGGCGGCTTGGCAACATGGGCTCCAATGGGACGCAGTTTCCATCTGCCTGAACAGTTCAGCAAAATCATCATCGGCGATTACCGTTCGTGGTTCAGTAAGCGCATTGCCGCATTGAGAAAAGAACTTTCGACAATGGCGGCGGGCGATCTTCTCAGCAGACTTGATGCAGTCAATGCTCTTAATTCTGCAAAAAATATCACAAGTGCTGACGCCGAAAATATCCACAGTCAGCTTGAGAATTTCCGTCAGGCCATCATTATGCGCCGTCTTGAAGGAAAAAAGCTCCTGATATGGCGTCCTCAGGTGTGGGAAAACAACATTGAAGTTGCCCTGACTTCTCAGGCACTCGACAGGATCACCCTCTCCGGAGCCCGCAACAGCAAAAGGCTTTTCGGATTTGCCGTTTCCAATTTGTCCGATCAGCCTTTCCTGGGACAAATCAAGCTCTTTCCCGGGGAATATCCGGGAAAATCCAACAAAAGTGCCTTTGGTTATGATGCTTATTTCACCTCTCTTTTCAAGCAGGTGCGGATGTATGAAGGTTTGCCTCTGCACACAAGTTCAGGAACAGCTTGCTACGATGCACTGGCTCCGCTGCCTATGAATACTCTTGTGCGCATCCCTCCGAAAACAACTGTGCCTCTGTGGGCGGAATTTTCAACAAAAAATCTCCCGGCGGGAAAGTACAACGGTACTCTTGTTCTGAAATCCGGGTACAGCGGATTTCCTGTTGAAAAAATTCCCTTTGAATTCAACTGTTCTTCTGTCGATCTGGGCAAAACTTTTGTCAGAAACTTCAATTATATCTATATGGAAAGCCGCAGTAAGTACAACAGGGAAATTTCAACTTTCCTTGCTGAACGCGGAGTGAATATGATTTTTATTGACGGTTTTGCCAACTGTTATCCCAAACTGGACAAGAACGGAAATTTTGACAAAGCTGATTTTTCAGGTTTCAACAAACTTATCAGAAACTATCTTGATGCCGGCATTGACAGCTCTCAATTGGGGATTTGTGTTTACCTCGGCTGGGAACATAAGTGGCAGAGATTCTATTACCGCAAATTTGAGACTTTGGCAGACGGAGAAACACGAATTGTCAAAAGTTCAACTCCTCCGCCCTGCGGAACTGACAATCCCGTTTGGGAAAAAGCCATAACAAGATATTTGCAGCTTTTTGTCGGATATATGGTCAAAGAGTTCAAGATCAACCCTGCCAATATAGTCTTTTATCCTGTTGATGAACCCAGCGGTGATCCTGCGGACAAGAAATCCAGGGCCCACCTTGCCATACGCTACGGCAAACTGCTCAAAAAGGCTTTGCCCCAGTGTCCCGTAATGACAAATCCCTACATCAGCAAAATGAAACCCCGCGATTTTAAGAGAGCCTTGCACGAATACTGTAAAGTATACGATATTATCGAGCTTTACCGTCCCCGTGCAACCGTGGCATCTGAACTTGAGATCGTTCGGAAATACAAAAGAAAGATTTGGTTCTACCACATCATCAACAAAGATACCTCCCCCGATGTGTACCGCCGGTTTTACTGGGAAAATTTCAGAGACGGTTCTGATGATGTAGCTTCTTTCTGGCATATAGATGCCCATGCAGGCGGTGACGGAATCGACCCCAACGACAGCAGCGGAAAAAACCGGACTGATTACGGCGCAGTCTATGCCGACTCCAATTTCGGAAAAGTCATTTCCAGCCGCCGTATGGAAGCTCACGTGCAGGGCCTTTACGATTACAAAGCGGCAAAACTCTGTCGGGAACTTTTGAAGAAAAGTCCCAATTCTGCCGCACAGAAAAAACTTGATTCCATTGTCAAGCGTGCCATTGCGGGCAACTGCGATACTATGGACGCCTGCCGTATGGAGTTGATTCAGCTGGCGGAAACGTTGCAAAAGTAATTTTTCTCAACAATCATCAATCAGCCCGGAGCATTTCTTTAAAGAAGTGCGCCGGGCTGAATAATTTTTATTTGCAAGACGCCTGATTCACTAAAGCGCAACAGAGAATGACAGGCAACAAAAAACGGCACTTCCCGAAGGAAGCGCCGTTTTTGTTTGCAGAAATTGCAAATATTATGCCATAGCCTGAGCCACAGCCACAGCCACGTCGACGGAAGCACCGACCATAGGGTTGTTACCCAT
>JAZUPO010000206.1:0-9191 GCA_045605205.1 Victivallaceae bacterium
AGCACGCATCTGTTCTCTTTCTGCTTCGTTCTGTGCTTGCGGCAGTTCTTCGGCCGAATAGAGCCAGCGTTCGAGAAAGCATCCCCAGGAATAGCCGCCGTAGCCGTCGTGAGCAATGCCGCCGGGAACCGGTTTCCGGCCGCTGCCGCCGTTTTTGCCAACGGGAGTGTAGTTGACAAAACCTGCGTCACGCATCACTTTGAGCAGATGTGAAGGATAGCGGCAGTTGACGCCGGAGTCAGCCAAAAGCGACAGTGTGATTTTCTTTTTATAGTCGGCGGGCTCTTTGGCAACGACGACTTTGCATCTTGCTGTTGCGACCCGGCCGTAGTCGTTAAAAAGACGCAATTCCAGATCAAAGGATTTACCGGCATCTTCTTTCTTGGGAGTCCAGAACCAGCGTAAATTACCGTGGGAGCCTTTGGCACATTTGACTTCGATCGCATAGGCGTTGAAAGTTGCAGAGTCGATCACATTTTCAAAGTAGATATTGCTCTCGATCCCCGGCACAGCGTAGATCACTTCAGGCAGCGTGAGCCGCAGCCCGGGAGGTGTTGAAGAAAGTTTTTTTGTTGCACAGACACAGCAGCCGCCGATCACCAGCAATAAGAGGGCACTGCAAACCAGAATAAATACTTTTTCCATAAACTTCAAATCCTTAATTTTTTATCAAAGAGGTGAACGTTTTTTATTTGAATAATTGTTTATAACCGAAAATCATAACCGTCAGGATCAGCAAAGGAAGCAGATACCTGAAATACCAACGGCAGCGGGTGGGGAATTTCAATCCTTTTCCTGTATTTGCTTCAGAGGTGAAGCCTTCCCACCCCCAGCCGTATTTGAGAGAACAGAAAAGAGCCAGTGTCGCAGCTCCCAGCGGCAGCAAATTCTGACTGACGATAAAGTCTTCAAGGTCAAGGATCGTGCTGCCTTTGCCCAAAGGCTGGAATCTTGCCCAGAAATTGAATCCCAGTACACAGGGCACTGCACAAAGAGCAACGGCTCCCCCTGTTATCAAAGCCGCTGCACGTCGTTTGAAATTGAACTGATCCATCAAATAGGCGATCAGGTTTTCAAAAACGGCGATCACTGTGGTCAACGCCGCAACGGAAAGGAATATGAAAAAGAGGGCACCCCACCATTGTCCTCCAGCCATTCGGGCAAAGGTGTTAGGCAGAGAAATGAAAATCAGCCCCGGACCGCTGCCGGGATCAACTCCAAAAGAAAAACAACAGGGAAAAATAACGATACCTGCCATAAGGGCAATAAAGGTGTCAAGGCTGATGATCGTAACAGCTTCACCGGCAAGAGAATGGTTTTTGTTGATATAACTTCCGAAAATAGCAATGCTGCCCACCCCTAAACTGAGGGTGAAAAAAGCCTGTCCCATCGCCGCATAAACGGTTTCACCGATATTGCCGGTGAATTTTTGCCAGTCCGGCATCAGGTAAAAACTCATTCCCTTACTGCTGCCCGGCAGAGTCAAGGCATTGGCAGCCAGAATAAAAATCAGCAGAAAGAGAATAAACATCATTACCTTGACTGATTTTTCAACGCCGTTCTGCAACCCGAAACAACAGACAATGGTGGCAATGACCACGGTGATGAGCATATAAATCAGGCTTTCAAGGGGATTGGCTGTCAGAGCATTGAAACACTGAGCAAAGGCCGCAGGAGTGGAACAAACATTAATGGAACCGGTCAGGTAGTACTTCGTATAAGCCAAAAGCCAGCCTGATACCACGGTGTAATAGGTCATAAGGATAAAGTTACCGGTGAAAACTGTCTGAAAAATAATATTCCAGATTTTTTTGTTTCCGGAGATCCGGTTGGCACTGCCTACCAGATTGGCTCTGCCGCAGCGGCCGATGGAAAGTTCACCCACAAGGAGAGGGAAACCTAGCAGAACAAGAAAAATCAAGTAAAGCAAGACGAACATACCGCCGCCGTATTTACCTGTGATATAAGGGAAACGCCACACGTTCCCCAATCCAACAGCACAGCCGACGGACAGCATAATAAAGCCCAAACGGGAGCTTAAAGTTTCTCTTTCCGGCATCGTTCCACCTTTGATCAAAGTCTCAAGATATATTCTTGCAAAAGTTTTTCAAGATAATATACTTCATCAAAGGTTTTTTTTCAAGCTCAGTTCGCACGAACTGTCAAGACGACTCAAAAGAATTTTCCCCGGAGATCGGTCAAAAACAATTGAAGTTTTATGACAGGACTTGTAAAACGCAATTTGGGGAAGTATATTACCCTGGTTGTTATAGTGGAACGAGGATTTTCTGAAGAGATTTTCTTGTTGTTCCGAATAATGCCGGGGAAAATGGCAGGAAATTTTTAATATAGGAGTCTGTATGATGACGGAATTTGCCGGTCGAACCGCGATGATTACCGGTGGAGCCTCTGGTATGGGGCTGCTTACAGGAGAAAAACTCGCTGAGCAGGGAGCCAATGTTGCACTGCTTGATGTCAATGAAGAAGCTCTTGCTGCTGCCGAAGAAAAAATCAAAGCTGCCGGAGGAAAAGTTCTGACTCTGAAAGTGGATATCCGCAAATATGCCGAAGTGGAAGCAGCGGAAAAAAGAATCGTTGAAACTTTTGGTTCTCTGGATATCCTGATCAACGCCGCAGGCGGTATGTCAGGACGCTGCTGCGGCAATTGCGCCAGTTTTGAAAAACTGCCCATTGAGGTTATCGACTGGGGATTGGATGTCAATTTGCGGGGAGCGATTTATTGCTGCCGGGCAGTGCTTGCCGGTATGATGGAGCGTAAAAGAGGTGTTATCATCAACTTTGGTTCTGTAACCGGTGAAGAGGGCGGCGGCGGCCCTTCTCTGGATTACTCCGCAGAAAAAAGTGCTATGAAGGGAATGACCAAATCCCTTGCCATATTGGGAGCTCCTCATAATGTCCGTTCCTGCTGTGTGATTCCCGGACCTGTGCTGACCCGTCCCGGTATGGCAAAGATGAAAACGCTCCTCGGAAGAGCTGCTGAAACTGTTGAACTTGTGGATTTTATTCTTTATCTTTGTTCTGATAAAGCTGCGTTTATCACCGGTTCGTCCCACCTGATCGACGGTGGAAGACTGCTTGTTCGTTGAGGTGATAAAATGTTGAAACGTTCATTTGTCAACTGGCAGCAGACGGCTGTTTCTTTGCTTTACCGTCCGCAATCTGCCGCATTGGCCGTTGCCGGAGCCCGGACCGCAGAAAGCAATGGGGCAGACGGGATCGCTATCGAAATTTCACATTTGCCTTTGGAAGAACGGAGTTGTGACATCTTCCGGGGGATCATAAATTGTGTTCATCTGCCCTTTATGTTCATCAACTACCGCAAAGACAAATTTTTGGGAGCTGATGACGAGGCACGGCAAATTCATCTGCTCAATGCCGCAGAAGCAGGAGCAGATGTTATTGATGTTATGGGAGATCTTTATGCACCGGCCCCCCGGGAATTGACTTTTGATACTCAGGCAATTGCACGGCAGAAAAAGCTGATAGATGAGATCCACGCCCGGGGAGCATACGCTTTGATGTCATCCCACGCGACCGGCGAGTTTATTCCGCCGGAAGATGTGCTGGAAATGATGAAGTTCCAAAGCTCCCGGGGGGCAGATCTCCTGAAAGTCGTTACAAAAGTGGATACGGAAGATGAATTTCTTGAATCAGTGCGTACTTTGATGCTGCTTCACAAGGAAATCGAGAAACCCTTTATCTACCTTGCCGGAGGAAAATTCGGCCGGATGATCCGTTATATGGGCCCCAAGTTCGGAGTCGCTGTTGAATTTGCCGTGAACGGTTACGAAACCGATGGCGTTTACAATCAGCCGACGATCCATTCCTTCAGGCAGGTTTTGGATCATCTGAACTGGGAATTGTAACAAAAACAGCCCCTTCCGGGTATGATTTACGGGGCAGTGAAAGATGCTGGAAATGCGAAATGCAGATTCAGCGTCTTTTCTTCTTTTTGGGGATGACCACACCGGGACGGGGATTGTGACGCCAGGTCTTTTGTTTGATCTTGGTGCTGCCGCACAATGTACAGCCGGGAACAGAGGAAAAATCACTGCGTTTGACACTGCCTCTGGCATCTCTGCGGTAAATTCCGATCAGCTCTTCTCTGGCGTTGTAGCAGTAATCGGTCCATTTTCCTTCGGCACTATGCCGTCTGACAACTTTTTTTACCGGGCAGCAAAAGTATTTCCAACGGTCTGCGAAATAAGGTTTTGTTGCCGTATAGAGAAAAAGTTTATCCTTGGGGAGAAGCTGTTTTTTATTGATCTTTTCATCTGACTGTTTTATTTGAGTGCCGGAAACACTTGCCGGCAAAGAAAGAAAGATCACTGTCAGGAACAGAAGTTTTTTCATCTTGCAGCAGACCTTACCAGAATAACATTTTCCCCCAGACGGAAAGTTGATTTTTTCAACAGTTCTTCAGAAAGTTCAGGCAGAACTTTTATCGGATGGGTTGAAAAAATATCCACCTCCAAACCGCCGTCCGACTGTTTTTCCCATTTGATCCTGATTCTTCCCTGTGCCGTGGAGATGGCTCCTTCCGCTGAGTCGACGATCAACAATCCCGGATCAAAGTATATGACGGAATGGGCCGGTTCTGCAAGGCGTACGCCAAGAATTTCCCGGATCAGGAAGGCGTTGGGAACAAGTGTACGTCCTCCGGTAAAACAAGTCGCGCCGATCCCGCGGCAGAAAGGCTCCTTCCAGACTCCCCGGGGCAGATCGAGTCTTTTTTGCCAGTAAGCACGCAAATAACGGGTTCCCCATTCTTTTTGACCGAGTGCAAAAAGCATTTCTCCGAAAAGCCAGTGGAAATAGGGGGAATCTGCTTCGGCGGTCAAAGGCTCTGCTTTGTCAAAGTCAAAAAATGTTTTAACGAACTTTTCAAAACATTCCTGGGTTTTCATTCCGGCAAGCAGAGGGAAAAAATTGCCCAGAAGCGAGAAATCTTCGTGCCCGTCAGGCGTAATGGGGAAATCGGCGAACATTCCGGTTTCCTGATCATAAAAGTTTTCTATCAGGGCTGCTGAAACCTGGCGCAGCAGACGGCGGCACAGTCTTGCTTCAGAAGTCCGCTCCACGAGGTCATAAATTTCTGAAGCAGTCATCATAAAGCGGCAGAAGAGGGCGTTCATCACGACCGGCAGCCGGCAGCAGGCAACAGGATCATCTTCTGTTGGTGCACACGGCGGAATCAGAGAGGTGTCAAGCAGACCTTTTTTCTCGTCAAGCAAAGAAACAAGGTAATGCTTGACCGCATCCAGACGGTGGATCAAATTACGCAGCTCCACCATATTGCTGGTGAATCGGTAGTTGAAAATGATCCAGCCGGGGAAGAAAAACATATGGAACAATGAAGAGATGTGATCTTTGCCCGCCGAAAGAGTTGTCAATGCTCCGTTTTCGAGTTGAGTTCCCGCAAACTGCCGCAGATTTGATGTGATGTAAGCGGAATCTCCGTAAACAGAAGCGATGTTCACAGATTCCAAAAAAGAGTCCAGCAGAAAACTGTCTTTTTTTACCGTTCCGTCTGTGGGACACAGCAGGGCACTGGATCTGCAAAGGGCTGCAACGCCGGTTTTCCAAAAGTCGTTGAAGATTTTTTCAGAACAGCGAAATTCGTTTTCACGTTCAAAATTGCAGCGTAATTCCTCAAATGAGATCTGCCGCAGGAGCAAGCTGCCTTGAGCCCGTCTGACCCAGAACAATATTCTGCTGCAATCAATGGGGATGGGCCAGCTGAATTCATTTTTTCCCTCCCGGCAGATGCAGCTGACGCCGGTGCAGCTTTCTCCGAAAAAACACTCCGGCAACAGAGCATCGTCACTGCCCTTTATTCCGGAAAGCATATCCACAATATCCCCTTCGCGGGCGAAAAACTCCACTGTAACAAAACCGTAATGAACTTCGGGAAGTTCCCACAGAATGAAGTCGTTTGACGTCAGCCATTCTTTCTCTTTGTCCTGAGAGATCGTGAAATTTGAATGTTTCAGCAGTTCGCGGATGGAAGATACATTGGCAATATCAGATTCAGTTGCGGTCAATCCCGGGATGTTTTCCGCCCGGACAGCAGAGGTGCACTCAGGAAAACGGATCTTGTTGAGCGGAACTGTACACCAACCCGGTTGAGCAGAGTCAAGCATATCATTCAGGGGGATCAGCTCTTCCGGCCACTCTTTGGCCGCGAGCATAATCCCGGTGTCGCACTTGATGGACGGAGAGAAAATAAGCAGACGCGTCCACCCCTTTGCCAGACAGAGCTCAACTTCGCTTCCGGCTGCCTTGTCGCCGTCCCAGAGAAGAGTACGTCCGCAATAAAATTTTACCGGGATATCGGCGTAAAGTTTGACCGGTATCTTGAGGGAAGTGTCGCTGAAAATATAGGAAACGGCAGCTCCGTCACGTCCCTGGAAAGAACCGGGAAAGATAAAGTTTGAAAAAACAGGGAGCTTTTCAACTGATCCGGTACAGAGTTTTTGGAATTCAACTGTCTCAGGATTGATCTCCCCGGGAATCAGAGGATGGAGTTCCATAAGGGCTCCGGCTGTACCGGGGAGAGTGTTCAGATCAGCTTTTTTCCAATGGGAGTCACACTGATATTCCGGGATGTTCCAATTTTCGGGGATTTGTCTCAGGTCGCAGACGTTGTAACTGCTGCCGGGAAGTGAGGCGGCGGTTTCCGGAGCAAGGAGCTGCCAGGAGTCATCGCTGGCCAGCAGGGTTTTGCTGCCTGATTGCAGCTGGCACCACATCCCCGGGCACAGAGAAAGATCGGCTTGGTCCGGGGGCGAGTTCCAAAAGAGGTGGACAGCGATCACGTTTTTTCCCGGCTGCAGATCGAGAGTTACGTCATAGGCATCAATATAGCTGGTTCCCTGTTCCTGATGCAGCCGGGGACCGGCTCCTACCAGACTGCCGTTGATAAAGAGTTGAAAAAAACTGTTTGCGGTAATAAAGAGCAGGTATTCCAATCCCGACTCTGCCTGTAAGAAAAACTCCCGTCTTATGAGCACACAGGCTGTCTGTTTGTTTTTGAGCTGCTCCAAAAAAATCCATTTCCCTGAAAATCGTTCCGGAAACTGTGTTATGTCCATAATCGTTGAAATCCGTGATAAAATTATGCTTCTGAAATACTGCCGGAGAAAAAATACTCTTCCAAAAGCGTTTTTTCAACCCGAAAAGTGACTTTTTTGACTAAATTTTGCATTTTTTTTGATTTTTCGTTTGGATTATTGCTGTTTCGGAGTTATGTTAATAAAGAAGATTAAATTAGGAAAAAAGAAACAAATGGGTGTAAACAAGTGGAAAACAAACGCCGCAAATCTTGAGGAAGAAATCAAAGGACTCCAGAGAAGATTCAATCTTCCCCGTCCGGTAGCCCTCATTTTCGCTGCGCGCGGTATCGTTGCGGATCAGGTGGAAAGTTTCCTGAATCCGCGTCTCGCAAATCTGAGCGACCCCTATCGCTTCCCGGGGATCCGGGATGCGGCAGCACGGTTGTGGAAGGCTGTTGCTCAAAAGGAACCGATCCTTATTCACGGTGATTACGACACTGACGGCATCACTGCCAGTGCTCTTTTGGCTTGGGTCCTCAGCAGCAACGGTGCAATTGTCAATTCATTCATTCCTCATCGTTTTGATGACGGTTACGGTTTTACTCCTGACTCGCTGGACAAAGCTCTTGAATGTTTCGGCGTTTGCGGAGTCCTTGTTACGGTCGACTGCGGCATTACCAGCTGTGATGCCGTTGACCGGGCAAGAGAAATGGGGATCGATGTGATCGTCACGGATCACCACGAAGCAGGACCTTCTCTGCCGGATGCTCTGGCAGTCATCAATCCCAAGGTTTATCCGGAACTGGCCGATCTGCAGCTCCTTTCCGGGGCAGGCGCGGCTTTTAAGCTCTCGCACGCCTTTGTCAAGTACGGCCGGGAAAACAATCTGGGCGGATTTACCACAAGGTTGGAAGAAGTCCTTGATTATGTGGCTCTCGGAACTGTGGCTGATATCGTTCCTCTGTTGGGGGAAAACCGTATTATGGTCAAATACGGTATTGAAGCATTGCAGCGGCAGCTCCGGCCCGGAGTTCGTGCTTTGATCGAAAGTTCAAAGCTCCGCTCCGAACTGACTCCGTCTGACATTACCTTCCGCCTTGCTCCCCGGATCAACGCTGCGGGCAGGGTGGGGGATGCCAATGTAGCTCTGAAATTGCTCCAGTCCCAACAGATCGTCGAAGCATATTCCTGTGCCACTCAGCTGGAACTTTTTAATCGTGACCGCCAACAGAAAGAACAGGAGATCTATCAGGAAGCCCGGGAACAGATCGAACGTCATCTGGCTTGGATGAGCCCCTGTGCTTTGCTGGTGGCGGGAAGAAACTGGCATCAGGGGGTCATCGGTATTGTAGCTTCGCGTTTGGCCCGGGAATACAACCGTCCCACCATTGTGCTGACTGTCCAGGGAGATGTGGCATACGGTTCAGGACGCAGTATTGCCAATCTCAATCTGGTGGAAGTGCTTTCAAAGAGTGCTCATCTGCTTGAACGCTACGGTGGACATCCTATGGCTGTCGGAGTTGGACTTAAAACTGAAAAAATTGCAGATTTCTTCGATTTGATGAATAAAGAGATCAGCAATCAAATCAACAGTGCTGATCTTGAAAGTTCCGTTTCTTACGACGGTGAAGTCACTTTCTCTGAATTGACCCGGGAATTTTTTGATTATCTGCTTCAGTTGGCTCCTTTCGGGCACAGCAATCCCAAACCGGTGTTCCGTTTCAACGATGTGCAGATCGTCAGAAGCAGTGCCACCTGCGGCGGAAGTCATACCCGTGGAATTATGCGTCAGGGGAATGTTTCCCTTGATTTTATCGCCTTCAATCAGAATGTTGCCAATTTTACGGCCAATACCTGCGATATTCTGGCTACCCCCCAGCTCAATAATCATCAGGGAGTTGAACAGCCGCAGCTCAGTATTGTGGATATTCACTGCTGCTGATATCTTTGAAAGAGCATTCAGCCCGCCGGACAAGGTGTTCCGGCGGTATTTTTTTGGGGAAAGGCTATATTCCCTATATGGGTAGATTTCTATTCTCTTAAACTTTAAAGCGGCACAATACTATTGCAAAAATTGCAATAGTGTTGTGCTGAAAAAGGTTTGGGAAAAGGGGG
>JAZUPO010000207.1:0-8366 GCA_045605205.1 Victivallaceae bacterium
TTCCGTCAGGAGTCCGGTTGGGGGCGTTTTCTTGCCCTTGCTGCACGTTCTCCTGAGGGGCGGCAGGCTTTCAGAGCCTTTCTGGATCAACGTCGTCTTGCCCGTGGTGGAGAAGCCAAAGTGAGAGCCTTATGGGAAATACTCCGCCGTCACGCAGGCGAAAGGATCATTGTTTTTACTGCGGATAACTCCACGGCCTATGAATTGGGCCGCCGTTTTATGCTGCCGGTAATGACTCATCTGACCCGGGCGGCAGAGCGGAAGGAATTTCTTGAAAGATTCCGCGACGGCACCTACAGTGTTCTCATTACCAACCGGGTTCTCAACGAAGGTGTTGACGTTCCGGCAGCAGCCGTGGGGATCATCCTTGCCGGCAGCGGCAGTGTCCGTGAACACGTCCAGCGTTTGGGGCGTGTGCTCCGTGCCGCCCCCGGAAAAAAGCAGGCGGTACTTTACGAACTTGTCAGTGCCGGAACCTCAGAAGAGAGCGTCAGCACCCGCCGTCGTTCCCACCGGGCCTATACCCGGTAAAAGCGTAAGACACTGTTGTCAAAGAAATTGAGAAAGTCAGGGGGAGGGAAAATCCCTTGCCGCCCGATCCGGGAAATTCCACCTTTTTTATCAATCTTCAGTAAGCCAGACTGCGGCGGGCAGATGGAGTGCAAAGCTGCGGTTGTAGGCGAAGTAACAGGAGCGGTTTTGTAACGGCAGATGCCAGAAGCGAGTTTCCGGGAGGCCGAGACAAGAGGTCGTCCCTGCTGTAAGACGGGCTTGAGCTGGGGGGGATTGGCACTTTTCTGAATATTCATCGGGTCCCTGTCCCGGAGGGAATCCCGCCATAAGCCAGTGACAGGCAAGTTCTCTTTGAGAGCGTTCCAGGTTTTCTTTGCGGCAGATGTTGAGCAGAAAGAGAAAACGTTTTTTCAGATCCCACAAAGTCGTTGAATCACCCTTTGCATCGTGGAAAAAGGAAAGAATACGGGTGACAAAGTCCGGGAGTTCTTCATTCATAAGCACAACGGTGCTGTGCAAATCCTTATGATTACAGGTCAGGTCAAGGAGCCTTGACAGATCGCGTACTTGCTGTATTTCTTTAAGAGAGATCGTGTCACTCATCATCACATCATAGGGAGCTGCAGGATTGTACCGCAATCCGTGCAGTAAAGCAACTTCACGCATAGGTGTTCCCGGAAGAACTTTCAGCACTTCCAGCTGGATCTCGGCAGCGTTGAGTTTCAGAAGGGTTCCTGTATCTTTGAGAATATGCTCAAAAGTTTGCCCCGGAAGTCCGGCAATAAGATCTGTATGGGTCTCAAAGGCCGGGATGCTGCAGAGAAATTCCACACCCTCTTTGAGAGCTTCAACGCAGCTTCTGCGGCCGGATAATTTTTGAACTTCCTGATCGAAACACTGGACCCCTGCTTCAATGTGCAGTTGACCGGGCAGGGCTTGCCGCAGTTCTTCCCGCAAGGCGTCGTTCAAAAATTGAGGATGCAGTTCCAGATGAAAACGCATTTGAGGAAACTCTTTCCGAAAAAGTTTCAGCAAGGCTGCTCCCCGTTCCTGGGGCACGTTGAATGTCCTGTCGAGGATACGCAGTTCTTTGACTCCTTGGGCAGAGAGCAGAGAAAGTTCTTCACGCACCTGAGAGAGAGTCCGGTAACGGACAGCTGTGTTCCCGCTGGTGCAGTAAAAACAGTGCATCGGGCAGCCCCGTGAGGTTTCCAGTTGAACAAAGGGCTTGTCTGTTACAAAAAAAGGATCGTTGACAGGGCAGGGGGAAGAAGTCCACTCCTTGTATACGCCATTGCCTTCTGGTGGGAGTATGCGTTTTTTTGTACGGTCAAAGGTGTCAAAGTTTTCAAGGTAATAGCGGAACATTTCTTCACCCTCACCCCGGAACACACAGTCGAGCCAGGGGTATTCATCAAGAAGATCCTGAGCCCCTGTTCCCAGACATTCCGGGCCGCCTGCGGCGATCCGGCATTCGGGAGCAAGCGTATGATACCTCTGTAAAATTTCCAGTGCCTTGGGCCGGTTGAAAAGATAAAGAGTCGTTACCAGCAGATCACACTGTAAAGCATATATTTCACGCACTGCATTGAGAGAGTCCTGCGCTGTTGTGATGTCGCATCGGTGCCACTCCCAGCCGGTCAGGTCGCTGCACGCACTGTGAAGCAGGGGCAACGCAAGGGATGAGTGCGAAAAGGAACTGTTGACGGTCAGAAAGACCAGACGGCGTTTTGATGAGGACATAATAGTTGACTTTTTCAGGGTAAGAATCGTACAGTTGCTTAATATAACAGACTATTGGGCTTTTGTCAAATTTTCAGAAGGCAAATTTCATTTGCCGGCAGAGTTATTTTGTTGTGAATCTTTGTTTTTTTCTTGAATAAATCTTCTGCAAGTGGTATATTATGACGGAGATGCCGGAAATAAGTTCCGGCATAAAGTATTTTTACAGGCATTTAAAAATGAGTTTTTTGGCTTTTCTTTTGATCGTCTTTTCTGCGGGGCTTCACGCATCGTGGAATCTGCTTGCCAAACGCTCAACGATGAGCGTGGCTTTTTATGCTGTGATCTGTATGACAGCGGCTTCTATGTGGCTTCATACACAGCTGTGGACTCCTGTCAATGTGCCGGGCCTGCCCGGGATGTTTTTTGTCTATGTTCTTTGTTCTGTGAGCTTTGATTTGTGTTATTGCCTGGGATTGGTGAGGGCGTACAGAACAATGGAAATGTCAACGGCTTATCCGATGATGCGTTCACTGCCGCTGCTTCTGACGGCGGCGGTTACTTCGATCTGCGGTTGGGGAGCACCTCTGACGCCTCTGGCACTTTTGGGAATGGGAGTGGTCTTTGTGGGGTGTATGATGATGCCTATGAAGGATTTTTCAAGTTTCAACTTCAAGGATTACTTGAGTTCAAGAATGTTTTTCATCTTTCTGGTGGCCTGCGGAACTACCGGATATACCATTTGTGACAGTCAGGCTCAGGTCGTCTTGCGTGAAGCCTATCCGGATCTTGCCAAACCTGTTGTTGCTATGACCTTTTATTCCACCCGCGGTATTTTTCTGAGCACTCTTATGGGCTTGGCTGTACTTGTATTTCCCGGTGAAAAGCAGAATTTTTCTTCCTTTTTCAAGGAAAAAAACTGGATGCCTTTTGCCGCAGGAGCGTTTGCTTCGCTGACCTATATTACAGTTCTTATAGCAATGAATTATGTGAGCAACGTGTCATACGTTCAAGTGTTCCGTCAGCTGGGACTTATTTTCGGACTTCTGGGGGGGATCTTCATTCTCAAAGAACGTCCCGCACTGCCCAAATTCATCGGTGTTGTCCTGATTATCACAGGATTGATCATCACCGTTCTTTAACTTATGCTGTGACAAGGCGGAGCGTAAGATCACAGTATCTGGCAGCTCGTTACAGCTGCCAGTTACATCGAAGCCGACGTTCGGCTACAGACAGATCAGGATTATTCCTGCCAGACAGCTTGCCAGTGCCCCCCATTGCAGCGGGGTCACTTTTTCTTTCAGGAAAAAGATGCTGTACAGCGAAAATCCCACCACGCAGGAACCCACCAGTAAAGGATAAGACAACGAGCCCGCTCCGAGTTTAGCAAGGGTGTCCATAGAGGGATACTGCAGTTTGATGGCAAAGAAAAGCCCGAAAAATTGAAGCGATAAAGAAAAAATCCACAGCCATTTTGAAGTCAGGTTTGCCTTCAGTGAGATCTTCTTTCTGATTGTGACGATGCGGCCGAATGACATAAAGAGCACCCCCAGGGCCAGACACATCGTCCGGAACACAGGCGTCACAGCCTGGGAACTTTCAAAGTAAGAAGGCAGACTGACCAGACTTTGAGTGACTCCGGTCAGAAGAAATGAGATAAAGGTGGGCAGTTTCCAACCGTTGTTTTGAAAATTGTTCTTCTTGCACACCCCCGAAAGCAGCAGTGAAAGCAAGATACTGAAAAGCCCTGCAAAACGGATCAAACGGGGTTCCACATTAAAGAATAAGATCCCCAGCATAAAAGGGAAGATCATTGCCGACTGGATCACCGCCCAGATGATGCCGTTGGGCCCCTTTTGCATAGCATTGGACATCAAAATCAACATAATACAGTTGACGGCACCTGCCCCCCAGTAGGCCAGCCCGCACCAAAAAAGATCCCGGAAAGGCGTCTTGCCCACATCAGTGAACGACAGAAGCACCAGAGCCGCCGTAAAAGAGATGACAGCCCCCGTCAGCTGGACCACTGCGGGATCCAGCTTTTTCTTGGGGGCCGCCCCCATAACTGCACCGGCAAGAGTCCAGCTGACGCCGACTAAAACAAGGCTTAAAATAGCTGTAAACATAAAAACGTTTTTCTGCAAACTGGTAAAAGCCCCGGAAAAATATCCGGGGCATGGCATTGATTTTTGTCAGGGCGCAGTGGGATCGTCTATCTCGTTGCGCCGGGGATGAGCATCAAGCCAGTTGTGGGCCTCGCGGGCGGCTTTCAAAGCATCTGCTTTCACCTTTTTGAGACCGGCGGCAGCCTTGAAACCGCCCCCTGTTTCCACCTTGTCCGCAAGGGCGTAGAAGTGAGCAAAGGCTTTGGCAAGATCCATACGGATGGCCTGGAACTTCTTGTCCGGATGAGGAACGTAGCGGGCATAACGCTTGGTGGCTTTACGCATTTCAGGCGTCACAGTCAGCTCAAGGGCACAGCAGAGACGGAATTCGATCTTGTCGAGAGTCTGCCGGGTTTCTTCCAGATCGGCAAGGATCTTTCCGACTTCGCCTGAAGCAAGTTTTTTCTCAAGAAGGGCCTGTTCTTTGAAAAGAGCTTTCAAAGCCTGCAAAGGAGGCAGCTTTTTGAAAGTGTCAGGATCGGTTGCCTTGATACCGAAACCAACTGCAATGTCGCTCCGGAGCAGATAACGGGCACGCTCAGCACGGAAACGGGATGCAAAAGAACTGTCAAGTTCTTTGAAATCCTTGCCGCAGTAGATATAGGCCCCATCGCCGGGAGCAAGGTCCAGAGCCAGCTGCAAGGGGACAGGGGCCGCTTTGACCATATCAAAGGCTTTGGGACCGGGCAGCGTGACCTTGCATTTTTCGTTTTTGACCGGATTCTGATTGATGATGACAAAGAGAGTTCCCTGTTCGGCTTTCAATGCGTAAGCCTTGACAGCGGGACCTGAGTAGAATTTGTTGTAGGAGGTGAATTCAGCACACTCGATTTTGAAGTTTTTGGGCAGGGCTGCGGGACGGGATTGGACGAAAAGAGGTCCTGCAGAAGCGATGATCCGGCCCACATCTTTGACCGCGGCCCAGGCAGGGCTTTTTTGACCGGCACCGCCCAGGAAGGAGTAACGGTACATACTGTAATTCATCATCCAGGGCCAGGTTCCGGAGGGGAATCCGTGCCAGCCGATTCCTTTGACACCGGCGGCAATGGCCAGATTGAGCATCAGACGGGTTTCGCCGGGGGTGGGGAAGGCGTAGACGGTCATACCGGCAGTCAGACCGGAACCGGCAAATCCCTGAGGCATAAACCAGACAGGGGTGTCACCGGCCCGTTTGACCAGAGCTGAAAACTCAGGATAAACGTTCCAGGGATTTCTGCCTGAAGCGGTGGGGCGTTTGATCGGATACCAGTCACCGACAAAAACCGGCACATAGGGCAGAATGTCCACTGCTGAGGAATTCAAGTAGGGGAAAGGCAGAATATGTTTGGGCAGAATCTTGCTCAATTCTTCGTTGACCTTGAGCATCACATCCACATTCTGGGGCAGCAGTTCGTCACCGGTATAGATCACAGGAATGTGCTTCTGATACTTTTTGATGAAACGCTGCAGTTCAGGATGAGTCATCGTCTGGTGAAGTTTGGGCCATTTTTCCTTCATATATTTCTGGACATCCACATCTTCACGGTAGAGGAAAAGGGTGGAAAGAAAATATTTCTGGTCAAAACGTTTGATCATTTCGCCCAAAGTGTGAGTGCCGTCTTTTTTCCACAGATACTGGTGCATACCGCCGTAGATCAGTCGTCCCGGAGCAAAGGAGTTCAAATAGGCATCGGTCTGGATACGGAAAAGACGTTCAATAAGAATGGCATAGCTCTGAGGATAGGAAATACGTTTGGTGAACCCTGCCATTTCAGGCTGATTGAGGTTGCCGCCGCCGCCCACATAGGGGAAGTAATCTTTGAAAACAGGAGTTATATTTGCTTTTGCAGGAGCTTTGGGCATCTTGATAGGTTCAAGGACTTCAAATTTTTGTGTTTTGCCGTGAGCATCAGCATAAAACTTTTCCTGATTTTTCAGCAGACGGATCTTGGAAACCAACTTCTTTTCTGCTCCGGGAGCCAGTTTGAATTCACGGTAATACCACTCTGCGGTGCTGGTGCGGGGGAACATATTAAAGAAGCAGTAAAGACGGCGGATATCATTGGTTTCCACCTCAAAAAGAAGCGTTGCTTTGAGTTCTTCATAATATTTGGCTTCCCAGCCGGCACGGAAAAGATCCTGCACGACGGAGTTCAAACCGTTGAGGGGCTTGCCCGTCTGACGGAAAATGGTGATCCAGTCAGGAGTCGGCCAGGACCAGACACCTTTGGCGGAACTGATGAAGTTCTGGATCCTCCAGCTGATATCCTGCGTTTTTTTCCCTTTGTTGGCAAGGGTGATTTCCATCTTGATCCCATCGGGGAGCAAGGTATAGGTGCGGGTCATTGCCAGATCCTGCATAGGACCTGCGGCAACGCGGGCTTCATAAGAAATGGTATTGGCAGTGGCAGATTTTCTGACGAAAGGCTGATTGTAGAAAACACCCGGTATGCGGTTGGCGGGAATGACGCAGTTGGCCATACCGCCGCCCCGGATAATAGTTTTGGGGGAGGTGAATTCGTAATTTTTTTCCTTCCAGTAAAAAGAGGCGATACCGCCGCCCAGCCGGGGATTGAAAGTCACCCGGAGCATATTGTTTTCAAGGAGTTCCCCTGATTCGATCTCGAGTTTTGCATCGTCAAAAATGACGTCTGCATTGTTTCGCAGAGTTTGCAGACTGTAACGGATCTTTGCAACTCCGGCAGGAACGGTGAATTTGACCAGCAGCGGAGCAAATTCACTTTTTGCGTAGGTTCCCTGCATCGTATAATTTTTGAGATATTTTCCGTTTTTATCAAGGTAGTAAACACGGATATAACCGTTGCCTTTACCTTTGAGCATAACAGATGCGGTCACTTTCTGTCCCTGGGTGACAGGAAAATCTTTGGCGTAGGTGACGGCATTGAAGCCCTCTTTGCCCAGAGTTCTGAGCCGGACAGCCTGCTTGCTCTTGTATCCGGGAGTTGCCAGAAGTATGTCCCCTTTGAGGGAACTGCTGTTGAGGATACAGTTCCACTCTTTGAAAAGTTCCACCTTCCACTTATGTTTTTTCAGGGGCAGGGTGCTTTCAAAAGAGCTGTTTGTCAGCAGATTTTCACCGCTGACAAGTGCGGCTGTCAGCAGTGCGGTCAAGAGAAATAATCGTTTCATTTTTATGTTGCTTTCCTTATTTTTTACGGAGCGAATGTTCTGCTTAAATATCTTTGGTCACAGATGTTCCACAAATCGGCACCGCCTGTGGTGCTGTAGTATTCAAAATACTGTGCATTGGAAACGTGTCCGTCCAGGTGAGCCCGGTTCATACTTTTGCCGTGAGCGCCGAAGCGGCCCACATTGGCCCGGGCCTGACCGAAAAGATACATAGATGAGTAGGCCCCCTTTGTCCAGTCGCCGCTTGTTTCGGGGGTACGGTAGTAGGCCCAGGTATCACCGAAAATAACGATTTTGGAAAGATGATGAGCCTTGCCGTCATTTTTCAGAAGATACCCGTGTTTGCCGTAAGTCACAGGACTTGTAAACTGGGTGTAGCAGCCGCCGATACCACCGTTGGCACCGTAGCTCAAATAGATTTCAAAGCTGGTGTAGTGAGTACGGGGTTTTATATCTCCGGGGCAGAGAAAAACTTTGCTTGCCTGGGCTGCTTTGATCTTTGTTTTCTGACTTCCGGCCACATAATCAATGGCAATATATTCATACCAGGGGGCATACTTTGTACTGGTCGCCACCCAGGCGGACTGGCCGCGGAACTGGCGGCTGGGCATCAGGAATCCGCCGTTGTCGGAAGCATAATATTGAAAATAGGTTCCCAGCTGTTTCAGATTGCTTGAACAGCTGACGGTATGGGCCCGTTCTCTTGCCTGTTGAAGAGCAGGCAGCAGCATTGCCGCAAGAATAGCGATGATCGCAATAACGACAAGAAGTTCTATCAAGGTGAAAGGAGCCGGGGAAGGAAGGGAACCCTTTTTGAAAAAAGGTTCTCCCTTCCTT
>JAZUPO010000208.1:0-9161 GCA_045605205.1 Victivallaceae bacterium
AACTGGCTGGTGTCGGTGCCAACAATGGCGGCTGGCACGGTCATCTGGTCGTGGACGGCAAAGACGGCGAAGGTATCGTTTCTGTTGCCCACAACCAGTTGAACTTCGGCGGTGGAAATACCTCCGTTGCCTGGCAGGAACCTGCCGGTGATTGCTCTGTCGATATCCTTAACGGCGGCAAGATCACCACTGCTGCGGTTTCTTTCCGCAACGGCGCTAAGAATACTTTGACGATCAACAACGGTACGCTGGAATTCACTGATGATCCGGATTATGCCGATTTGACTCCCAGATACTTTGACAACCAGGGTGTTATCAACCTGACAGACGGTACGCTGGATATGAGCAACCGCACACTGGACAATCAGGGTGAAATCAATGTTACCGGTAAGAGCAAGATCGCTATCGGTTCTCTTTCCGGTGTGATCGATGCTGCTGATGCTGATTTGACTGTGGATATTACCGGTGCGGCCGATGCCCGGCTCAATGTCTCCGGTAATTCCGCTGTGAAGGGCTTGATCAGCGGTGCCAAACTGGTTCTCGGTTCTGTTGAAAAGAGCGTCAATGCTACCGTTGATGTCACCGATTGGACTCGGGTCGACTTTGCTGCTATGAATGGTTCTGTTACCATCACCGGTAAAATGGACGCAGACGGGTTCGGTCTGGCTCCTATGCTGGTCAGCGGTCTTTACAACAACAATAATCAGGATATCCGCGGCGATGTGGCTGTCGGGGCTACCACCGTTACCGTTGCCGAAGATGCCTATGTGAAAGCACATCAGGTCTACATTTCCGAAACCGGAGCTGCCAATAAGCACGTTCTCAACGTCTACGGCGAAGTCGAGGCTAACGCTTCCATCTACAACAAGTACAACGGCGAACTCAATGTTTACGGTACCGTTTCAACCAACTATCTGCAGGTGGCTGGCAACGTGACCGTGACCGGTGAGGGGGCTCAGTTGAATCTGGCAGGTGTCGGCAGCAACGGTGCTGCCAAAGTCGGTCTTGCCGACGGCGGCTCCAAGTTTACGATCAGCAATGGTGCCAAAGTTGATGCCGACGGCGAAATCGCTGTGGGCTACAGCGACCGTACCGGTGCTATGATCGTCGAAAATGCAACCCTTGACGCGGCCAAAGTCTCTGTGGCCGTCGGTGCAAACTTCACTGTCAAGGGTGAAAGCACCATTCTGATCAACAACCTTGCCGGAAGCGGTGCGATGGTTCTTGACAATGCCAAGTTGACAGATTCTTCAATCACCAAAGGTAACGTCAATGTCAAGGGTGAAAACACCTTCTCTGGTGACTTCAACGCCTCATACGCCTTTGTCGGCGACTGGAACAATGGAGAATATTCCGGCAGCATCGACTTTGGAACCAACTCCAACGTCAATGTGGGCGGTCAGATGATCATCGGTTATGACTACGGTCAGATGGGCGAAAACAATGTGGTCTTCGGTGATGTCACAGGCGACGTTATGACTGATAAGGTCTTCAAGGCTGCTGATGTGAGTGTCCGCCGCGACGGTACTCTTACCATCGCCAATACCACCGGTGACAACAAGATCAACACGATGAATGTTATGGGCAAGGTCGTCATCGACAATGCCAAACTTTCCGGCGAAGTCCAGATCGGTACCGGCAGTGATGATTACAACGCCGAAATGATCGTCAAAAACGGTGCTGAAGTCACTCTCGGCGGCAGCTCCAACAGCGTTGTTATTCTCGGTAAGAGCGGTAAAGGTACTCTGACCGTTGATAATGCCGACTTGACAGTTGACCGCTGCGGTGAAGGCGCCAGCTACTCAGTTCCCGCTGATACCTTTGTTATCGGCTACAACGGCGGTCAGGGATTCCTCAACGTCAAGAACAATGCCACCTTCAACGCCTTGTATAACGTTCAGGTCAATGAAGGCAGTGCCATCGCTGTGGAAGGTGCTTCCTCTGCCAGCATCAGCAAGAATCTGGAAAACAACGGCGAAGTGACCGTTTCCGGAGCTGAAACCACTCTTACTGCCGACAGCATTGAAAACAATGCCGCTCTGACCGTTGAAAAGAGTGCAGCTCTCAATGCCGGAACTCTGAAATCCGCCGGTGAGTTCGTTGTTGACGGAGCCAAGTTTGTTGCCAATGAGGTCAGCCTCTACACCTTGTTGACTTTCGATATCACCGCAGGTGAGGCTCGCACCATCTCCGTGAGCTTCATCCCCGTCGATGCGTTTGAAGGCGTGACCGTCAAACTGAGGGCTGAAGCCAATGCCACCTCTGTTTCTTACGAAGGTACTGAGATCGCCGACGGCAAATATTATGTTACCGTCTTTGACGGCGAAACTTCTGTCAGAAGCGAAATCGACGTTGTGGGCGGTTCCTTCGATGTCAAGGGTGAGTCCACTCTCCGCATCGTTGCCCTCAACGGCTTTGCCGCTCTCCGCGACGGTGCAGTTCTTTCCAGCTCCAAAGTGGGCGGTCTGGTCAAGGTCTTTGGCAGTGCCGCTCTGAAGGGCGACAACGGTATTACCGCTCTCAACGTGGGCAAGGACTATGACGGTGCTGAATCTCTCACCGTTGCAGGAATTGCCACTTTCGGTACTGTTGAAGTCGGCAACGCCGCTCTGAACATCACTGAAGGTACTATGGTCACTGCCAATACCAACACCTTTGCCGCCGGTTCAACCGTGAGTATTGACAATGCCGATTACAATGCCCGGAGCGTTACCGTCGCAGGTGCACTTGAGCTGACCAACGGTCTGCTCCGTGCTGAAGATTCCTTCAGCGTCTCCGAAAGCGGCAGCGTTACCATTGATACTGCAAGTGTCATCTCCTTTGCCGGAGCTTTTGTCAATGCCGGTGTCATCACTGTCGATATGGACGGCTTTGCCAATACCATCTACCGCGTTATTGACTACACCGGTACCGGTTCTATGGATCTTGCCGATTACGGTGAGCTTAAAGCTGCCGAAGGATTCACCTTCACTGTTAAGGACAATGACCTCTACGTCATTACCGGGAACTTTGACTTCGGTGATGCCAAGATCAACAGTAACTGGAGCGGTGCAGAAGATGCTGAAGCTCTCGAGGAAGGCAGAGTCTTTGGAATCAACGCTTTTGCTTCAATCGACGATATTGCAGATGCCGAAGGCAAGATCAGCGGACTTACCAAGCTCACCATCAGCAATACTGAATATGCTGAAGATCTGACCTTTGCCGACGAAGCTCTGCCCATCGTCCTTGAGAACACCGAACTCAGCGGTACTGTGACTGTGACCGGTGCGGGCATCTTGCTTGATGCTGACAGCTCCATCAACGCCATCACCGCTGCCAAAGGTGTCCACCTTTCCGGCACCGGCAGTGTCGCAAGTGTGACCGGTTCCGATCGCTTTGATGCCAAAGAGGGTATCATTGTTGGCAATGCCACCTCCTTCAACATTGCTTATCTGAGCGATATGACTGTTACCGGTGCTTTCACTATGACTGACGGTTCTGACGAACTCTACGTCAATGGCGATATCAAAGTTGGTACAGTTGACTTCCTCCAGGGCAGCGATGACCAGATGTTCGTGGACGCCGGAGCGACAGTCGATGCCGGAGTGATCGAAAGCAGCGGCAAACTTACCATTGATATGGCTTATGCCGGTGAGACCGCCATTACCGTCACTGACAACGGTGCTTTCGGCACCAACAGCGATCTGGTCATCAACCTGACCGCTTTCACCGCCGATGCTGACGGTATCTCCGTCCTGGTAAGCGGCATCGACGCTTTCGCCGGAAGTGTTGTGCTCGGCGACGAATCCATCAGCCTCAACGAGAGCGTTATCTTTAACAACAACAGATTTGTCCTCAGCATCACCGGTGAAGGACTTGCTCTGGTCAAGGCCGCTGAAGTCAGAAATGATCTTGACAACAACGGCTTGAGCGATATCCTGCTCTGGAATGCTGGTAACAGCAACTGCAAAGCTCTGCTCACCACCGGCAGCGATCCTGCCTTCAAGGAACTGGTGCTCGGCGAATTTGACCGTCTCATCGGTGCCGGAAAAGTTACCGGTGCTGATGTCGAAGGTCCCGCAGTCTTCTATCAGGATGGCAACACTGTCAAAGCCTGCATTATGGGCGATGGAAACGTTGCTGAATACCGTGACATCTGGCCGATCGAAAACAACGGTGAAGTTGTCGGACTTGGCGACTTCAACGGCGACGGCGCAACTGATCTGCTGGTTGAAGTGCCCTTCCAGACTGACGAAGTCGAAGGTGTGGCAGTCGGTTTCATCTCCAACAATGGTGATTGGAACTACTTCCAGAGCCTCGGCTATGAGTGGGATGTGACCTATGTGGGCGACTTCAACGGCGATGGCCGCGACGACGTGGTTCTTGAGCACGACAAAGGCTATACCGGTGCCTGGACTAGCGATGAGAACGGTACTTACGTATGGGGTAACATTAGCCTCCTTGAAGACGGTGCTAAGATTGCCGGAGTCGGTGACTTTAACGGTGACGGTATTGATGATGTCCTCATCCGCAATGGCGACTGGGTCGGTGCCTGGCTCGTCGACGGCGATCTTTCCGACAAGAGTCTGGTGGACAGCTTCATTGGCATCAAGGGCGATCTCGCTGTTGAAAATACCATTGAGCAGATCGGTGACTTCAACGGTGACAACATTGATGACATCGTTATCCGCACCGCAGCCGGTGATCTCGGTGTTCTCTCCATCAACGGTGACTCCACCGACTGGAAGTATTTCACCATAGTCTCTGAAGATTGGAAGAGCTCCATTGCTTCTCTCTGATATCAACATCAACCCCGAAACTCCGGCACATTGGCTGCCGGAGTTTTTTTTTTGGTGCAGCAGAGCTTCCCCGGAAGAGGGCTTGATTTATTATTTGCAATTTTTATAAACAGGTGTTATATTAAGGTGTACCCGTGTAATCTAAATTAAGGATATGAGTTATGAAAAACAGTGCTTCCCCCCTTGTGAAGTGTGCCGGAATGTCAAAAGTGCAGACAAGCGGAATTTCACCTGCCTGCAGGCAGGTGAAGCCTTACGGCTTCACCTTAATTGAACTCCTTGTCGTTATTGCTATTATTGCTATACTTGCGGCGATGCTGCTGCCCGCCTTGCAGCAGGCCCGTTCCCGGGCCAAAGCAACAGGCTGTGTCAGCAATCTGAAGCAGGTGGGACATTACACTATGACCTACTGCAACGACTTCAATGACTGGGTGCTCCCCCACAGTCTCGCTTACATAAACTCAAAACTTAAAAAGTCTGATGCCTACGGTACCGATTATGTAAGAGTATCTCCCTATCAGCTCTGGCGTGAAGTGGGTTATATTCCCAACTGGAGTTCTACAAGTTACCCCAGAAATTCATTCCTTTTCTGCCCGGCACTCCCTGATCCGGGTAATGGCTATTACAAACTTTATCAGGGCCGGGTCTACGGAACTTCTATCGGTATATCTTATGCGACCAAGGGGAATCTTCAGAACGGCAAGACAAGTATGCCCAAACTGACTCAGGTCAAGCATCCCACTAAAAAGGCTTATCAGGCTGACACGATCAGCAGCAATTGGAAACAGTCTCAATATTATATCGGAGCCGGTCAGTCTCCCAGCAACGATGGCGGTGCCGCCTGGTCATATCATAACCAGACCGTCAATGTCGCCAATCTGGCGGGAGGTGTTTTCTCTATTAAACAGCAAGGTCAGCGCAGTGCTTTGACCGGTCCCTCAACCTCTCTTACCTGGGAAAGCAATCAGGAAATTCGTTCAAGATTCTTTTGGAAGGAATAAAATATGAAAACAACAACTCTTATTTCTGCCGCCTTTCTGGGGACGGCGTTGACAGCAGCTCCTTTCTGTCACTGGGACTTTGAAAAAGGAGATGCCGCAAAAAAGTACACCTTTTCCACCAACGGTAAGTTCCGTCTCTACTCAAAAGTGGTTCCGGGATTCAAAGGCAACGGCGTCCGGCTGGACGGAAAGGCCCGTATTGCCACCGGATTCCCCCAGGCAGCTCAGTGGAAAAGTTTTACTTTTGAAATGAAGTTCAAACTGGACAACGGTGTGGATGCCAAACGCGGCAATGCCCTGATCTGCTACGCCAAACACTCCTGGAACCGTTCTCAGTTCATCCTCAAGATCACACCCAAAAGTCAGCTCGAAGCCCGCTTTACTCAGGATGCAAGAAAAAATGAACTCGTCCTTGCATCAAAGATCCTGAAATTTGAACCCGGAAAATTCTATACCGTCCGGGTCGCCTCTCAGGATGAAGGGGCCCTGAAAATCTGGCTCGACGGCGAATTGGTGGCCATTAAAGAAAAAGGCTCCTGGGGTATGAACCGTCTGGTGCGTAAAAGCCCCCAGGGATATCCCCTGTTGACTTTCGGCAATGATATGGCTTCTATCACCTCAGTTTTCCGCCCCCTGAACGGCGTGGCAGACGATATCAGGATCTGGAACTCCTTTAAGGAACCCGATCTCATCAGTGATGCCCCCGCCGCTGCCGCAGAAACAGGTGCATTGCAAGTCAGCGAAAACAAAGTTGCCCAAACCGGCAAATTCACCGTTCTCGACCGTCCCGGCGTGGCTTTGGGCAGTTTCATCCGCCCCGAACAGAAGTTCCTGGATGCCGCCGCCAGTGCCGAAGTCAAACTGACAAAGAGTGATCTTGTCGTCAAGGTCAAAGCTCCTATCGCCGCCGGAACTCAGCTTTACCTCAAGCCCGGAGCCACCTGGAGCGGTGACGTGATCGAATTTTTTATCTGTCCCGATCCTGCCAATGGAGAATATTTCCAGTACGGTGCCAATGTTTCAGGCTTCAAAGCAGCTATGAAATTCACTCCCACCGGAACGATGAAACGGGACTTCAAGAGCAAAAGCATCATCAAAAGTGCCGTTTTTTCCGACCGCTGGGAAGCTGAATTCACCATTCCCCGTGCCGAATTGGGCCTTGCCGGAAACATCGACGGCAAAATCGCCACAGCCAACTTCACCCGTACCGGTAAAACCGGCGGCGGGCAATCCACCTGGGCCCCTGTGGGTTCCACTTTTCATACTCCTTCCCGGTTCCGGCAGCTGGTGTTCGGTTCTTTCAAAAACGCTCTCTTGAAAAAACTTGCCGCAAGTAACAGCGAATTCAACGCCATTAAAGGCGGTAAAGCAGAACTGCGTAAAACCATTGCCGCTGAACTGGACACTATCGCCAAAAGGATCAATGCCGAAGGAAACAAAAAAGAGGCCTTTGCCCCCCTTGCCGCTGCCATTGACCGTATGGTGCTGCGTTACACCCAGCTGAAGTTTTCAGGGACCCCCAATCTGCTCTGGCGTCCGACTCTGGAATGGGGCAACGATATACAGGTTTCATCTCTGTCTCAGCCCCTTAAAAAGATCTCTTTCACCCTGCCGCAGAACAGCTTTGGCTACACCGGATTTGTTTTCAGCAACCTGACGGACAAACCTTTCCTGGGACAGATCAAATGTTTCTCACCTTTCCGGCAGCAGCAGAAAAGCATCTACAATTCTTTCAACAACACCGCTTGGGGCGATACCGGATTCCCTTATAATAATGTCTCCTTCTTTGAAGCTTTGCCCCTTGTGGCAGGCGGAACCGTTCACGACCCCTTGCTGCCTCTGCATCTCAATACCCTGCTCCGGGCAGGAGCCAATGAATCCAAACAGATCTGGATGCGTTTCAGCACCAAAGGAATGAAACCCGGCAAGTACACCTGCCTTATGGTGCTCAAACCCTCTTATACCGGCTTTACCCCCATTGAGGTCCCTGTGGAAGTCAATGTGACCAAAGTCGATCTCAAAGATATCAAACTGGACTCATTTCACTACTCTTACATCAACAGTTCCTCTCCTGTGGACGGACTGCTCAAATTTTTCGTTGAGCGGGATGTCAATGTCATCTACTCCGGATCCGCTTTCGGGCAGGCGCGGATGAATGTCTATCCCAAAACCGACAAAGAGGGCAATATCCTTTCCTATGGAGATTACTCCAGTTTTGAAAGAGTCATCGAAGCCAAGATCAAACTGGGTATGGACAAAAAGCGTATCAAACTTCTCTGCTTCCTCGAATTGCCTGTTTACGGTATGCATATCCCCGGACAGAAAGGAAAGTATACCTTTGGTTCACCTGCCTGGAAAAAAGGTTTCAAGAGTTTCCTCTATCACTTCACCGGCACTATGGAAAAGAAATACGGCATCACCAAAGACCGGATCTTTTTCTATACCGTTGATGAACCCGACGGCGATATCAAAGATCCCAAGAGCCGGATGTACAAAGCCTATCTCTCAGGTAAATACATCAAAGAAGCCGGTAAAGAATTCCAGACTATGGTCAATCCCCACCCCAACTTTTTGCGGGGGAAAGACCTGAGTGCATTGAAAAAACTGTGCGAAGTCTACGATGTCTTTGAACTTTACCGTCCCGGCCTCGGCAAAGAACAGCTGGCCGCCGCAAAGGCTTGCAACAAGACGATCTGGACCTACGGCATCTATCAGAAAACCACTTCTCCCGAAGTCTACCGCAGAGAATATTGGCAGAGCTTGCGGGACGGTTTCTCCTCTATGGTCGCCTACTGGCACTTTGAAGGTCACGCCGGCGGTGACGGATTCAACTCCGAAGACGGTATCAGAAACCGGGCCGACTACGGCAGCGTTTTCGTGGATATGGATATGGGAACTTTGCTTACTTCACGCCGGGAAGAAGCCCACGCCCTCGGCCTTGAAGATTACAAACTTGCCGAATTCTGCCGCCGTGCCCTCAAAAAGAAACCCAACGCCGCACTGCAGAAAGAGCTTGATGCCATTATCCTTAAAGGCTCCGGCGCCGATATGCCCGGTATGGAACAATGCCGCCTGCAGCTTTTGAAACTGGCTGAAAAACTCGCAAAATAACGGCTTGACTGCCCTTTGACGCCCCCCCCCTGTTTCAGGGGAAGGGCGTTTTTTTTGTCCTCTTCCCCCATAAGAACAAGGCGCTGTTCCCGATAAAGGTCGGTAAAAAGGTTGAGGCAGTTGGGGCGTGGGAAAAGCCCTTTTGAGGAAAGGTCTTTTTCCCCCGCCCCAAACCCCACCCCCTTTTCCCAAACCTTTTTCAGTAACGCTTTTAATTTTTGACTTTTTGTCAAAATTTAAAAGCGGTCTGTAAAAACTTTCTGGGGAAAAT
>JAZUPO010000209.1:0-8044 GCA_045605205.1 Victivallaceae bacterium
GGGGGGGGGGGGGGGCGGGAGGCAGTACTCCCAGTTGGGAAACAGTATCAGGAAAGACCGTTTCTATCTGCCGGGGGGCCGGAGAATCCGGCAGCTCAGGCAGGGCAGGCTCCCAAAGGGCTCCCATAGACCAATCCCCCAGTTTTTCTCCGATCTTATTGTAGAGCCAGTCAGGATCAACAGCTCCCACTGCAACAAAGAAACAGCGGTTTGGGGTATAGCGTTTGGCGTGGTAGGCAGCAGCCATATCCCTTGTGACAGAGGCGATCATCGGCCGGTGTCCGATAATGGGGACTCTGGCCGGATGTGTACCGAAAAGAGCATCGAATCCGGCGAGAAACATCCTGACGGACGGAGAATCGAAATAAAGGTCACATTCACGCAGGATCACATCTTTTTCTTCTGCAAAACGCTTTTCCGGCAGCTCCGGAAAGCGAACCATTGAACTCAGCAGATCGACAGCCAGCTCTTTGGCTCTTTCAGGGACACGCAGATAGTAGACTGTCCGGTCATAACTGGTGTACGCATTGACGGAGCCGCCTGTTTTTTCGATTTTTTCACTGCCGGTACGGCCGGGGAAACCGGCACAGCCCTGAAAGAGCATATGTTCCAGAAAGTGGGAAAGACCGCATCCCAGGTGTTCAGCTTCGTGTATACTGCCGGTGCGAACGGCACATTGGAGTTCCAGCGAGGCACTGCCCGGTCGGGGAAGTACATAGAGAGCAAGACCATTTGGGTAGGTATAGGAACGGGTTTCGTCAAAAAGTTTCATAGGAAGATCACCTTTTTCAGTCGGCATCGATATAGGGGAGTTTTTTACACTCAGGGGAAGTTTTTTCTTTTTCATCCCAGGAAAACTCCACATTGAAATTTTCCGGAGAATCCTCAGGCGAGGCGGAAAGGATCCCGACTCCGATAAGCAAATAGACAACTTCTCCCACGTTTCTGGCACAGCCCAGCCCGAAAGAGCGGAGCACTTGTGGTGCAACAGCTCCGTATTCAAGGAACGCAAACTCTCTGATCCCTTCAAGAAGTTCAAGGCCGGAAATATGGCGGTGGCTACTCAGTTTGCCGATAGTGTAATTGACCGAATCTGAAACAAACTGGTAGCTTTCCACTGTGTAGTTCGGGTATGACAGACGCAACTCTTTGGTTGCTTTTGCAATTTCAGGAGATATATTCATCGTGACTTGTGATTTTTTTCTTTGTGTTTTCCCCGCAGCAGAGAGGAGGGATCGGTTGATAAATATTCTGCCAGAGTCCGGATCGTTTCCAGAGTCTGGTCCAATTTTGTAAGTGCATCAGCAACTCCCGGGCGCTGTTCGGTAACGACATCCATTGCCTGCCGGAAAGAGGCGGTGGTTTCCGGGATTTTTGCATCTGTGGCGATTTGAGCAAAGGTGTTTTTCAAATCTGTAACAGAAAGTAAGGTCTTTTCAAGTTGATCGGTCAGTTTCAGCAAACGTTCTTCGCTGAGGACGTTGACAATGGTATGGGAACTTTTTTCCAGATTGGCCGCCGTGTCGTTGAGTCTTGAGATCGTTGATTTTATTTCACGGGAATTCAGCAATTGGCTCAAATAAAGCAGGGACTCTTCCAAGTGTTCGGAAATACGTTCAAAACGGATCTTTGAAATACGGTCGAGAGCCATCGTCAATGTATGGGTGACATCTTTAAGTTGCGAGGTGACTCCGGGAATGTAGAGTGCATAGGGGGATCCGGCAAATTTGGGCGGTGCGGGGACAGGGGAACCGGGAGAAACAAAATAGTCGAAATCAATATATCTCATTCCGGTGATCCCCAGCATTTCAAGGCGGGCACGCAAGCCTTTGGCAGTGATTTCAGAATCAATGAATTTTCTGAATTCGGCATCTGTAAAGGGATGATTGCGGCGGTGTTTCAAAAAGTTATCAGGATCGATTTCCATTTCCACCTGAATGATGTTTTCTTCCACCAGGATCGAAATATCTTTCACTGTTCCGATCTGAACTCCCCGGTATTTTACTGCTGACCCTCTGGTAAGTCCCTGGACGGACTCTTCAAAACCGGTTTGCATTGTGATCTTGCGGGTGAAAAGATCTGACAAGCCGAGGAAAAACAGCAATACCAAAAGCAGGACGAGTCCGGACAGAACAAAAAGTCCGGTTGTCAAATTCTGTTGTTCTTTCTTATTCATCGATCTCAAAACTCCTTTTCAAGCCGTCGCGGTTGAGAAATCTGCGGACAAAGGGATTGCTGCAATGATTCCGCAATTCGCGGGGATCGCCTTCGGCTACGATTGTTTTTTCATTTTTATCAATGACCGCCACCCGGTCGGTGATGGCGTAAATACTGTCAAGTTCGTGGGTGACGACGACTACGGTGACTCCGAACAGATCCCGCATTGAAAGGATCAGCTTGTCCAATCCGGCCGCAGCCAGCGGATCCAATCCGGCTGAGGGTTCGTCAAAAAAGAGCAGCGGTGGGTTGAGGACGATTGCCCTGGCAAGACCTGCCCGTTTTCTCATACCGCCTGAAAGTTCGCCGGGAAGATAATTCCCGAAATCCGCCAGATCGACCAGAGACAACTTTTCCTGAACAATGGAGGCGATCTCTTCTTTGCTTTTATCGGTGTGCAGTTCCAGAGGCAAAGCCACATTTTCTGCCACGGTCATTGATCCGAAAAGAGCTCCCCCCTGATAGGTGACCCCCACTTTGGTCATCAGTTTGGTGTAAGCTGCAGTATCTGTCGGATCAAGTTTTTCGCCAAGCAGAGAAATAGAACCCGATTTGGGCGGAAACAGACCGATAAGGTGTTTCAGCAAGGTACTTTTTCCACAGCCGGAATTTCCAAGAATGCCGAAAATCTCACCCCGGTTGACGGAAAAAGTGATATCCCGGAGTACTGTACGGTTGTCATATCCCAAATGAAGATGTTGTGCTGTGAGAACAGGTGCGGTCATCGTATGTCAATATCCTATAAAAGAGTACAGCAATGTCATAATCGTGTCTGCGATAATGACCAGAAAGACTGAGACGACCACCGCCTTTGTAGCCCCCCGGCCAACGCCCTGGGCATCGCCTTCGGCCTGAAAACCGCAGTAACAACCGGCAAAGGTGATGAGAATTGCAAAAACCGCACATTTCAGGACCCCGAGAGAAAGGGTGATCCCGTCAAGGACTCTGAATGTCCGTTCAAGATAAGCATCAATTGGAATATTCATAAAAGTCACTCCCACGGTCAAGCCGCCGAGGATCCCTGAGGCATCCGCAAAAATTGTAAGCAGCGGCATCGCAATGAGCATCGCCAGCAATTTAGGCAGTACCAGAAATGCTTCCGGGCTGACACCGAGAGTCTTGAGGGCGTAAAGCTCTTCATTGACCTTCATCGTTCCTATTTCCGCAGCAAAGGCGGAACCTGCCCGGCCGGTAGCGATGATCGCCACCATAAGAGGACCGAACTCTTTGAGAACTGCAAAGCCCACAAGGTCAACAATGAATATATCCGTGCCCACTTTTCGCAGCTGCAGAGCTCCCTGGATCCCCAGAACCAGCCCCATAAGGCCGCTGACAAGGATCACCACCAGTAAAGATTTTGTGCCGCAGAGGTCAAGATAGTAACGCATATCTTTCATTCGTATTCCCCGTTTGCGGAAAATCAGGGGCAATACAGCAACAACAGCTCCGATAAAGGCTATCGGAGCTGTAAAGGCAGCGGCAGATTTTCTGATTCTGCCCTTCCAATATTTATACGGCAGAATATTTGGCATCAGTACATAGGACCATTATTGCGGCGGCGGACGGCTTTGGGCTTGAATTCTTCAAGGCCGAGAGCATACCACTGCTCGCCGAAACCCGCATTGGAATAATCCTTTTTGCGGTCATTGGCCAATTTGTCCAGGTTGTCGATCAAAACCGGATGATCTGACAACTTGCGGGCATTTCTGAGGGCGGCAACTGCGGCCTGAAGATTTTGCTGTTTCAGTTTGATCCAGGCATAGACACAGGCGAGAAACGCTCCCTGATCGCTTTTGAGTTTTGAACATTTTTTCCGGTAAAAATTATCCAGATCTTTATCTTCGTTTTTATACATTCTCACCAGTTTGATAGAAAGAGAAAGGGGATCCAAAAGCATAGATTTGGGCAGAAGTTTGTCTACTTCTTCGTAGTCCTTGAGCTGATAGTAGAGCTGCACTTTCATTGCATTGATCTGCTTGTACAGCATCGGGCTCCACAGGTAGAAAACTTTGAATCGGGATGTGGCTTCAAGCAGTTTGCGTGAAACTTCATTCTGCAGCCGGTCAGCCAGCTGTTTCAAGCCCGCCATATTGCCGGGCTGACGCTGTTGAAATGTGTTCAGCTGACGGTTGATCCGTTCTCTGTCTGCATTCATTTCATCCTGGATCGCCGCCTGAACGGCGTTGACTTTTTTACGCAGGATCAGACTGATGATGATCTGAGTGATCACATAACCTGCGAAACCGCAAGTGATTCCCCAACCGGTGCTCTGCAAATCTGTCCCCAAAGCAATGCCTGTGCCAATTCCAATGGCAAGGGCGATAATAATACTCAACATATAAAAACCTCTTGGTTCAAGGATTACTTTTTCCGTTTACGCTGTTTTGCACGTTCTTTTTTTGCAAGTTTTGCGATCTTTTTCTTGTGCTCCTGTTCTTTACGGCTCACCTGTGCGGCTCCGCCGAAAAGACCGCCCATCGTGCCGGGGACGGGAGAGTCGGGCATCTGACCGCCGGACATCAAACGGCCGAGGATACCATTCTGACGCATCATTTTACGCATCGTTTCAAACTGTTTGACCAGAGAACTGACGGTTTCAACAGGAACTCCGGCACCTTTGGCAATACGTTTGCGGCGTGAAAAGTCAATAAGATCCGGATTGGAACGCTCCTTTTTGGTCATTGAAAGGATAATTGCTTCCATCCGTTTGAAGTGACGGGGATCCAGGTCGGACATTGCATTGGAAAGCTGACGGCCGCCGGGAAGGAATTTGAGGATGTTTTCCAAACCGCCCAAACGGCTGATATGACGCAGCTGTGAGAGGAAGTCATCGTAGTCAAACTGATTTTTACGCAGTTTTTCCTGAAGAGCTTTTGCTTCAGCTTCGTCAACATCGGCAGCGGCTTTTTCGACCAGAGAGACCACGTCTCCCATACCGAGGATACGGCCCGCCATACGTTCGGGGAAGAAGGGTTCGAGGGCATCAAGTTTTTCCCCGATACCGACGAATTTGACCGGAACTCCGGTCGCTTTGCGGATCGAAAGAGCCGCACCGCCCCGGGCATCACCGTCAAGTTTGGTCAGAATGAAACCGGTGAGCTCAAGAGCATTGTTGAAGTGTTCGCCCACTGAAACAGCTTCCTGTCCCAGTGCCGCATCGGCCACCAGCAGCACTTCATCGGGCTGGACTGCCTGACGGATCCGGACAAGTTCCTGGACCATCGTTTCGTCGATCTGAAGCCGACCGGCAGTATCGATGATGACGACATCGTAGTTCTGTTTTTTTGCATTTTCAACGGCATTGCGGGCAATGGCGGCAACGTTGACACTGGTACGTTCAACGTGGACGTTGACATCGATTTCACGGCCGATGATTTCCAACTGGTCGATAGCAGCGGGACGGTAGACGTCACCGGCCACCAACAGCACTTTTTTGCCGCTGCGGCGCAGGTTCAAAGCGAGCTTACCGGCGGTGGTGGTTTTACCGCTGCCGTGGAGACCGGCCAGCATAATGACACTGGGACGGCTTTTAAGCTGCAAGCCGGATTCTTCGCCCAAAAGATCGACCAGACGGTCGTGAACGATCTTGATGACCTGTTGACCCGGAGTAACACTGCGCAGCACATCCTGGCCGACACACTCCTGTTTTACTGAGTCGATGAACTCTCCGGCGATCTTGAGATTGACATCCGCTTCCAGCAGTGCAACGCGGATCTCCCGCATAGCATCTGCGATATTTGCTTCAGTAAGGCGGCTTTCTCCCCGCAGTTTTTTTACTACATCGTGCAATCTGTCGCTTAACGATTCAAACATGTTGCTCCCCTGTTCTTTATTTTTATTGACAATAATTCATCTCAATAATATAGCGTCAATTGGCGATATATTCAAGCAGATTAGTTCCGGGAGCGTGTTTTTTTTTGTTTTTTTTTGCTTCCTGCTTGAAAAATTCTTCTGTTGCTGTTATAATATGTTTCCACAAATTGTGCCGTGTCGGCGGTGGAGGACAAGTGATAAAACCTGGAAGATTTGAAAATTATGAAATTCAGCGATCTGTTGCGCAAGTGCGGTGTGAAGCCCGCAGATACAGTCACAGTCAGTTCAGCCTTGAATGATGAGGATGAGGAGGCAGTTGATATCCTGCTTGATGATTTGACCGGTTTTCTTGCTCCGGGGATGTTGATTATGCCCGTGGGGAAAAATCCGGACACACTGAGGCCGAACGGGATCTTTGATCCCCTGAATTCTGTTTCAGGAGAAGGAGTGCTTTCTGAGAAATTCCGGAAAATGCCGGATGTTGTACGTTCTCTTCATCCCACCGGCTCTCTTGCAGTGAAAGGAAAGAATGCCGAAGAGCTTGCCGCCGGCCACGAAAAGTGTATTTCCTGTTATTCTGCTGCTTCGCCCTGGTGGCGGATATTTCAACGCAGCGGAAAATATGTGTTGATCGACTGCGGTCTTGAAGGTGCCGCCATTATTGCTGCCGCTGAAGAATGGAGCGGGGCAGCCGCTTTGAGCAAGCGTTTTCTGCACCGCCGGATCGTTCTGGAAAACGGGAAACGCCGCCGGGTGAAAATCAAAGTCCATACCGGGAGACATTTTTTTAACTATCCCCGGATAGAGGAGGCGCTGCAGCGTGCGGGATTCCTTTCCAAAGGTACCTGGGAACACCACCGGGTGATGGTGTTGGATATCGCGGAAAGCGTGAATTTTATTTTACAGCGTCTGGCACGCAAAAAACGTTTTTTCGCCGCCCGGCGGAAAGGGGTTTACTTGAAAAAATCGTGAATAAGAAGTATATTATAGCTCTTGCATAACTTTTTATGGAGAATTATTGATGTCCGACTATAATTACGGGTTGGAACCCGGAATACAGGGTTCCGGAAATTCAAAAATGCGTTTTATCGTCATTTTTTTGCTCATAAGTGCTGTGACTGCGGCCGTTGTGTGGTGGTTTTTTCCGGAAAAAGACGGTCAGCTTCCCGTAAAAGAATCCTCTCCCCCGGCGGCGGTTTCAGAGCTTCCCGGCAAAGAAAAAGTTTCTCCCGGAAAAGTCGGGAAAGAAAAATCACCTGAAAAAACAGCCTCCGCGGCCCCCGAAGCTGAAAAACAGCCGGTAAAACCTGCTCCCGCTTTTCCTGAAGAAAAGAAAAACAGTCCGGCTTTACCCAAGCACGATCCGACCGATCCTCCGCTGCCCGATAAGGGAATCATTACACCCGGCGATCAGAAAGGAGCCGATTTGCCCGTTGTTCCTGTCGCCGAGCCGGAAACACCTGAGCAGCTTATGCTCTTGAAAAGGGCGGCTTCCGCTCTTGAGAAAAAGGAGTTTTACAGTGCCGAAAAAGATGCTCTTCAGGCTCTCGGCAATGTGGTCGAAGGCAGTGCTTTTTACCGCAAGGCGTGGCGTATTCTTACTGCCGCCCGGGTCGGGATCGTCTACGGCGGAACGAAAGGCGACTACGTGGTGCGTTATACGATCAAAAGCGGCGACAGCCTCAGCGGTGTTGCCGGACGTTTTTTTACCACTCAGGAGTTTTTGCGTAAAAGAAACCGTATTTCCGGCAGCCGGATTTTTGTGGGGCGTAAACTTTATATCGTCCCCGGAGACTGGAAGATCGTCGTTTCCAAAAAAAGCCGTCTTCTGAAACTTTACCGTAAAGCAGCTGACAAAGAAACTCTCTTTGCTGTTTGGGAAATCGGTATCGGCAGAATGGGTAAAACCCCCACTGCTGAATTTGCAATTTCTTCCAGAGTGCGTCATCCTGACTGGTATTTGCCTGACGGCAGGATCTATAAATACAAGTCGGATCGTAGCCATGTCGTTCTG
>JAZUPO010000210.1:0-43029 GCA_045605205.1 Victivallaceae bacterium
GTCGTGCTCCCGCCCGGTGTCCGTCGCTGCGGCTCAAGCCCCGTTCCTCGGCCCAGCGGCCGTTGCCGTCCATAATAATTGCAAGATGATTGACCATTTTTGTTCCTTAACAACTTAAATTAGAACTCCTGTTTGTCACGGACAATAATTTACAGCTTCAACAGATAAAATACAAGTCGCAGAAGAAAATTCAGCCGCAAATTTCCAATTGTCAGGCTTCAGAGATGTGAGCTGTGAGTAAAAAAAGAGATTTTCCAAGAGTTAAGTTGAAAAAATGTTCAATAAGTGCTATATTCTCAAAAGAGCCGTTGTGTTGCATACAAAAAATGTGAGTCTTGAATCCATACAGTAGGCAGGTTAATATACTTTATATGAAAAAACAGATCCGTAATCCTGAAGATTTTGAAATAGCTTCAAAAGAGTGTGCCGGAGTCCGCAGGGTTTCCGCACTTTTAAATCGTCTCTATCCTGCAGTTACCCGTGTTCCCGGGAAATGTGTATGCTGCGGGAAATGGCGTTTTTTTCAAAATGACCTGCTCTATGGGGGAACGGAACATCCGAGTTGCCAAATCAATTTCAGAGAGAGAATGGTCTGCCCCGTCTGCAATCTCAACAACCGGATGCGGTCAACTTTTCAGGTGATCCTCCGGGAAATGAAACGTTATTCAAAAGGGGATTTACTGATTTATGAAGCGGTTACTCCGTTTTATACTCTCCTGGAAAAAAAATGCCGGGAAAAGGAGTGGCGTATCACCGGGACAGAGTACTTTGGCGACTCCTTTCAGAGCGGCACATTTGTCAATGGTATCAGGCACGAAGATGCCACATCACTGAGTTTTGAGGACGAATCTTTTGATATTATTGTGTCCAACGAAGTTTTTGAACATATACCCGTTGTTGCTCCGGCAATAAACGAAATGTTCCGGGTCCTCCGTCCGGGGGGAACGGCCATATTCACCATTCCCATCGATCCTCATTTCAAAAAGAGTCTGCAGCGGGCAAAAATTAAAAACGGAGAAATTGTCCACTTACTTGAACCGGAAATCCACGGCAATCCCGTAGATGCCAATGGGTCTCTGGCCTTTTGGACATTGGGGTGGGATATTCTTGATTTGATGAAAGAAGCCGGCTTTTCCGACAGCTATGCAGAACCGGCTGTCAATTTTATCTATGGAAATATTCAACCGTGGCCTCATTTGATTTTTTTGGGGTACAAATCCAAGTAACGGACTATCCTTTCCCCGGACCTTCCGGCGTAGGAACTGGAGCTTCAGCGTGTGAAAAAGACAAAACAAAGCTCTGTTTACGATAAAGGTCTTTTTTTTCTTCCCATACCGGAAGACAGAGCCCCCAAAAAATACAGTTTTCTTATTTCAGGCATAAAGTGGTATTTTTTCATACTTCTTAGAAAAACAAATTGAAAAAATAACCTCAGCGTATTATATTAGATGAGGACAGAGCCTGCTTTATCTTACGAGCAGGAAAAATATAAAAATCATCCTCAAAAGGAGAACGACTATGGAAACAAACAATATGAAAGATATTTTTCAACAGATCTGGCAGATCATCATTGAAAGTCAGATCCTCTCAGTGGTGGGAGCGATCCTGATCCTGCTGATCGGTTGGCTGCTGGCTGCGATCCTTGCCAAAAAGACCTCGCATCTGGTGCGGACTATTTCTCCCAGCACACCGAAACTGCCCGACGGCACTCCCGCTCCTATGAGTCAGGCGGACAGTCTGGCCGGAAAGGTGATTTACGTCATTATTCTGCTTTTCACCATATTGGGATGTTTTTCAGTTCTCCGTCTTGATGCTGCTGCAACTCCTTTGCAGGAGTTTATTTCCACCATCGCCCGCTATGTGCCCAACATTGCCGGAGCTCTGCTGCTGGGCGTTATCGCCTGGATCGTGGCTGGGATCGTCCGTGTCCTGACCAAAACGGCTTTGCTCAAGAGCAAACTGCACGAACTTTTGGCAGCCCGGGATTCAGAAAAAGATCCCGAGGCGGTGGCGGAATATACCGCAAAAACAATGTACTACACGGTGTTCCTTTTCTTCCTGCCCGCCATTCTCAATACGTTGAAAATCTACGGCATCACTGCTCCGCTGCAGTCAATGTTTGAAAAAATTATGACCTACGTCCCCAATATCCTTGCCGCCGGAGCCATCTTGCTGGTCGGTCTCTGGGGGGCCGGGATCATCCGTCGTGCGGTATCCGGTCTGGTGGTTATTTCACGCCTCGATGCTTTCGGCGAAAAAATCGGGATCTCAAAACTTTTCGGCAACGGCGGGATCGCCGCTATGGCAGGTGTCATCAGCTATGTGCTGGTGGCTATCCCTGTGTGCATTTCTTCTCTGAGTGCTTTGAAAATTGCTGCCCTCACCAACTCTGTGACTGGATTCTTTGACAAACTTCTCAATGCCACAGGCGACATCATCGGTGCTGCCTTGCTTATCTTTGCCGCCATTCTTGCCGGGGGTTTTGTTGCGGCTCTCGTTACACAGCTGGTTGCGGCTCTGGGCTTCGACCGTCTTATGGGAACGATCCTGCGTAAAAACGATGAAAACACTGTTGCTCCCTCAGTCATTGTGGGGAAACTCACCTTTATCGCCATTATTATTCTGGCTGTGCTGAGTGCCTGCGATATTCTCGGATTCACCCAGCTTGCCGTGTTGATCCGTACCTTTGCCGCTTTTGGCGGAAACATCCTGCTGAGCATTGCCGTGCTGCTCATCGGTGTCTGGCTGGCCAATGTGGCTGCTGATGCTCTGGTGGGCAAATGCGATACCATTCTGGTCACAGTTGTCCGTATCAGTGTCATCGTTTTCACTGCGGCCATTGCCATCGGCAATTTGAATATCGGTGATTCCATCGTTCAGATCGCCTTTACCCTGATCCTCGGAGCTGTCTGTGTCGCTGCTGCCATCGCTTTTGGAGTGGGCGGCCGGGAAGCTGCTGCAAAACTCCTCAACAACTGGGCAGAAAAACTCAAAAAGTAATCTTCCCATAAAACTTCAAAAGCTGCTGCAAATCCGGTAAAACGGAAATTGCAGCAGCTTTTTTTTGGGGACCGTAAATCAAGTATTTCAGTTTGCTGATCCCAGGAGCCGGACTCTTTTGCCGCTCAGGGGGAATCTGAGTTGAAAGACACTTCCCCTGCCGGCAGAGGAAACGATGCCGAATTCCACTCCGTGTTCACGGCAAATGCGTTCAATGATCATTGTGCCGATGCCGTTGCCGCCGGACTTGGTGGTATGGAAGGCTGAAAACATCGTACTGAGCTGTTCCGGGGTGATGCCGCTTCCGGTATCAGCAAATTCTAAAGTCAGATATTCCCGGTCGGCAGAGCCGAAAATAGTCAGTTCGCCGCCGTTGGTCATTGCCTGTACTGCATTGCGGACGATGTTGTAGACACACTGTTTCAGCTGATCGGCATCGCCGGAGATCTTGGGCAGCCGGGTGGCCCAGCTGCATTTGACTTCCACCCGGCGGGCTTCGATCTCGCTACGCATAAAATTGAGGACAGTTTCCACCAGTTCTTCAAGATCCACAGGAGCGAAAACCGGCCTTCCGGGACGGATGGCAGTCAGAAAACCGTGGATGATGCTGTCGAGGCGTTCCACTTCGTGTTTGCACTCTTTGAGCATTTCGATCTGTTCACTGTTCTGAGGATTTTCAGCCAGTTCCCGTTCAACGATCTGCAAATTGAGATAAAGACTGTTGAGGGGATTGCCGATTTCGTGGGCAACGCCTGCTGCCAGCAGAGAAACGGCCTTGACGGTTTCACTTTCCAGTTCGTTGAGCTGACGGCGGCGGCTTTCGGTCACATCCCGCAGTATCACGGCGGCAAATTTTGCATCATCGGCCAGGGGGACGAGGTAAAACTGGATAAAACGGGGTTCCGGATAGAGGATCTCAAGTTCCTGCCGGGTGACTTTGTCCCATTCCTGACTGTCGGAACGCAAGATACGCCGCCAATCCACCCCCTGAAGCAACTGACTGACCCGGAGGTTTTCCAAATCCTGAGGCAGAGCCAGCAATTCGCTGGCAGCCCGGTTGAAGTAGCGTATACGCAGTTGAAGATCTATGACTAAGATCCCCTCTTCCACAGCGTTGAAAACGCCTTCAAAAAAGCCACGGTCACGGACGAGACGCAACAGAAAAGCCTGACGGCTGCCGGAGTCGAAGTCATCAAATCTTTCGTTGACCCGGTGAAAAAAATCTTTCTTAGGCATAGGGATGGGCCCTTTCGCTTATTTCAACAGAAAAGCCCCCATTGCAGCACAGAGAAGCAGAACAAGGGGGAAAGGTATTTTTGTTTTTTTCAGCAGTATGACAGAAACGACAATAATGGGAAGTGCACACCAGCGGATCTCAACGGCTGTAAAAACTCCTTTGAGCCATTCGCCCAGAGGCAGGGGCGTTGTAAAAAGAGACATTCCCATAAAAATCAGCAGTGCCGCACAGGTGAACCCCAGTGAAGCGGGCTTCATACCGGCGAGAAATCCTTTGATGAAAACAGTGTTTTCGTAACGTTTCAGCAGCTTCAATGCCATAATGACCATAAGGAATGCCGGTGTCACAAGTCCCAGAGAAGCCAGCAGAGAACCGGGGAACCCTGATTGCAGATATCCCACATAGGTGGCCGTATTGAGCCCAATGGGGCCGGGGGTGATCTGGGCGATGGAAGACAAATTGGCAAATTCCGCTTGAGAAAGGAATCCGCCGTTCACCAGGTCTGCGGTAATAAAGGGGATAAGCATATATCCGCCGCCGAAACAGAGGAACCCATAGAGGGCAAAGTGCAGATAGAGCATAACAGGAGTCATTTCTGCACCTCCTTTTTTCCTGTTCCCAATGCGACTTTGAGTATTCCGGCACCGATCGCACCGACGATCAGGAAGGCTGGATTCCAATGGAACGCTGCGATCCCGAGAATACAGACAAGGACCATTGCCCAGTCAAAGAGGGATTTGAGATTGTTTTTCCCCATCTTGACAACGGTCAATCCGATCATTCCGATAATGCCGCAGATGATCCCTTTGAAAGCTCCCTGCACCCAGGGGGAACGGAGAAAATCGCTTAAAGAGGAAAGTCCCGCCGCAATGAGCATAATGACCGTTACCGACGGGAGCAATGCTCCGAACGCCGCGGCAAAAGCTCCCCGGCCCCGGTGGAGTTTCCACCCCAGATAAATGGCAGAATTAATGGCAAGAAGTCCCGGAACAGTGATGATGACGGTCATCATTTCTGAAAAGTCATCTTCAGTGAGCCAATGGCGGCGGTCCACAAATTCCGCCCGGGCGGCGGCAAGAATGGCATATCCGCCGCCGACGGTTATGGAAGCGATCTTGAGAAAAGAAAGGAACAATGTCAAATCCAGACGCAAGTTTTGCGCCGGAGCACAAGTTGTTTCCCGGTGAGCGTCCATTTTACAGCAGATCCGCAAGTAAAATTCTCAAACCGATGAGCACGATCACGGCTCCTCCGATGGCAGTCATCAGCTTTTCGCAGCCGAAGGATTTGAGTTTGTACCCCAATTCCACACCGGCGAAAGAGATGATTCCCGTGACTACGCCCATAACAATGGCGGGCACCCACACTCTGTTGCCGGCAAAGGCGATGGAAGCCCCCACGGCGAGGGCATCCAGACTGGTGGCGATGGCCGGGACAAAAAGTTTTGCCGGTGAAAAGAAATCCAATTGACAGACAAGAGGTTCTTCATTTTTTTCCTCTTTACGCAATCCGTCAAAGATCATCTTGCCCCCTACAAAAGCAAGAAGCCCGAAAGCACACCAGTGATCATATTTTTCCACGATTCCGGTCAGGAACGATGCGGTAAAGAATCCGGCAACCGGCATCATAAACTGGAATCCCCCGAAAAAGAGAGCTGCATTGCAGCCGTTGCGGAAAGAACTTTTCCGGCAGCCCATAGCTCCCCCAACGGAAACAGCGAAAGCATCCACTGAAACCCCGATGGCTATCAGGAGTATTTCTATCCAGTTCATAAAAAATTATCAGTTTTTGCCGATGAGTTTTGCCATCAGAGCTTTCTGCACGTGGAGACGGTTTTCGGCTTCATCGTAAACGATGGAGCACTCACCGTCCAGCACGTCAGCACTCACTTCTTCGCCGCGGTGGGCAGGCAGACAGTGCAGGAACTTGCAGTCAGGTGCGGCAAGATCAAAAATGGCACGGTTGACCTGGTAAGGCTGGAAGAGAGCCATACGGCGGGCCATTTCTTCTTCAAATCCCATACTGACCCAGACGTCGGTGTAGATGTAATTGAGATCTTTTGCGGCCTTTTTGGGGTCGGATTCCCAACGGACATTGGGGGCCCCTGCCATCAGTTTTTCGTCGGGACGCTCTTCTTCGGGAGCACAGACCACAAGATCAATGCCGGAAAGTCTGGCGGCAAGGATCATTGAATTGGCAATATTGCTGCGGCCGTCGCCGTAGAAACCGACTTTGACGCTGCGGTCGAGTTTGCCGCTTTTCTCATAAATGGTGAAAAGGTCAGCCAACAGCTGGCAGGGATGATATTCATTGGTGAGAGCATTGATGACGGGGATATCCGCTTCCCGGGCCAGCTCCTCAACTTCGGCGTGAGCGTAGGTGCGGATAACGATACCGTGCAGATAACGGCTCAGCACTTTGGCGGTGTCGCCCACAGTTTCACTGCCCCGGCCCAGCTGCATCTTGCCCTGATCGAGGTAGAGGGGGTTGCCGCCCAGTTCGTGAACGCCCACTTCAATGGAAACGCGGGTACGGGCGGAGGATTTGGCAAAAATCAGACCGATGCTTTTTCCGGCGAGGGGTTTGCAGTCGCAGCAGCCCCGGTTTTTTTTCATTTTTGCGGCCAGTTCAAAAATCTGCCACATTTCATCCTGATTGATATCCTGAAGGGTCAAAAAGTCTTTATTCATTTTTTATTTCTCCTGAGCGAATTCATCAAGGGCTTCATCGATGATGGCGAGAGCCCGGTCAATATCTTCTTTTGCAACATTCAACGGCGGAACGAACCGCACCACATTTTCTCCGGCGGTCAGAACCAGCAGATTTCTTTTCCGGATCAGCTTCTGCACGGGGCCTGCTTCACAATCCAAAGCAAGTCCGAGCATCAGTCCCCGGCCGCGGACGCCTTGTACAAAGGGGTATTTGCTGCCGATTTTTTTGAGCTGTTCCATCATATATGAGCCCATAGCGGCACAGTTTTCGAGGACATTTTCTTTATCAAAAGCCTCTTGCACCGCCATAGCGGCCGCGGCGGCGAGAGCGGTTCCGCCGAAAGTTGTTCCGTGGGTTCCCGCGGTCAGCAGATCTGCATATTTTTTCTTTGCCATAAAAGCTCCCATAGGAACGCCGTTGGCGATTCCTTTGGCCATTGAAACAGCATCGGGCATCACGCCGAAACTCTGATAGGCGAAACGGGTTCCGAGGCGGCCCATACCGCACTGGACTTCGTCGCAGAGCATAAGCAGATCTTTTTCGTCACAGAGGGCCCGCACCTGCTTCAGGTATTCGGGATCGGCGGGGATAACGCCGCCCTCACCCTGGACCATTTCAAGCATAATGGCACAGGTTTTGTCTGTGACGGCATTTTTCAGAGCTTCGATATCGTTGAAAGGCACCTGGGTGAAACCGGGGACATCGGGTTCAAATCCCTGGCGGTATTTCTTTCTGCCGGTGGCGGCGAGGGTCGCCAGAGTACGGCCGTGGAAGCTGTTTTCCATAGAAATGATCTCGTTGCGGCCGGTCTGATTGCCGTATTTACGGGCAAGTTTGATCAAGCCTTCATTGGCTTCAGCTCCGGAGTTGCAAAAGAAAATTTTTGCATCCATACCGGATTCGGAGATCAGTTTTTCTGCCAGAGCCGGTGCAACAGCGTTCATATAGATATTTGAAACGTGAACCAGAGTCCCCGCCTGTCCGGCGATGGCGGCAGTCACCCCCGGATGACAGTGGCCCAGATTGCACACTGCGATACCTGAAGTAAAGTCCAGATACTCCACACCGTCAGAATCCCACAACCGGCAGCCTTCACCTCGCACAAAAAGCTGCTGCGGGGCGTAGGTGGGCATAACACAGGAAGCGATCCTGCCGACGGTTTTTTCGTAAAGTTCACTCATAATCAAATCAAACTCCTGACAATTTGACAACAATTGAAAATATAATATATCACAATTTCTGAAAAATTCAAACCCGCTTCAAAGGAATCCGACAAAAGAAGCTCTTTTTAAAGGAGTCACAGTGGAAAAAATCCTGACGGAGGGCTATATTATGAAAAAACCAAAATTAATGACTCAAAACAACAGGGAGTTGATTCCTATGCAAATCAGACATAATGACTTTACCAGTCCGGAGCATCTGGGCAGCAGCCGTTTGCCTGCGTGTGCTACTTTTTTTCACTTTGACACCGTTGAAAGTGCCAGAAAGGTGTTTAAGAAATTTTCGCCTTACACGATGGATCTTGACGGCGATTGGCAGTTCAGATATACAATTTCCCCGGAAACTCTTGAGCTGAACGATCCGGCAGCTCAGTGGAGTGATGTCAAAGTTCCCGACTGCTGGGTTATGCGTGGTGTGGATCATCCTCATTACACCAATTCCCAGATGCCTTTTGCCGAGCTGCCTCCTGAAGTCCCTGCCCAAAATCCCACCGGTGTCTACCGGCGTACTTTTGATTTGTCTGCTTTGTGGGCAGCCCGACGTACCGTTTTGCATATGGAAGGAGCTGAAAGCTACTTCGTTGTCTTTGTCAACGGACGGAAAGTCGGTGAATCCAAAGATTCCCGGGGAGCAACGGAGTTTGATATCACCTCTTTTGTTTCTGCCGGTGTCAACGAGATCACTATCGCCGTCGTCAAATGGTCTGACGGAACGTTCCTTGAAGATCAGGATCACTGGTATCTGCCCGGACTTTCCCGTTCACTCTACCTCTACTCCACCGATTTCTGCTGTATTTCCGATCTTTTTGCCCGCACCACGCTGGAGGCGGATCTTTTGACAGGTGCCCTCGATCTGGAAGTTTTCTGCTCCTTCCCCCAGGTTCCTGAAGCCTTTACCGTTACAGGGACCCTCTTTGCTCCTGACGGTACTCAAGTCTGGGAAGGAAAAGCCGAAAAAACCAATATTTACGGTATGTTCGGCAACAGTCAGGATCCCGCACGGATGCGCCGCCTGACTCAGGTCAAGCTGCCCGATGTGCTCCAGTGGAGTGCGGAAACGCCTCACCTTTACACGCTGTGTGTCGCTCTTGAAGATGCGGAAGGCAAACTCCGGGATGTTACCGCTGTGCGGGTAGGATTCCGCCGTTACGAGGTCAAGAACCGGGAATTCCTGGTCAACGGCAAGCCGGTGCTCATCACCGGTGTCAACCGGCACGAACATCATCCTGAATACGGCAAAGCTGTCCCTTATGAGACTTTGAAGCTGGATATCGTAACGATGAAGCGTTTCAACATCAACGCCGTCCGTACCAGTCATTATCCTGCGGTGCCTGAATTGTACGATCTCTGCGATGAATACGGCCTTTATGTCATCGACGAAGCCAATCTGGAATCTCACGCTTTCTTTGACGATATCTGCCGCAATCCCCAGTGGGCCGGAGCTTTCACCGACCGGGCAGTGCGGATGTTTGAACGGGATAAAAACCACGCCTGTATTTACGCCTGGAGTCTGGGCAATGAATCAGGCGCGGGCCCCAACCACGGGGCTATGGCAGGTTACCTGCGTATGCGGGATCCCTCCCGGCTGCTCCATTATGAAAGTGCCCTCCAAAGGGGACAGAACCGGAACTGGTGGGAAGATAATGCTGCTTCCCGGCTTCTTACGGACTTCATTCCTCCTATGTATCCCGGGATCGAGCTCCTGGAACGCTGGTCACAGATGAACAACGACGACCGTCCTTTCATTATGTGTGAATATTCTCACGCAATGGGTAACAGCAACGGCAGTCTGGCTGATTACTTTGATGCCTTTGAACGGCTCCCCGGAGTCCAGGGAGGCTACATTTGGGAGTGGCTGGATCACGGTATCACTAAAACAATGGCCGACGGCAAAAAAATGTGGGCCTACGGCGGCGACTTCGGCGATACCCCCAATGACTGGAATTTTTGTACCGACGGTATCGTCTGGCCCGACCGGACACCTCATCCGGCCCTTTTTGAACTCAAATATCTTGCATCTCCCGTCAAGATCCGCAAAATGGACGAACAGGGAACCATTGAAATCACCAATCGCCGCTATTTTACCACCCTTGACGATTTGCAGCTCAACTGGAGCTTGCGTGTCGACGGCGAAGAGATCCGTTCCGGTGTGGAAAGTATGCCTGAGATCCTGCCCCAGAAAACCGGCTTGACCGTTGACTGCAAAGACCGCAGATTTTTCACGGCCCCCAACAACACTACAAACCGCTGGTGCACCAAGCTGCCCCTGGAGCTGCCTGAAGTTTCTGCCGATCAGAAATGTACGCTCTTTATCAGTTTTACCCAGAAAAATGATACGCTCTGGGCCCCCAAAGGCTTTGAAGTTGCCTGGGAAAACTTTGAACTGAAACCCCTCTTTCTGAAACCGGCCGTTCCCCGGGAAAAAGTTGAAATTTCCTGTACTTCCGTTCCCGGCTGTGCCACTTTGACAGGGGGGGATTTGAGTGCTTCTGTCAACGACGGAGGACTTTTTTCTCTCAAATACAGAGGAATGGAGCTGCTGCAGCAGGGCTTCAACTTCAATCTCTGGCGTGCTGCCACCGACAATGACGGTATCGCCCTTATGACCGATATGGAAGAGCGTCCCTACCGGAAACGCCGGAAGGGAAATGCTCCTGTCCGGACCCGCAAGGCGGGTATGCTCTGGCAGTGGATCGCCAAAGGAATCGACGAAGTGGAAGTCACTACCGATCAGTTCCGGGTCAAAGAGAACAATGTTGAACTCCACTCCATTGTCCGTGCTCCGGGGATCAAACAGGAGGAATTGGAGTTTTTCCAGAGTTTCCGGATGCTCGATTGCGGAGCATTGGAAGCACGCTTTGAATTTCAGGTGCCTGCCGAATTTGAAAAACTCCCACGGCTGGGCGTCAATCTGGAACTCCCCCGGAACTTCAATGCCGTTGAATATTTCGGCAAAGGCCCCTGGGAAAATTACGCCGACCGGAAAAGCAGTGCCTACCTGAGTAAATTCCGCACCAGTGCAGAAGATATGTTCGTCCCCTACATTATGCCCCAGGAAAACGGCAACCGTACCGAAGTGGAGTATGTCGCTTTCCGGGAAGGATATGAGGGATCGGGACTCCTGATCGCCGCTCCGGGAACAATGGAATTTTCGGCCTTGCGTTACTCCGTGGAGCAGCTTTGGAAAACTCTCCACTCCGGAGAACTCCGGGAAGAAGATGGGGTTTTTGTCAACTGCGACTGCCGTCAGCGGGGACTCGGGACTGCCACCTGCGGCCCCGATGTCCGCAAAGAGTATGAGATCCAGCCCGGACGGTACCGCTTTGTTCTCAGGCTGGCAGGAGTTGACAAAGAAGCCGATGCCGCTCTGCTGGCACGGCAGATCATTGACTGATTTTTTCTTGGTAAATCACTATTGATGAAAGGAATAAAAATGAGTGACGAAGAAAAAAAGTGTTCGGGCAACTGCTCCAGTTGCGGACATCAGTGCGAGGATGAAAGCGAGCGCAAGATGCGGCAGAATCTGAGCAAGATAAAACGGCAGATCGTCGTTATGTCAGGTAAAGGCGGCGTGGGCAAAAGTACCGTTTCCGCCAATCTGGCAGTGGCACTTTCGATGGAAGGCTTCAACGTCGGCCTTCTGGATGTGGACTTCCACGGTCCCAGCATCCCCAAGATGGTCAATATGGAAAATGCACAGCCCCTTTCAGACGGTCAGATGATCGAACCTGTGACTGCAGGCACTCTCAAAGTGATGTCTCTGGGAATGATGCTCGAAACCCCCGACTCCCCCGTGATCTGGCGGGGACCTATGAAAATCGCCGTGGTCAAACAGCTTCTGGGTGAAGTCAACTGGGGCGAATTGGATTTTCTGGTCATCGACTGCCCCCCCGGCACCGGCGATGAACCTTTGAGCGTCTGCCAGAATCTGCTGGAATCCGGCGAAGCTATTATCGTGACCACCCCTCAGCAGGTGGCAGCAAGCGATGTGGCCAAGTCCTTGAATTTCTGCAATCAGCTGGGATTCCCCGTATCCGGTATCGTGGAAAATATGAGCACCTTCATCTGCCCCAAGTGCGGCGAAGTCACTGCCATCTTTTCAACCGGAGCCGGTGAAGAACTGGCTGCCAGATACAATGTTCCCTTCCTGGGAAAACTGCCTATTGACCCTGCCATCTGTCAGGGCGGGGACACCGGAACTCCCTTTGTCCGTCTGGAAAAATCTCCCGCAGGCGACGAATTCCGCAAGATCGTCGCCAAGCTGCTGGAGGAGGAGTGCTGAAAACTGCAAAAGTCTGACTTTCTGTATGAAGTTGAACTTTTAACGGAAAAAGACTTGAAAAAGTCATCCGGTGGCGTTATATTATACTTATCCCTACTAAAATTATAAGGAGACAAAGAAAATGGCTGCTAAAATTGACAAAGATACCTGCGCCGGTTGCGGTGCCTGTGTGGATGCCTGCCCCGCCGAAGCTATCAAGCTCGAAGGCGATAAGGCTGTGGTCGTTGAGGATTCCTGCGTGAGCTGCGGTGCTTGCGTTGATGCCTGCCCCTGCAGTGCCATCACTGTTGAATAATTCAGCAGGAATTTTCCAGCTAAAGCCGGGAGGGGACGGTTTGAAACGTCCTTTTTCCGGCTTTTCCTTTATAAACAATTGTCAGGGAAAATATAGAATATTATGAAAATCCTGCTTGTTCTGTTTCTTATGTGCTCACTGCTCCTTTGCGGCGCAGCAAAGGACACTAAAAGCAGTGATGCCAAAAAAGCAAAGGGGAAGGCAAAAACTGCCAAAACCGTTACAGCTAAGAAAAAAGCCGCCGCCCCCAAAGCCGCCGCTGCCGGGAAGAAAGGCTCTGACAAAGCTGCCCCCAAAGCCGCTGCCCCTGTTCCCGCTGCCGCCCCAAAAGCTGCCGCTCCCAAAGTCCCGACAGCCGTTCCGGCACCTGAGAGTGAGCCTGTCCGCAATGTGACCGTCGATTTCCGCGGCGGCAAGATCCTGTGTGCCGAAATTTCCTCTCTTTTTCCCTCCGGGGTTAAAGGATTTGATGAAAAGAATTTTGCTTTCCTTCCTGCACGACGTATGTATGCCGCAGTCACGATGCTTTGCGATTCTGACAGAGCTTTGAGTATCCACGATTACTGCCTTGATGTTTACGGTCACCAGCCCTGTGTGGCCATCAAAGAGGGCAGCGGTGCTTTTATCAGTTCCCCTGAAAAGGTTTTCAGAGTCAATCCCAAAACAAAATATACCCTTTTGTTTATCCTGGATGCCGCTGTTACCGGAAGTCAGGACGAACGCTGCCATATCAAAGCTCTTTGTGACGACGGTGCTTTTTCAAGAACGTTGGTCTTGTTTAAAAATATCGGCAATAAACCCTTTACTGCTCCGGGCAGGATCCCCTTGTCCGGACTCATTCCGGATAAAAAATGAGTGCCCCTTTTCTCCCTATGACCCGTGCCGAAATGGAGGCACTCCACTGGGATGAGCTGGATATTTTGCTCATTACCGGTGACTGTTACGTTGACCACCCCTCTTTCGGCGCAGCCATCATCGGCCGTCTGCTTGAAAGCCGGGGATACCGGGTGGGCGTCATCGCCCAGCCCGATTGGAGTTCCCCTGACTCGCTGCGGGTTATGGGCCGTCCCAGAGTCGGGATCGGTGTGACTTCAGGCAATATCGACTCTATGGTGAATCTTTACACCGTCGGCCGCCGTCTCCGCCGGGAAGATGCTTTTTCAGAAGACAACATCCCCGGCAAACGTCCCCCCCACGCTGTAACCGTTTACGCCCAGCTGGCCCGCCAGGCTTTTCCCGGGGTGCCCGTTATGCTGGGCGGGATCGAAGCAAGTTTACGCCGTATCGCCCATTACGATTACTGGCAGGACAAGATCCGGCCCTCAGTGCTGGTGGATGCCAAGGCGGAGATCCTTGTCTACGGTATGGGTGAAAGACCGACACCTGAGATCTTTGACCGTTTCAGAGATGGTAAAACTCTTGAAGGTATCCGCGGTACAGCACGGCTGTTGGGTAAAAAGGCCGCTGAAAGTTTCGATGTTTCCAACTATCGGGAACTGCCTTCCTATGAAGAGACCTTAAAAAACAAAGATGCCCTTATGACCGCCACGAAACTGGTGGAAGAAGAGATGAATCCCTACCGGGGATGCGGACTTGTTCAGCGTTACGGAGACAGACTTCTGGTCATCGAAGCTCCGCCGCTGCCCCTGAAACCGGAAGAGCTTGACCTCGTTCACGAACTTCCCTATGCCAGACTGCCTCATCCGTCATACAAAAAACGGATCCCGGCTTTTGTTACGATAGAAAACTCTGTGCAAGCCATTCGGGGCTGCCCCGGAGCCTGTGCCTTCTGCGGCCTTGTGGCCCATCAGGGACGTACTGTTATGAGCCGCAGTCAGGAATCCATCAAACGGGAAGTTGCATCCATTGCTGCAATGCCTCACTTCAAGGGGACTATTTCAGACGTAGGCGGGGCCGCCGGAAATACATTCGGCAGCGTTACCGACCCGGAAAAATGCAAACTCTGCCACCGTGCCAGCTGTCTTTATCCGAAAATCTGTCCCAATTACCACTGCGACGGCAAAGCCACTGTGGAACTGTTGCGTTCATTGATGAAGATCCCCAAAGTGAAGCACGTTTATATCAACTCCGGTGTCCGTCTGGATCTGGCACTGAAGCAGCCGGAACTTATGGAAGAGATGATCGGTCATCACGTTTCAGGACATTTGAAAGTAGCCCCTGAACATCTGGCACCCAATGTGCTCAGATTGATGCGTAAAAGTTCCGCTGAGGAGTTTTATGAATTTATGCGCCGCTTTGAGATCATCAGTAAGGAACACGGCCTTGAACAGTATATCATTCCCCTTTTCATTTCCAATTTCCCCGGCTGTACCGGGCAGGATATGAAGATCGTGGATGACTTTCTCAACCGCCACCGCTGGAGCTTGCAGCAGGTGCAGGATTATATCCCGCTGCCGATGACTATGGGGGCGGCTATGTACTACACAGGCAAGGATTCAGAGGGCAATCCCCTGCAGGTCCAGCGGGGACTGGCTGAACGCCGTGCCCAGATAGAGGTCCTCAAAAAACGCCGTTCCGGTCCGGATGCTCCGCCCCGGAATCCGGGTGCAAGCGGTAAAAAACAATTCAACAATCACAAAAAAGATAATTATGGAAAATTTGGAAATAAGAAGAACGGCCGTTGAGTCGGCACGTCAGATCATCGTCAAAGCCGGTACCCGGCTCCTGACCGACCGGCACTCTATTGCCGCTCTGGTCGAGGGGATCGCTCATCTGCGGCAGGCCGGAAAAAAGGTGCTTCTGGTCAGTTCCGGTGCTGTGGGAATGGGAATGGAGCTTCTCAATCTGAAACACCGTCCCAAAGAGCTTGCCGCAAAACAGGCTCTTGCCGCCGTAGGACAGACCAGACTGATGGCGATTTATGCCGAAGAGTGTGCCAAATACGGCTTTCTGCCCGCCCAGCTGCTTCTGACTGCGGCAGATCTGAACTCCCGCAGCCGTTACCTCAACGTGATGAACTGCATCAACGCCCTGTGGGAAAAAAATCTGCTCCCTGTCATCAATGAAAACGATCCTGTTTCGGTGGCTGAACTCAAATTCGGTGACAATGACAAACTGGCGGGGCTTCTCTGTTCACTGACCGGTTCGGAACTTGCGATCATTCTGACCACAGAGGACGGTTTGCGTGACCGGAATCCTGACGGAACTCTGGGGGAACGTATCCCCCTTGTCCCCAAATTGACCGCTTCTGTAAAAGCTCTGGCAGGGGGAACGGACAATTCAGACTATTCTGTGGGCGGTATGAGTTCCAAACTGATCGCCGCTTCTATTGCCACTGCGGCGGGAGCCCATTTGTGGATCGCCGACGGCCGGAAAGAAAAGATCCTTGAAAAGATCCTGGCCGGTGCCGATGAAGGAACCCTTTTCCCGCCCCGGGAAAGGATCCCCGGAAAAAAACGTTATCTGCGTTATTTCAGCCGCATTGCCGGCCGGGTGGTCGTCGATGAAGGGGCTGCGGATGCTCTTTCGGCCAAAGGGAAGAGTCTTCTTTCTTCCGGTATGACTTCAGTCATTGGAGAGTTCAAACGGGGCGACACCGTTGAAATCGCTGATAACGCCGGCTGCGTCATCGCCCGGGGGCTGGTGAATTTTTCTGCCGCTGAATGCCGTAAGATATCAGGGAAAAGTTCTGATGAACTTCACAAGATCCTCGGCAGCGACACCGAAGACGAAGTGATCCACCGCAACAATCTGACTTTAATGGAATAAGTTTTTTCCGGCTTTCACAGAGAGAAAAATTCTTTTCTCTCTTTTTTATTGCCGCTGTAAATTCTTTAACCGGATCATACAACTGATGGAGAAAAATATGCAGGGATTCCGTTTCAAAGCTCCTTTTTATGTCAAAGACCGCACCATTTATGACGCAGACGGGCAAGTCGTCCGCCTCTGGGGGGTCAACTATTACGCTCCATTCAATCATAATTTCTACAATCTTGAGGAACTGGGTATCCGTCAGGAAGAGGCTGTGGATAAAGATATCGCTCACTTCAAACTGATGGGCATCGACCTTGTCCGTATGCATATGTATGAACGGGAGATCACCGATCCTATGGGGAATATTGTGGAAAACCGCAATATGGAAGTTTTTGACTATCTCATTGACGCCTGTGAAAAAAACGGCATATTCCTGATGCTTTCCCCCATTTCCTACTGGAACACTGTCGCCAATCAGCTGGCACAGGAAAAACTCTATGCCTACTGGTATATCCATTCCCAGAGGGCTTTCGGATTTACCAACTTTTTCTCTGTGGACGCAATGATCTGGGATCAGGATGCTCTGGATGCTCAAGTCCGTTATATGAACGCTCTCTTTTCACGAAAAAACCGTTATTCCGGCAAAACCTTGAGCGAATATAAAAATATCGTCGTCTTTGAATTGTGCAACGAACCGGTTTATCCCAACAAAGGTTTGACCGTGGAAGAAGATCCGGAACAGGAAATTTCACAGGTCACCGCCGCCTCTTCTCACGGCCCTCTGCGGAAAAAGTTTATTGCCCTGTGGCAGGAGTTTCGCAAAAATCACAGCTCTGAAGTTGATGAAGACAAATGTTTTGCTCTTTTCCGTGCGGAAATTATGGACCATTATTTCAAGACCTTATGGCCCATTGTGGACAAATATTTCGGCAAAAATGTCCTTCACGCCCAGTTTACAAGCTACTCAGGAATTCTGCCTGAAGGATTGGACGAAGTCTTTGACAAAGCCCCCATTGATCTTGTGACCATCGGCAGTTATCTGAACAGCGGTTTCGGTTTTGATGCGGTCAACACAGATCAGGTCAATCATCTGCCCATCGCTCAGAAATGGTTTAACAGATTCGCCTTGCGGGCTCCCTCGCCCCATCCGGTCATCTCTTATGAATTTGATGCCACCGGAACCACCAACGGTTATCCTCTCGCCGCTATTGCCGCCAAATATCTTGAACACAATATACAGATCGGCAGCTACTTCACCTATACGCCTTTTGATGTGACCCCGTGGAACCCCGGTTGGCTGGTGCATTTTTTCAACATTGCCGGTACTCCTTCCCGGGCGGCGGCATTTGCCATTTCAGGAGAATTTTTCCGGGAGAACTCAAGGAAAGCTCTCTCTCTTGAAGAACTGCCGGAAGAGTGGAAAAGCGAGACGTTGCAGATCAAAAAAGAAAACGATCTTGTCGTCTATCTTTCAGAAGAGTTTTTCGGCTATTCCAACGATACCGATATGCAGATAAACTCCCCTGAAAAATTGTGCCGCATCGTGGGAAGAAAAAGCTCTGACTTTGCTTCATCCACCGGTAACGGCTGCTACTTTATGGAAAAAATCTCCGGAAACCAATGGCATCTCACTCTTTTTCCGGATCAGAAATTCCTTGCCGATGTCACACGGGGACGCACATACAGAACAATGGCAAACAGGTATGTCAACTGCGTAAAAGAACCGCCCGTTGTCCAATTGCAGTACAACAAGGTGGATTTTACCTTGAAAATGCTTTCAATCACAGAGTGCCGCAACGAAAAAGGCGATCCTGTCGACGTCAGAAACAATACTGTCTCTCTGCTTCCTGGAAGTTATACACTGTATACAGCTCCCCGGAAAAAATAAAACTGCTATTGAAGCAACTTTACTTCATACAGGAAAAGTTTTTGACAGAGGAAAATTGCCGCATTGCTTCAAGGTAGCTGTCTTTATTCATCGGTGTAGGCAGTTTTGCGATCCTGCGGCCTGTTTCGGCATCTTTCCAGAGCAGATCCACAGCGTCGCAGACAAGGAATTTCACCGCATCCACATAGGCCGCCTGAGGATCGTTGACCAAAAAGGTGTCCGTATGAGCTGTGCCTTCAAAGCCCCTGGAATAAGCGTGCAGTGAGGGCCGGATCATACTCACATCCCCCATATCCGTCGAGGACGGGCGATAGATGCCTCTGGTAAAGGGCACGCCGGGGGCGATCAGTTCGGCATTGGCAATGTGGAGATCATCCAAAGCACTGTAAGGAACAAGGGGCATAAACCCGAAAATATTTCTCACTTCCGCATCGCCGCCGAAAGCCAGAGCCGCTCCGTGGATACAGCGGTCAATTTTTTCAGAGGCATCTGCAATGGCTTCCGGTGAGCCGCCCCGGACTTGCAAAGTGAAAACTGTCCGGTCAGGGACCACATTGACCGCTTCGCCGCCGTCAGGGATATAGCCGTGGATACGGACGTGATCCTCATCCCGGAAGGTATCCCGCTGGGCGTCGATCATCGCCATAGCACAACGCATCATTGAAATAGCATTGACACCCCGTTCAGGATAAGCCCCCGCGTGAGCAGAACGTCCTTTGAAAATCAGTTGTTTCATCACAAAACCGTTGAAGCCGGAAGGCGTGAAGTTCCGGTCGCCTGCGTGAAGCATTACGGCAATGTCGATATCGTCGAAAACCCCTTCAGCGATCATCTGGGATTTGCCGCCGAAAAACTCAAGTTTGCCTTCAGCGACCAGCTGAGCGATATAGGGTTGATTCTGGCACTCTTCAGAGGGGGTCCCCACAAAGGCAAGGGAGCCTGAAAGCTCCTTTGCTGTCTCAGCTTGAGTAAGAAATGCCGCTGTCCAGAGCATTGCATTAAGGGGGACGTGATGACCGCAGGCGTGAGCGGCGTGAGTTTCCGGGTCAGCAAAAGCGTGATTGGGGACGATCAAACCGTCAAGTTCGCCCAATATTCCAACTTTGGGCCCGGGGCGGCCGGTGTCAAAGTCAGCACGGAATCCTGTAATGGCAAGATTTTTCTTTATTTCCAGCCCCCGGGATTCCAGAAAAGAAGCGGCAAAGGCGGCTGTTTTATTTTCTTTATACGCAAGTTCAGGCATCTGCAGCAATTTTTCACCTGAACGGATAATTTCTTCTCTGCACTGATCGATCTGGCGGCAGAGTTTTTCTTTCAACTGGCATACATTCATAAATTGTAACTCTCCTGAATCTTGTTTTACCGGGAATAAGATAGCACCGGTTTTCCGGATTTACAAATAAATTATGGAGCTTATTTATGTAATTTTTTTACTTTCCTCTTGAGTTTTTCCTTTTGCGGGTGTATCTTATGTATTGAAACCTGTAAACTTTTTTCAAGGAGAATTAATTATGTATCTCGGACGTATTGTTGCTATCGGTATGACCAAATCCGGCCGTGCAGGAGCCTTTTATCGCGTTTCCTCACGTTCATTCCCCAACCGTATGGCTGTTCTTCAGGGAGATAAAGTTGCCATTATGCCCCGTCCCGGCTTTGAAGGCGACCTGGCCAAAAATCCCTACATCAGTTACAACTGTGTCCGCATTGCCGGTGAATATGCTGTTGTGTCCAACGGTTCTCAGACCGACCCCATTGCAGAAAAAATCGCTGCCGGTATGCCTGTCCGCGATGCTTTCACTTTGGGGCTGCTGGCTCTGGATTATGAAAAAGACTCCCTCGACACCCCCAGAATCGTCGCAGCTGTAAGCCGCCTGCGTCCCGTGGGATATCTGGGTATCATCCGCAAGGATGCGGTTCTGGTGCGTGAATTTGAACTCAAACCCGGTGAACTCCGTTATATTTCCACCTATGAATGCAACCGTCCCGCCGATGAACAAGTTACCTGTGAATTTGATGCCTGCTGCGAAACAGAATGTGTCAACTACGTCGTCGACGGCGGTATCTTTGCCGACTTTTCCAACCCCGTGACCTCAGCCGCCGCTCTGGCTTCCGCAGACGGCAGTGAATTTGCTCTGGGTGTCAAAGTCGTTGACTGATAATCTTTGCCGTAATTAAAAGTGCCGCTGACCTGTAAAAAAAGGACAGCGGCACTTTTTTTGGTACAGAAAACAAGTTTTCAAGAGCTTCAAAAGAGCAGCATTTGACCGGGATCGTCTTTGCGGTTTTTTTTCTTTTTGGGGCTTGTCAGGTAGCGGGGGAGCAGGGACACAGCCTCTCTGTTGACATCGTCATTTTTTTCCAGCAGCTCAAGAAGCTGCTTTGCCCGGTCGAGAACGTGATCCGGAAGTCCCGCCAGCTTGGCAACGTGGATCCCGTAACTCCGGTCACTGGGGCCGGGAACGATACGCCGCAGAAAAATAATATCATCGCCGTATTCCTTGACCGCCACATTGTAATTCATAATGCCTCTGCGGGTTATCGCCATTTCAGTCAGTTCGTGGTAGTGAGTGGCAAACTGAGTGCGGCATCCGATGACATCGTGGAGATACTCCGCCACCGACCAGGCAATGGAAAGACCGTCAAAGGTACTGGTTCCCCGGCCGATTTCATCAAGGATCACCAGACTGTTGGACGTGGCGTGATTGAGAATATTGGCCGTTTCAAGCATTTCCACCATAAAGGTACTCTGCCCGCGGGAAAGATCATCCGCCGCCCCCACCCGGGTGAAGATCCGGTCAACGAGTCCGATAGAGGCGGATCGGGCCGGAATGAAAGAGCCGAGCTGGGCCATAATCACCAAAAGAGCCGTCTGACGGATATAGGTGGATTTGCCCGCCATATTGGGGCCCGTGATCAGCATAAGCCGGTTGTATCCGGTGTCCAGCTTGCAGTCATTGGGGACAAATTCTCCGGGGATCATCTGATCTATAACCGGATGACGGCCGCCTTCAATGATCAAACGGTCATCTTCATAAATATCAGGCCGCACATAGTCGTTAAGTCTGGCACATTCGGCAAGGGAACAGAGCACATCTATCTCGGCTACGGCATCGGCGGCATCCTGCAAAGCCTGGGTATATTCAAGGGCTTCAAGGCGGAGCTTGTTAAAGAGTTCACATTCCAGATTTCTTGCCTTTTCTTCCGCTCCCAGGATCTTGTTTTCCAGTTCCTTGAGTTCGGGGGTGATGAAACGCTCCGCATTGACGAGAGTCTGTTTACGGATATAATCATCAGGGACGGCAGCCAGATTGGATTTGCTCACTTCGATATAGTAGCCGAAAACGGAATTGTATTTTACTTTGAGGGATTTGATACCGGTTCTTTCGATTTCCCGCATCTGTATCTGAGCAAGCCAGCTTTTTCCTTCAGTTGCAGCGGCACGGAACTCATCCAGCTCAGGGGAAACACCGCTTTTGATCACGCCGCCGTCTGCAAGAAGTGCCGGAGCGTTCTCGTCGATCGTTTCGGAAATGCGGTTCACCAGTTCAGTGAAGTCTGCGATCCGGGCAAGAGCTTTGGAAAAGATGTTCAGATTCAAAGGTTCCAGAAGCAGCCGCACCCCCGGCAGACAATCAAGGGACACGCCCAAAGCCAGCAGATCCCGGGGACCGGCACTGCCGATATTGAGTTTGCCCGTGATCCGTTCAATATCCCGGATGACTCCGATGGTTTCCCGGAGCTCCGCAAGAGAAAGATGATCGTATTGAAAGGCCTCTACGGCATCCTGACGTTCTTCAATAGCAACACGCTCTTTAAGGGGACGCAGAAGCCAGTTACGCAGTTTTCTGCCCCCCATAGGAGTCACGGTTTTGTCAAGGATACCCAAAAGAGAGTTGGTCTTGCTCTTGTCATACATAGAACAGACGATCTCAAGATTCCGCAGAGAAACAGGATCCAGTTCAAGAGCCGAACCGCAGGAACGCAGTTCCAACTTTGTTACGTGTCCGGCTTCGTGGCGGAGATTTTCCACCGCATAGCGGAGCAACGCTCCGGCGGCACTGACGGCGTGAGGGAATTCCCGGCAGCCGAAGCCGTCCATTGAAAGCACTTTGAAATGGGAACACAAATAACGGTTGTTGTCTTCAAAGTCAAATTCGTAACGGTCAAGTTCCGTAAAGAGCATTTTTTCCGGTCCGGGCAGAGGAGCACTGTTGCGGAATTCCGACAGTAAGTCCGGTTCAATGACCGTTTCACGCACATCAAAGCGGCGCAGTTCGCCGTCTATCTGTTCCAGATTGCCCGTCAGGACAAAAAATTCCCCGATACTGATATCCAGTACCGCGAGAGCATAGGAGTCCCCTTTCCCTTTGCAGAGGGCCGCAGCATAATTGTTGACGCCGGCATTGAGCATTGAACTTTCTGTAACAGTTCCCGGAGTGATGATACGGGTGATTTCACGTTTGACGATGCCTTTGGCAAGTTTCGGATCTTCCATCTGGTCGGCGATGGCAACTTTGAGTCCCGCCCCCACCAGTTTGGGCAGATAACTTTCCAAGGCGTGAAAAGGGAATCCGCACATAGGATATCCCTGCCGTTTGGTCAAAACGAGATCAAGAACGGAGCTGACTTTTTCAGCGTCTTCAAAAAATTCTTCGTAAAAGTCCCCCAGACGGAAGAGAAGAACCGCATCGGGAGGAATAGAAGCTTTTGCCTCTTTGTACTGCCGCATCATCGGAGTGAGTTTTTCGTCATCATTCTTTTTCATTTGCCGAACTCCATAATGACACGGACACCCTTTCCGGCAGCACTGCCAGCAGCTTTGAAAAGAGAAACTTTGGCCTGCTGAACAAGATCATAGGAAAGAAGCATTTTTCCAAGAGCTCCCGCAAGAGCTTCAAGGAGCTGAAATGAAGAGGTTTCAGCGATCTCAACGGTACGCCTTTCGATTTCAGAATAGTCCACACTTTTGAAAAGGTCATCGCTCTCAGCCGCAGCCTTAAGGTCAAGAGAAATTTCAATGTCGATCACAAGCATCTGGCGCCGGATCCTTTCGTGCGGCAGAGTGCCGATAATGGCATTGACGGTAATATTTTCAATAAGGATCCTGTCCATTTTTCAACGCTCCTGATAACAGGTCGGATCAGGGATCCCGGCATCGGCAAAGCCGGCTTTGCGTAAAGCACAACTGTCACAGATACCGCAGGCCCGTCCTGAATTGTCCGGGTTATAGCAGCTGACCGTCATCGAATAATCCACCCCCAAGGAACTTCCGGTGCGGATGATCTCAGCCTTGCTCATTGCCTGCAAGGGGGTTTCAATGACCCAGTTCCACCCCTCGTCCGAAGCACAGGTCCCCAGATCGGCCGTACGGCGGAAGGAATCAATGAATGCCGCACGGCAATCAGGATATCCGGAGTAATCAACGCTGTTGACGCCAATGAAAATATGCCGTGCCTTGAGGATCTCGCCCCAGGCGGCTGCAAAGGAAAGAAAGATCATATTCCGGGCAGGCACATAGGTCACAGGCATAACGTTGTCTCCTTTGGCCGCGGGCACATCAATGGAGTCATCGGTCAGAGCAGAACCGCCCCACTGACGCAGATCAATGGTCATTACAGAGTGTCTGGCTGCACCGAGAGCTTTGGCAATATTGGCAGAACACTCCAATTCACAACGGTGACGCTGGCCATAGTCAAAGGAGAGGGTATAGCACTCAAAGTTCCGGGAACGTGCTATGGCAAGACAGGTGGCGGAGTCCAGGCCGCCGGATAAGAGGATAACAGCTTTTTCCATAAAAAACTCCTTGTTTCAAACCCCCCGGCGGTCACCCCAGATGATCTTGTGCATCTGGAGCTGCATACGCAGAGGAACAGGGGATCCCAAGACCCAGGAGCTCAGCTCTTCAAAACTGACTTTGCCCCAGACGGGACTGGCAATGAGGTTGGATGTAAAAGAAGTAAGAGAATATTTCTCAATGATATTGCAGGCGAAATCAAAATCCTTGCGGTCGGAAATGACGAACTTCACCTCATCGTGATGTTGGAGCAAAGGGTAATTTTCGTACAGATTATGCTCTGCCATACCGGAACCGGGAAGTTTACAGTCGACGATTTTACGGACAGCCGCCGGAACGGCTCTGAGAGAAAGAGAACCGTTGGTCTCAAGGAGCACTTCAAAACCTTTGTCCAAAAGGGCCTGACACAGCTCCGGAGTTGAAGCACAACACAAAGGTTCCCCCCCTGTGATTTCCACCAGTTTAAGCCCGCTTGAAAGAGCTTCCTGAACGAGGGAGTCCACGGAACGTTCATTCCCCGCCTCAAAAGAGCGGCCGTAAAGGGTGTCGCAATAGGAACAATTCAAATTGCACCCGCTGAGCCGGATGAAAAAACACTTTCTTCCGGCGTGGGTGGATTCTCCCTGGATACTTGCAAAAGTTTCACAAACACGCACTTGGGGGAGTTACTCCTCAAAGTAAGTACAGGCAGATCCGGCAGATTCTTCAATGCGGATACTGTGCACTTTGATCGTGCCGTCGTTGAGCATTGAACTCAGACGGCGATAGATGTTCCGGGACATCACTTCGCTTGTGGGATTGATCTCGCCGTACTCGGGCAGCTCAGAAAGGTTCTTGTGGTCATAACCGTCAAGGATCTCATCAAGAGCAGCTTTCAGCTTTTTGAAGTCAAGAGCAATACCGATGTCGTTGAGTACATCAGTACGGACAACCGCGATCACATTATAGTTGTGGCCGTGAAGATTTTTACAGTCCCCATCGTATCCTTTAAGCTGATGGGCGGCTGAAAAAGTACGGCGGATCTCAATATCAAACATTTTTTCTGTATTCCTCGTCATCATCAAATTCGTCGTCGTCGAATTCGTCGTCGTCGAATTCTTCGTCTAAATCATCAAATTCGTCGTCATCAAACTCACTGGTGTGCTGAAATTCATCATCTTCATCAAGATCGGCAAAAATATCTTCCTGATCATCACCGTAATCGAATTCATCCTCATCGTCCAGCTCATCATCGCCCATACCCAAATCGGGGGCACTGATCATAGCACCGCATTCAGGGCAGCAGCCGTCTTCGATTTCAATGGCAGTTTCACTGACTTCAATATGGCAATAGGGACATTTACTCATTGTTGGTATGATCCTTTCTGTGAAGCGTTAAAAAGTAAGAAAAAACACTGAAGTTATTTCAAGAAAAATGGGCGACCTGTTTCAAGATCGCCCGGAACATTCTGCTTTGCTCAGGATAAGTGCTCTGTTAAAAAAGCTCCTCTCCCTGCAGGGCTGCAAGAGCAGCTTGTACGAAACTTATTTGCCGCCTTTGCCGGCTTTGGCAGCTTTGGCAGGAGTTGAGTCATAAACTGACAGGAAATCAACACTGCCGAAGTTGGTGAGAGGCTGATTGATAACCTTGCTCTCAATGGCCACAACGTCGTCAGACTTGTTTTTTGCACCGGCGGCAGCCATACGGGCATTGTATTCCCGACGGGCCAGTTCCAGCTCTTTTCCGGCACGGCGTTTGGCAGCTTCAAGCTCATTGCGGATGGCACTGAGACTCTTGGCACTGATGGATTTGATACCGATGGCATTGAGCATACGGTAGTAGGAAACATAGTAGTTGCCCATAGACATAAGACGTTCGATCTCAGTTTCGGCAGTGGCCAGACGGATGTGATCCAACTGGAGTTTTGAAAGTTCTCCGGCACGGACGGTGCGGCGGGCCTGAGCCAAGTTGGCAGAGAAGGCGTTGTAGGTCTTGGTGTCAATGTCATAACGCTGCTTGGTGGCGATCAGATTGGCGTGGGCGATACGGACCTGAGCCATCACGGCGATGGCCTGGGCAAAACCGCGTTTTTCTTCAGCTTTGACCTGTTCGTTCATAGCCAGAGCTCTGGAAACGTGCACCGGGATCTTCAACAGATTGTAGGCGGCACGGATACCGAGTTCCCACCAGTTCATATGGTAGAGGAAGGAGTTACTGGAATTGGTGAAGTCGTAGAAGATACGGACGTTGGGGAACATCATAACGATCTCTTTGCGGACTTCCAGAATGTTGATGTGACGCTGGATGTCGATTTCGTAAAGTTCAGGACGCTTGAAAAGAGCGATCTGTTCCATAAGTTCGATATCGGGCAGTTCGTAGTCGGGCAGACGGTTCAAATAGGCATCTTCGACGACGATCTTGCCGGAAGGAGCCATTCCCAGAAGGGAACGCAGTTCAACACAGCTGTTTTCGTAGCTGCGGACATAGTTGGTGAGACGTTTTTCCATATCAATGAAACGGCGGGTCTCATCAAAGGCACGGAAAGGATCGATCTGACCGGTTTTGCCCAGTTTCTGGATCAGTTCGTAACGGTTCTTGCACTCTTCCAGAAGGCCGGTGGTGATCCGGATGGCTTTTTGGGCGGCAGCCACAGAGAAGTAGGAACGGACAACATCAAGGGTCAGATTTTGAGCGGCACGTTCAGTACGCTGTTCACGCATATAGACCCGATCCTGTGCCTGCTGGGTGTTAAAGAAGGCCAAACCGAAGTCCAAAACGCTCAAAGCAAGGTCGATATTGAAGTAATTGACATTACGGTCCTGACTCTGGGAATAGCCATAGGTCAAACCGTTTTCACCCACCTTTTTGCTTGAAGAGGCAGGATCGTTGCTCCGCCAGGTGGCGGTATCGTTGATGTTGAGTTCAGGAAGCATACCCAGCATTTCAGCGGTACGCAGTTCCTTGGCGACCTTTTCTTCCAGTTTGCTGACTTGAAGGTTCAAGTTGTGCTCTTTGGCCAGATTGATACATTCACTGAGGGTAAGTTTTTTACCTTCCACCAGTTCCCGGTATTTGGCACCTTCAAAGTGCTTGATGGCATATTCGGCACGTTCTTTCCGGTAGTCTTCCATATTCTGACATCCGGAAATGACGAAAGCGACTGCCAGGACTGCCGCTCCGACGACAAATTGATTGATTTTCTTCATACTTTCAATCCCTATGTTGAATGTTCTTTTTTTGTTTTAATGGTCACATTTGTTTTTCTGAAAACTCAAGGACAATTTCCGTTTTTTTTCATCCGGCAACTGTGCTTGAGGCTCCGGGAAGTCCGGCTGGATCTTTCTTCCGCCCCGATTTTCGATCTTCCGGGGCGGAAGAAGATTTTTCAGCTGACAGAAAAATTACTTGGCAGCTTCGTTCTTCTGAAGAACTCCGGCTTCCAGCAGTTTGTCAATGAGCTGCTGCATAGAGTTGAAAGCACTCAGAAAACCCTGGGGGGGCATAATGACACGCAGGCTGCTCTGGGGCACGGGAGCGGCACCATCTTCACCGGGCTGCAGGGTGACGAAGTCAAAGCGAACCATTGCTCCGGCGAAGTGGATCTGACCGATTCCATCAGCGAAAATTTCTTTCTGGCACATAATGTTTTCCTTTCATTTATGATTTGAGGTTATTTCTTTTATTCAAAGAGTCAGATTATCCAGTGCATTCTGCAGTTCTGCGGCACGCTTGGCAGCATATTTGAAACCGCCTGCAGCAGCTTTTTTGTACCACCGGACAGCTTCATATTTATCCTGCGGCACTCCGATACCGCCCTCGTAGCAGCGGCCGATCATAAACTGGGCATAACGATTGCCGGCAGTTGCAGAGATCTTGTACAACGCGGCGGCCTTTTGCACATCTTTTTCGACGCCCCGGCCGTTTTCGTAACAGCAGGCCAGCTCATAGATACCGTAAGAGTTGCCCTTTTCTGCGGCGGCACGGAAGCATTTGACCGCTTCTGTCATATCCTTGGCGGTATGGACGCCATTTGCGTAGACAAGACCAAGTTCGTAAATGGCATCTGCATTGCCGGCTTCAGCGGCTTTTTTGAGATAGGTGAAACTGGACTGGAGATTTTTCTTTACTCCCATACCGTCGCGGAAGCAGAGAGCCATCATAAGCATACCGGAACTGTTGCCCAAAAGGGCGGAACGGCGGAAGTGATTGTAGGCTGTTGTCTCATTGAGAGCAACTCCGATCCCTTTGGCGTGACAGATGCCCAACCAAAGTTCTGCGGCGGCGTTCCGCATTGCGGCGGCCTGCCGGAATTCACGCAACGCTCCGGGGATATCCTTTTTGACGCCGGTGCCGTTGAGTTTGCACAAAGCGGAAATCACATAGGCACTGCTGCTGCGGAATTTTTTACCCTGAGCAACAAGATCGTTGGCTTTCTTGTAATTCTTTGCAACACCCCAGCCGTTAAGGTAATATTCAGCCAGAGCTGCGTAGGCTTCAGGATGTTTGCGTGCCATTGCAAGTTCGTAGTTTTTGCGGCCCTGTGCGTAGTCGCGTTTGACCTTGACACCCTCAGTATAGATGCGGCCGAGGGAATAGGCTGAAATGGCATCGCCGTCCACGGCGGCCTTTTGCACAAGCTGCAACCCGTTATCAAGGGAGTTCGCGGCAATGTCATCTGCCTTGCTGACCAGGTCGGAAAGAAGTCCCTGAGCGTGGATGTTCCCCTGAGCAATGGCCTTTTGCAGATAACTCACAGCTGAAGTGGAATCCCGGCGGACACCGATCCCGTCACGCAGGTAGGTTGCGTAAAGTGTCTGAGCATAACTGTCACCGGCTTCGGCTGCTTCAAAGGCCAGCTGGGCGGCCTGAGAATGATTGACACGGCAGCCCAATCCGTCACGGTAGCACAGTGAGAGGAAGTATTTACCTTCAATATTGCCCTTTCCGGCAGCTTTTCTGAAGAAATCAAAGGCCTGGAATTCATCTTTGGGGACAAGACGTCCCTGCAAGTAGATGCGGCCCATTTTTACAAGACCGCCGGTCACACCTCTGCGGGCTGCTCTTTCAAGCATTTCCACACCGCGGGAAGTGGCACTGCCCCGGCCTGAAGCCAACTGGAATCCGGCGTGAACGAGGGCTTCCGGGTCGCCGGCAGCGGCGGCTTTGAGCATAATGTCGAGCCAGTTCCTATTGCCCTGCTGTTTGGCAATAAGAGCCTTGAGGGTCAGGGCGGGGGGATAGGAGTCCTTTACGGCGGCATCAGCCAGGGCAGCTGCACGGGCGGTTTCTCCGTTTTTGAAGTAGATCCACCCGGTGTAGATTTGAGCACGGGCATTTCCGGCATCAGCCAGGGCAACAAGTTTTGCCCAAGCCTGTTTTTTGATATTGTCATCGTTTCCGGCTTCGTAATCGACCTCGGCGACGGCAGCTTCACTGTAACGGTGGCCGGCAAGGAGATACCATTCCCGGGCTTGAGCAGGATCATTTTTGAGCATACCGCCCTTGAAGAACCAGTCGCCCATTACCATCGCTGCTTCTTTATTGCCGCCTGCTGCGGCACGCCGCAGGTAACGGACTGCCAGAGGATGATCCTCACGGATCACGATCCGGCCGTTTTTGGTATAGCCTTCAAGATAAACGTGAGCGAGCAGTACCATTGCATTGGAAATACCCTGGACAGCGGAGCTTTCGAGCAAATCGACGCCCTTGGGCACATCGGCGGCACCACCGATCCCCCGGAGCAGGAAAAAACCTGCCCAGAACTGACCGACAGCATTGCCTTGCTTGGCGGAAGTGAGAAAATAATTGCGGGCCGCAGGCAGAGAAACAGCGGTTCCGTATCCCTCTTTGAAGCACAATCCCAACAAGGCCGCAGCCTGACCATTTTTGGCACTCAAAGCCTTCAATTCACGGACAGCATCAGCAGCACCGGAAACTTTTTTCCCCTTCAAAACAGCAGAGATCTCATCTGCAAGTGCTGTCCCCCCGGCTTTGGGGGCCTCAGCACAAAAAGCGGTCAGCCCTGCAAGGAGCAGTGCTGCTGACAGAATACGCTTCAAACTCATTATTACCTCAAGATATTCGATTTATATTTAAACTTTAACAAAAAACATCAACAATAGACCAAAAGATACATTACACGATAAACGCTGATATTTCAAGTTAAAAGATAAGAAAAAAACATTTTTTTTGAAAAAAAAAGAGAAAAAACCTTTTCAGTCTCTTCTTTTCTCTTTCCCGGCCGTGTTTATCCGGTTCGCAGAATGTTGTAAAAAACTCTCTTGTCCGGCATCAGAGCGGCAAAAGGTCATACCGGAGCAACTCCTTTTGCAGCTTTTTCAAAGGCAGTCCTATGATGTTTTCCAGTTCGCCTTCCCAGGCGGCCCCCAGAAGTTCCGGATATTCCTGAATGGCATAGGCTCCGGCTTTGTCCATTACGTTGACTTTTTCCATATAGGAAAGGGCTTCTTCCTGTGTGAATGCTCTGAACGTTACTTGAGAGACAACACTCCAGGATGAGCAGAGCTGCCGGTTTTTGCAAATCAGGGCGACTCCGCTTATGACACGGTGGCTTTTGCCGCTGAGAGAATTCAGCATTGCAAGAGCTTCAGCAGTGGAAGCCGGTTTACCCAGCATTTTTGAACCGTTAAACACACCTGTATCGGCTCCCAGAACAAATGCCTCAGGGAAGCGTTCTGCCACAGCCTGAGCTTTGAGCAGGGCATTTTTCCGGGGGAGTTCCTCAAGGATCCTGCCTGTTTCAAGTTCTTCAACGGCAGCGGGGCAGACCTTGAATTCCGCCCCCAGACTTTTCAGGAGTTCCTTGCGGCGGGGGGATTCAGAGGCCAGTATAAGCATCTTTATTGCCGGAGTCGACCGGGAGCTGTTCAGCACCGTCTTCTTCAGAAGAAAGTATCCACAGACGGATGTTTTTGAGGCTGTCGATACCGAATCCTTTTTCCAATGCCGTCTTGAGGCGGGGTTTGAATTCATCGCAGAAAGCGGGCAAACCGGCCTGATCGTTCAGCAGATAACGGCAGTAGATCGTCAGCTGATATTCGCTGCCTTTACGGGTCAGCTGGATTTTTTCAGCAGTCAGTGCCGGATAAGCGACAAGTTCCTGATTGACGACTGAGGCAATGACATCGCGGGCAACTACTGTATTTCCGTCATCGCGTTTTACCACGATAGTGGAACAGCGGCGGGTACGGAAAATAAGAAACAGGATCCCCCGTACGAACAGCAGAGTGAGCATCAGGGCAAGGATCAGAAGCAGTGCTGCCATAAATCCCTGATTGAACTCGGTTCCCATAAGAGCACGCCACCACTGGGGATTGGCGAGGGCTTTTAAGATTTCCATATTACAGATTCCTGCAAATCATTGTTTTTACAAAGTGAAAACCCGCCGCCGGGATATATTCCGGCGGCAGACAGATTTTTCTGACCGGATCAGGGGATCGGAATATTACAGACGGGATTGACGGCAGGAGCAGTTGCATCTGCACCCTCTGCACTTTCTTCCTCTTCTTCCGGGATGTCATCGTCAATATCCTGGACTGCCACGTTGACCCGGGTAACGGTCATACCGGTCACATCTTCGATATTGTCGATCACGGCACGCTGAACCTGCTGAACAACATCAGGCAGACGGTAGCCGACGAGGATATTCAGTTTGAGATCGATGGTCACGCAATTATCACCGGCGATACCGACTGAAATGGCTCTTGCCTGCATACGGCGGCTGCCGACAATGCTGGCAATGGCATCGACCACAGTGCTTCCGGCCAGACGGGAAACTCCGGGGATCTTGCGGGTGGCCATAGCGACAAGATTGGCGATAACATTCTCGTGAATCTTGATTTCACCGAGTTCGCCTTCCATCAAAGAGGTTTCTGCAGGAACTGCCGGGGCGGGGTTAATGACTTCCTGAGCGGGATTGTTGGTCGTACTTTTCATACTTTTTCCTCCTTATTAGTTGTGGCCTGGCTCATACGGTCAACGAAGCCGGTATCGTATTTGCCTTCAACAAAATCTTTGTGATTGATCAGCTGCTTCTGGAAGGGCTGGGTGGTTTTCACCCCTTCGATCATCATTTCACTCAAAGCCCGGCGGCAGACGGCGATAGCTTCCTGCCGGTCGGCTCCCCAGACGATCAGTTTTGCAAGGAGACTGTCGTAGTAGGGGGGGATCCGGTAGCCGGAATAGACGTGACTGTCGATCCGGACATTACGTCCGCCCGGAGGAGCAAACAAGGTGACCAAACCGGGAGAGGGAGCAAAGCCCCTGGCAGGATCTTCAGCGTTGATACGGCATTCAATGGCGTGTCCTTTGAGGACGATATCTTTTTGCCGGAGAGTCATTTTTTCATTGGCGGCGATACGGATCATCTCTTTTATCAAATCGACGCCGGTGATCATTTCAGTCACGGGGTGTTCAACCTGGATACGGGTGTTCATTTCCATAAAGTAGAATTCACCCTCGGCAGTGTAGAGGAACTCAATGGTTCCGGCACTGGAATACCCGGCGGCTTTGGCCGCCTTGACGGCTGCCAACCCCAGTTTTTCACGCATCTTGGAAGAAAGAGCGGGAGAAGGGGATTCCTCAAGCAATTTCTGATTACGCCGCTGTACACTGCAGTCCCGTTCGCCGAGGTAGATCACATTGCCGAAATTGTCGGCCAGGATCTGCACTTCGATGTGGCGGGGATTGACAATGAATTTTTCCATATACAAGTCACCGTTGCCGAAAGCCTTTTCAGCTTCAGTGCGGGCAGCGTGATAGCCCTGAATAAGACTGCCGTCATTGTGGGCGATACGCATACCCCGGCCGCCACCGCCGGCGGAAGCCTTGATGATGACAGGATATTTCAGTTTGTGGGCCATTTCGAGGGCCTGTTCCTCACTTTCAAGGAGCCCGTCGCTGCCGGGAGTCACCGGAACGCCCGCTTTACGCATCGTTTCACGGGCAATGGATTTGTCGCCCAAAGCCCGCATCGCCGCGGCACTGGGGCCGATAAAAGCGATACCGTGCTTGGCACAGGCTTCGGCAAAGTAGGCGTTTTCAGCCAGAAAACCGTATCCGGGATGAATGGCATCAACGTCGCAGATCGCTGCAACTGAAAGGATCCTTTCAATGAGAAGATAACTGGATTGGGGCTGGGGAGGACCGATACAGACCGCCTCGTCAGCGAGTTTGACCGGCAAGCTGTCGGCATCTGCCTGAGAATAGACCACCACTGTGCGGATATTCATTTCGCGGCAGGCGCGCAGGATCCGCAGGGCGATCTCTCCCCGGTTGGCAATTAAAATTTTATTGAACATATTACTCCAGAACTATCAATACCTGACCATATTCGACGGGCTGGCCATTCTGGGCCACGATCTCTTTGACCACACCGGCTTTTTCGGCTTTGATTTCGTTCATCACCTTCATCGCTTCGATGATGCAGATCACAGTGTCAGGAGTGACCTTGTCGCCGACCTGAACAAAAGGAGCTGAGTCAGGAGAGGGGGCCGAATAAAAGGTTCCGACCAGAGGAGATTCAATGGGGGTGCCGGGAGCAGGAGCCGCTGCAGCAGGGGCCGGAGCGGCGGCAGGAGCCGCAGGAAGAGCTGCCGGAACGGGAGCGATCTGAAGTGCAGGAGCAGCCGCAACAGCGGCACTCTGTACCACTGCGGGAGCACTGTTTTCGCGGCGGATACGGACGTTGCTGCCATCGGCTTCAACTGAAAATTCAGTCAGCTGATACTCCGCCATAAGTTTCATTATGGCTTTAATGTCTTCAATATTCATCATAAATTACCTCTTTGTGTTATGCCAGACGGGCTGCAAGTGCCCGTATTGCCAAAGTGTATGATTCCTTGCCGAATCCGGCAACGACTCCGATGCAGGCGGAACCCGTTATGGATGTGTGACGGAAATCCTCCCGTTTGAAAATATTGCTCAAATGAACCTCGACCGCCGGAAGGGCTGCTGCAAGAAGGGCATCGTGAAGTGCCACAGATGTATGGGTATAACCGGCAGGATTGATGACAATACCGCAGAAACCTTCCAGGGGAGCTGCACCGATACGGGAGATCAGGTCTCCTTCACTGTCGGACTGGAAACAAGTCAGTTCAAATCCCAGATCTGCTGCACATTTTTTTGCAAGTTCTTCGATATCCTGCAAAGTGTCGTGCCCGTAGATCTCAGGTTCTCTGCGGCCCAGAAGTCTCAGGTTGGGACCATTTACCAACAGTAATTTCTTTTGCATTGTCTGCAGTACTCTTCCTGTAAAGTTCAGTATTATTTTATCTTGCTTTTATATAATATAGCACCACTTTGTTGATTTTACAATTCCGTCATTTTAAGTTTTGGTTTCGGCTGCAGCTCAACAAGGGTATTTTCGTTGAAAGGAGTTTGCTTTTCTATCTGATTTCCTGATTTCCGCAAATGGACCACCACCAGAGTGACTCCGGAAATAATGAGCAGCAGCATCAACAGCAGCACCAGAGCTGCCACCACCGCAAGATTGCGGATGCGACGCATATTTTCTTCGCTCTCGTCGGAGCCTTTGACTGATTTGGAAACATCGTCAGGAACATCAAAGGAGATCTCTGCCCGGAGCCGTTCAAGAAATTCCCGTGCCAGAGCGTTGTTGATATTATAAAACTGGCAGAGCCGTTTCACATAAGCGATCACATAGACCGGCTGGGGCAGCTGGGAAAAATCTTCATTTTCCAGAGCGATGATCAAATCGGGTTTGATCTTGGTTGCTTCAAAAACCTCTTCACAGCTCAAATTGAGCCGTTCCCGCTGCAAACGCAGAAATTCTCCGCAGCTGCGGGCCCCGCCTGCATCAATATCGGGAATGACCTCTTCTTCAATAACCGTGTCTTCGGTAATAACAGGAGGGGCAGATTGGGGAGTTGCCGCAGGAGATGAAACGAACCGTTCCGGCTGCGGAACGGCGGTTTTGATCTCATCCGCGGCGGTAAAAAGTTCGCTGTTGTTATCGTTATTCATATTGTCACCTTATTAAAAAGTTCAATCATTGATATCAAGTGTGTCAAAAACGAGGATCTCACGCTTATTTCCGCTGCCGGACGGCGGGCCAAGAACGCCCCGGGCCTCCAACTGATCCACCAGTTCGGCCGCCCGGTTGTAACCGATCCCCAGACGCCGCTGGAAATAACTGGTACTGGCTTTACCGTCGAGAAAGACTACTTCAAGGGCCTGCCGCATCACGTCACCGTCGCCGGGACGGAGATATTTTCTGACCAGAGATTTAACATCCGGTTTGCCTTCACCATTGTCCCAGGGCACGTCGCCGTCATCGTCATCGCATTCGTCATCGGCCGGATTTTCTTCTGAAAGAACGGCACTGTTGAACTGCTGGGGCATCTGTGCACTGACGAATTCCACCACTTTCTGGATATCTGCATCAGGAACAAAGGAGCCCTGGACACGTTCAATGTGCATTGAAGAAGGCGACATATAAAGCATATCACCTTTACCCAGAAGTTTTTCCCCGCCGGGGGAATCCAGCACCACCCGGCTGTCGATGAGAGAACGCACCTGGAAACAGAGACGGGTGGGAAGATTGGCTTTGATCACACCGGTAATAACGTTGGTGGAAGGACGCTGGGTCGCTACCACAACGTGAACACCTGCGGCACGGCCTTTCTGGGCAATACGGGTAATGGAGTTTTCCACATCCTTTTTAGCCTCGGTCATCATCAGGTCGCCCAGCTCGTCGATAATGACCAGCAGCACAGGCAGCCGGTCGGGGATCTGAACGCCGTCGTCATCCAGAATCGGTGTTTCCGGAATGGGGCGGCTGTTGAATTCGGAAATCTTTTTCACCCGGGCGGCGGCAAGGATCCGGTAGCGTTTTTCCATTTCATTCACGGCCCAGCGCAGGGCAACGGGAACTTTGGTGGAGTCGTTGATCACCGGAGTCAGCAAATGAGGCAGATTTTTATAAACGTCAAATTCCACCACTTTGGGGTCGACCATAATGAGTTTGAGCTCATCCGGACGGAAACGGAAAAGTAAGCTCATAATAAGAGAGTTGGAACACACACTCTTACCTGTGCCCGTTGAACCGGCAATCAGCATATGGGGAGCACTGGCGATATCCAGCACCACAGGTTTTCCGGAAACATCTTTGCCCAGGGCAATGGGGATTTCCGCTTTGCCCGATTGCCACTGTTCGGATTCCATCACGGAACGCATAAAGACTGCAGAGGCTTTGCTGTTGGAAATTTCAACGCCTACCACCGGACGGCCGGGAATAGGGGCCAGAATACGCACACTCTGAGCTTTAAGGTTCATAGCGATATTATCGGCGATCTGTTCCACCTTGCGGACATTGACACCGGGCTCAAGGGTGACTTCAAAACGGGTGATCCGGGGGCCGGTCGTCGTATCGCTGACCCAGCCGCGGATACCGAAATCTTCAAGGGTCTGTTCAAGTGCATCCCGGGCGGCAGTCAGCTCTTCGGGATCTTCGCCGCAACTGTCGTTGCCTTTGGAAAGCATCGTCAGAGGCGGCAGAACATAGCCGCTGTTGTTGACGGCCGCCACGCTCTGGCCCTGACGGGAGATGGTCGTTTGCACTTCGGAACTGCGTTCGGCAACAGGAGCAAAGACAAGATCAGGTTTTTTCGGTACTTCTTTTTCTTCTTCTTCCTCATCTTCGTCAAAAAGGTCATCTTCAGGAGTTTTATCTGTTTCCTGAGCGGGCTTGGCAGATGTGGTTTCTGTTTTGGGGAGTGCCGCGGCAGTTGGCGTTTCTTCTTCCTCATCTTCTGCAAAAGGATCGACCGCCGGTTCCTGAGGCGGAGCGGCAGGAGCGGCAGGAGCCGGAGAAGCTGCAGCAGTAAAAAGTTCCTGCCGGGGCGGCAGAGGCATCCGCCGGGGAGTCTGTGCTGAAGGGGAGAGCGGTTCCGCGTCTTTCTCGTCTTCTGAGAAATAATCTCTGTGCAAAAATCCGGCGATCAACTCTTTCCATTCGGCCCAGTAAAGCCAGAGAAGCCCCCCCAGGATCACTGAGAAACCCACAATGGCACAGCCAACACTGCCGATCAGATGACGGAAAATACCTTCCCCGGCGGCATTGCTGCGGGGGGCGGCAAAGTATTGACCGATAACGCCGCCGGACAGACCGGATTTGACAGCATCTTTGTGTCCCAATCCCAGAGAAGGCAGAACCTCGTCAAACATTTCCGGTCCGAGACCGAAAAGAAGCAGTGCTCCGCAGAGAATGAGCAATCCGGCAAAAAATCCCTGCCAGCGGTTTGAGGGACGGATGCCGGATACCTCGCCGAGAACAGAACGGACGACCCGGATCACAATGAGAAACAACAGCAGATAGACCGCCAGACCCAGATGCAGAAAAAGAAGATGAGCGGTCATTGCTCCGGCCCAGCCGATCCAATTGGAAACCTCTCCCGATGTGCCGCCGTAAAGAATGGGGGCATCTGTGGGGGAATAGGAGAGCACCGCCGCGGCAAAAAGCAGCAGCAGCAGTGCCATAAAGAACAATTTGACGATCCCGCCGTGGTCTTCACTTCCGGCAGAGGTGCTGTTTGCGGACATTCCTGTTTTTCTCGCTTCCTATAGTGTAATTGAGGAGCACAAAGAGCTGTGCTCCGGGGTAATATAATGCATCAACTTCTCAATTGCAAGAAAAGAGAGGAGGCTTTTCAAAAAAAACTTTTACAACAGAGGATTTTTCTGCTGCAGTTCTTTTTCAAGATCTACAGCTTTCTTGAGAAAAAGAACCCTGATCGCTCTGTCAGGCATTTGCTTTGAGCGGCCGATGTGCGAATTTCCTTTGAGCAGTTTCGGATCCCAGGTGTTGTTTTTGACCGGTACGCCATTGGCTTTGTAAGGAGAGACGAATTCATCTTCAGGAGCAGGGAAAATTCTGCTCCCCACAAGCTGATTGTCCACAATACAGACACCGTCGGCACCGTATTTCCTTGCCCTTTCACGCAGTTCGCCCATATTGTCATAGTCCGCAGATTTGGCAGACACAGTCAGAACTCCCCGGCCGATTATGCGGAACTCCTGAGTAGGGAAATTGGCCTGGCCGTTGAAAAAAACCACAGGCGCAGATTCTGCCCGGGGGGCAAATCGCTGGCCTGCGTAGTCAAATCTTACACAGCCGCCCCCCAAGAACAGCACAAAACACAATACCGGAAAACAGAAAAAACGATTTGTCATAGTAATGTCAGTCTTTCATACGTTTGAGGTTGAACTCCCAAGCCTGTCCGCGGCGGATCTTACGGACGTAGAATTCTGCATTGCCGTGACGGATCACATCGCCTACACGAACAGGACGGTCAAGGATACGGGAAACCCACACGCCCACAGGCTCCGCCCGCAAGGGCAGATCAAGGTGGGTGTCCCTGGCAAGAAGACGCAGAGGCACGCCGCCGCCCACCACCCAGAAGTTTTCGCCGGGGGAATAAAAGGTACGGGGCAAGGGGTCGAATTCATCGTCCAGATCTCCGAGGAGTTCTTCGATAATGTCCTCAAGAGTCACCAAACCCAATGTGGTGTTGGTGGCGGGATCACGGATAATGGTGATATGACAGTTTTGCATCGTGAGCTGTTCCAGCAGTTCCGCCGCACTGTCGTCGGGTTCGGAAAAGGGAATGGGCCGCAGAATGTCATTGACCTTTACAGTTCCGGGATGTGAACGGTGGATCGCGACAAGCTCTTTGAAGTTTACATAACCAAGAACTTCATTTTTATTGTCCTCTTCACAGACCGGATAACGGGTGTGGAAGTCGTTGGCGGTGGAATTCATTGCATCGGTCAAAGTCTGATCTGCAGTCAGAAAGGAGATGTTTTCCACGTCGATCATTACGTCCCGGGCACTCTTTTCAGAGAGATGAGGAACCATCTTGATAATCCGTTCCTGACGGGAAGAGATAGTCTGGCTGCTCCGGGCGAGAGAGGCCAGGGCTGAAATTTCTTCGGTGGTAGTGGGTTTTTCAGGTTTACGTCTTTCAAAAGGCTTGTTTATCCACTGTGTCACCTTGATAATGGGCATAAAGATAAAAAGGAACACCTGAAGCACCGGACCGCAGAATTTCATTACGTTGATATTAAAGCGGACACCCAATGTTTTGGGCAGAAGTTCCGTATACTGCACCATCGCCAAAGTGAAAAGAAGGGAGAATACACTCATTACGGTGGCATTGCCGGGGAAGAGAGAGTTCAAACTGGCACCGGCTTCAGCGGCACCGATGGTATGGGCGGCAGTGTTGATGATCAAGATCACAGCCAGAGGTTTGTCAATGTCCTGTTTCAGGCCCATAGCACACTTTCCGGCCCGGGGAGAAACACGGTTGAGATCAGCCAGCTGACTGGGAGAAATGCTCAAAAGAGCGGCCTCCATCAGTGAACAGCAATGAGAAAACACCATTGCAACACTCACACTGACTATGAAATAGATCCACTCCATACGGAATGAAGAAAATAAACCTGTATCGGCAACTGATGCGATAAAACCTATACACGACGGAACTGAAGCGTCCATTTTTTCCTTTCTGTTCAGGGAGAAAATCTTTCTGCATTTCTCTCCCGTGATTCTGAGATATTTACGGCGGAGTTTTTTATGCCGTCTCCTCCGGCAAGAATTTTTCTGTTTTTGTTAAACTTGGGAACACGCCTTTACCAGGGAGACGTGTTCCCGCCAAAAGTCTGCTGCATTTCAGACAAAAGAAAGGGAAAAAGCCTCTTTCAGATTCAAGGCCTTTTTCCCGGGACATATTTTACATCACTTTTTCCTTTCTGTGCCGACAGACACTCCGGGAACTTTTTTCAGCATCTTGTCAAGCTGATTTTCAGCCTGTTCTGCTGCGATCTTTGCTTTAAGGATCAAAGTCATATGGGGCGGGAACGTTTTGAGACACTGTTCCACAACGACCCGCTTCATCTGGGTATAGCTGGGCAGCTTCATACGATCCATACTGCCGATATCGGCTGAATATTTGGCATAGATGTAACGGGCGAGCCGTTCATTGGCCAATGCGGCATCGTTATCGTTGTAGATCATATAGAAGATACTCTTGAAGATCAGACCGCTGATAACTTCACTTGCCTTTTTGACACCGGCGTCACGGACATCTTCAGCCCACTGGGTGGTGACGAATTGTTCCAGATCTTCCCGTTTGCGCTGGGGTTCTTCCTTCATCAGGAGCTCATAATATTCCTTGGCTTTGGAAAAGCGGCCGAAGTTGTAAAGGATACCGATTGCCTCTTTGATGAAGTTGATCTTGGCACTGCGGAATGTGGAATATTCTGCACCGCCGTCATAGATCTGGTGGACTTCACCGTAGGTTTTGTACACAGCATCGATCAGGGCGATGTTGGGAGCTACAACGATGTTGCTGAAATCCTTGTCATTGACCATCAGCAGACGTCCGCCGCGGAAGGACTCATAAAGAGACTGAGTGATCAAACGGCTCAGACTCAGATCTTTGTGTCCGGGAGTCCGTTTGAGCCCCATTGTGGCCCAGTAAATAGCCTGTGATTCAGGAACACGCCAATCCAGCGTGCCGTATTTTTCGTTGATCTCGACGATGACCGCCGGATCAAGTTTCAGCTGGCGCCGGAGCATTTCCGCCCGCAGGAAAATGGTAAGTTCGTTGAGGAGTTTTTCACCCAGTTTCCCTTTGAGTTCCGGTGAAATACCTGCCGGAGTACGGCCTTTGAAGTCGGCGTACAAGGCATCAAAGTCTTTGAAACCCGCCTGATTGAGGACTTTCCAGACCGGACCGTCCTCGGGATATTTTTTCATAAAAGCTTTTTGATCCGCAGGAGCCGCAGCAAGCTCTTTCCAGGCAGGCTCGGCACTGCCTGTAATATTCATCATCTGAACGGCCAGGCGGTTCTTGTAATACAAGTTGGCGTCGTCAAGAACGTTGCCCAGCTTGTGTTGAAAGATCCAGGCAAGGTCTTTGTAGAGAATTGGGTCTTCAGGATTGTATTCCAAAGCCTGATCCCGGATCAGACGGACACCTTCATTGACCCACCGCCACCTTTCAGCGTGGCTGGAACAGGTGACTGAAATGTTGTAAGCCATATTCCACGCAAGATAGGCGGTGGCACCGGAAAAGGTGGGCTGCAGATCGGTGATCCAGCGGGCGAGCTGGACCATTTCAAAGTAGTTTCTTTTTTCCTGCAACGCTCCGGCACGGAGCCAGAGCAAGTCGGCCACGATCCCCCGGAAACTTCCCAGGGCAACGGTGGTAAAAGTCACCAGCACCGGTGCGTTTTTGATTTCACCGGTAAAACGCAGATTGTTGGCTTTGACTGAGGCATCCAGACGGCGGGAGACCGCTGATGCTCCGAAAAGCAGTGCAATGGTGACCAGCACCAAAGCAAAGTACATTGTAATAGTTCGGAATTTATTCATTTTCTGATAATCAATCCCAGTTCACGCTTGCGGTAAAGGATAACTCCGAGGAGCACCAGAGGCAGTGCCCGGAGCACGATCATATTGCAGATCAGACCGGCAATCCAGCTCCATTCAATAAGCACGCCGTCTGAAACAATGGAACTGACATCAAAATTCTGCAAAGGGATCACCACTTTAAGCAGGATCTTGCCCACCAGCTGACCGAAACGGTCGGCACTGGTTCCCACATATTCCAAGTTGACCATATAGACTGAAAAGGCTCCGAACAGCAGATAACTCACCACCATAAAGACCGCCACAGGCATAGAAACGATGCCGCCGAAGGCACAGCTCAAAGCGGCCAGCAGCATCAGTTCCAGAGCGATGACCAGCACCGCCCGGGCATAGTTCCCTGCGAAACTTGTGGCAGGCACCAGCAGACGGGGACCGTCGGCCGGCTGGAAGTACATCGTGCCGTTCATATGATCCATATTGGCAACGGTCATAAAGACATAACCGTCGGAAGAAACAACTTTCCACTCAGGTTTGAGTTCTTTTTCGTGGAAAACTCCCGTCATAACCTGATCGGGCCGTTCATCCAGAGGGTAGAGGTAAATGTCGTAAGTCTTGGCGTTTCTGGCGGCAAGAGTACCTGCCTGAGGTGTTTTACGCTCCCGGGGGATCCCTACTGACCAGAGAATACGGGTGGTTCGCTGATCTTCGCTGGCCACCTTGTTGATGTAGGGACGGTAACGCAGATACAGAGGTTTGTTCGTATTGACCGGAATACCGGAAAAACGCCAGCTTTTGATATTGCCGGGTTTGACTTCAGAATCCGCAGAAACCACCGCCAGCTGGGCATCTTTGATGATCTTGTCCTGCATAGCGGTTCCCACGCTCTGGCCCTGGGCGTGAAGGCGGTTGACTTGTTTGCGTGCCATCGCACTGATCGCTTCAGAATAGTCCGGACGGTCAGCGGAAAATGCCCGACGGCCTACCAGAACTTCTGAACGCATCCGTTCCTTTTCGCCGGGTTGGAACTCCAGTTTTTCAAAACGGTGGAGAATGATGAAGTAGACCGCTGCTGTCGCAACAACAAGCAGAAGCAGATTGATCAGACAGACACCCAGCCACTTGCCGCACCAGATGGTGATCCGTGAAACAGGCTTGCTCACCACCATATGCAGCTGATAACTGTCGATGTCGCAGGTCATAATGTAGCACCCCAGCCAGATGCTCGAAAGTCCCAGAACGGCACTGACGATCCAAAGACTGTAAAAGATGGAACTCTTTAAGAAGTCTCCGGCCGATGAGTTGATGACCGTGGTGGGGATCAGGGCAATGCACAAAAGAAGCACCCCCAGAAGCAGCTGGAAGATGTGGGACCTTACCGCGTGACGGAAGGTCAGTTTTACGATTGACAGAAAGGCTCTCATTTGCGATTGCCCAGGATATCGTTGAGTTTACGGTCAGCTTCAGAGAGTTTGACAGCTTCAAGTCGGAGGCCAA
>JAZUPO010000211.1:0-4582 GCA_045605205.1 Victivallaceae bacterium
GCCATTCGCAAAGAGCTGTAAAGGGTAGTTTGAGGGTGCTACCTGTAAGATAACAGCCGAAAACGCTCCCTTTATCAGATCGAAGCGAGGGTGCTTTGACAATTTTGAGGAGTTTTGAAATTGCCTCAACAGATTGGAGAATTTCAGGATATGAAAATCACGACCCTTTTATGGGGTGTCCTTTTGGCAGCTTCCGTAACACTCCGGGGCGTCGAAAGTGTACCGGGAGTCAGAGGCAAAGCTGTAAATCTCAATGGAGATCTTGCCTATCTCTGTGCTCCCTCCCTCAAGCCCTTTGACTTCACAAAAGGAATAAGCGTCTCTTTCTGGATAAAAGGCAATGTCTGGACTGCAGAAGGCGGGATCATTTCAAACATCGGCGATACCATTATCAGCAAACGCTTTGATTCTCCCGGCAGCGGCTTTTACTTCAACTCCCGTATCGGCCGCAAACCCGGAGCCATTCTCTGGGCCCCCAAGTGTTTCCACGCCCCCCTCAATAAATGGGTGAACATTGCCTTTACTTATGATACTCAAACCCGTCGTGCCATAAGTTATTGTGACGGAAAACCCTGTACCGTTTGGGATGTGGGCAAAACATATCCCGGCCGGGCAAGTTATCAGCTCAGCGGCAAACTTTATAAAGCTCTGCCCTTTCGCATCGGCACCGGAACAAAAGGAAGTTTTGACGGAGCACTCGACGAGATTTTTATTTATGACCGCCCCCTGACTCCTCAGGAAATGGATCAAGTCCATAAGGGAAAACTTCTGCCCGGATTGCAGGCGGCCTATCTGTTTGACGATCCTGCCGATGTGGGCAAAGACAGCAGTCATAACAAGCGTCATCTCGTAAAGAAAACCGGACTTCTGGCGCAAAAGGTGCCCCATATCGGTTCAAAAATAAAAACAAAAGTCATTGTTTCAGATAAAAAAATGGCCGTATGGAGCAGAAATGCCGTCGAAAAGACCTTCAAGTATGACCAGATCGTCAATACAGGCACAACCACTGCAATTGCTGCGGAATTGGCAAAAAATGAATACGAATCTTTCCAGCTGGTACTTTCCCCTGCCCAAGTTCTCAAGAATGTGAAAGTGACCTTGAGTGATTTCACGTTCAACGGACATAAACTTGTTACTCAACTGCATCAAGTGGGCTATGTAAAGATATTCAAAAACAGTGCCCTTGCCGTTACAACACGCGGAACTGTTTTCGGTGAAGCCGCCACAATGTTTGAACAGATCATCAATCACGGCCCCGGCGAATATCCTGATCCCCTGCCCCCGGCAAAAGTTCTGCTCACGGCCTCCCCCGACCAGAGTTATGCTTACTGGGTCACAGTCAAAAGCAATGGAGCGACCCCCGCCGGTATTTACACGGCCCGGGCGATCATTACTGCCGACGGCAATTATAAAATGACCGTTCCCTTGAAAGTCAAGGTCCGCAATTTTACTCTGCCTGAAGTTTTCAACAGTCACAACAGTGCTGTTATGGGTTACCGTATTTCAAAAGGAAACAGAGCAAATTTCCACCGGGTTGCTTCTGAGCATCACGTCACTTTAAGCCCCCTTACCAAAGATCCCGTCATCACCTTTGACGCAAAGGGCAATATGAAAGTCGATACCACCGAATTTGACAAAGAAGCCGCTGAAGCAGTCAAAAAATACCGTGCCAATACCATCTATTTTCCCGGTTGGGGATTTTATCAGCTGCCCCGGGATTACAATCTGTCTCAAACCTGGTGCGGCATCCCCGTCAGCAAAGCCCCCGGCAAGCTGACTGCTGAATTCAAAGAGAAATTCGGCCGCTATCTGGAATATATGAGCAAGCATCTGAAAAAGAAAAATCTTCTTCAGTACACCCGTATCAGTATGGTGGATGAACCTCATACTGCCGCTGATTACGCTTTGTGTCAGGAATTTGCCGCCCTGGTGCGCCGTCACGCTCCCGAAGTCAAAACACTGGTCACCAAGTGGCCTATGAAACCTCTGGCGGGGGCTCCAAACATCTGGTGTCTGGGCAAAATCATCCCGGCTGATATCAAAGCTGCCATAGCCCGCGGAGAAAGTTTTGAGTGGTACCCCAATTGGCACTTTGTGGTGGACCGTCCCCTTATGGACAGCCGTATGCTGGGATTTATGATGTACAAATTCAACATCAAAGGCATCCTCTACTTCAATATGTGTCACGGCTGGGACAACCCTGAACTGGTGCGGATGAATCCTGCTTACACCTATCCAAATGGCAGAGTCCTGCACGGATTGGGCCTGATGATCTATCCGCCTGAAAAGAAAAACGGCCCCCCTTTGAGTTCACTGCGTTTTGTTATGTGCCGCGATGCTTATGAAGATTATGAATATTTCCTGATTGCAGATAAACTCATTAAAAAGATCAAGGATCCTGTGCGGGCTGCCGCTGCGGCAAAACTTCTCAAAGATGCCGGTGACGCCATTGTTCCTGCATACGAAGCGGATCCCTCTCCCAACGGAGGTTGGAAAAAGACCAAGTGGGAAACGGACGGAAACAAACTTCTCGTCTGGCGCAAAAAGATTGCTGATCTTATTGAATCTCTGCAAAAATAATCTTTGAGAAGGGCAATCCCCACTTGAGCATTGCAAATTAAGTTTACAGGTTTTTTATAATGACAAATACTTTTTTTTCTGAAGAAACGCTCCGCAAAAAGAAAATGGCGATTCTTTTTTGCGGGGTCATTATGTACTTTTTTACCAATATGTCAAAAGTTCTGATCCCGGGAACTGTGTTCAATGAACTTCAATCCGCCGGACTGGATGTCAAAAGCATTTCTGCTCTGGGAGCGTTTTATATGTATGCCTATGCAGGCAGCCAATTGCTGACAGGAATTTTCTCAGACCGCTACGGCGGCGTGCGGATATTGCTTATAGGCGGTTCGATGTTCACTGCCGGAACTATCGGCTTTCCTTTTATGGAAAATATATACCTGATGTACTTTTTCCGTCTGCTCACAGGTTTCGGAGCGGGAACAGTCTTTCTCGGCGTGGCAAAACTGCTGGCAGACCTTTTTCCTGCCAAATTTGCTATTGCTATGGGAATGATCCTGTTTTTCGGCTACATCGGGCCTACGGCGGGAACGCTGATCGTCTTTCTCATCAAAGCCGTCGGCTGGCAGTGGGCTATGGCAATACCGGGGATGATCGCTGCCTCTGCCCTTACGGCCATTGTCTTTCTGATGAAAGGAACCATAAAACCTGTCACCAAAGGACAAAGCCTTGAACCGCTTTTTTGCGTTATCAAAAAAGGCCGTATATGGCTGCTGTGGCTCACAAGTTCGGTGGTTTTCGGAGCTTATTATGTGCTTCTGGCCCAGATCGGACAAAAAAGCATTACCGATTTCAGCAATCTTTCCGCCTCAAAAGCAGCCCTTTGCATTACCGTTATGACCATTATGGTAGCCCTCAATAATATGGGAGTCAATCTTATGTTGAAATTGTGCGGCAACCGCCGCAAAGTGGTGGCTTCAGGGGGAATCATCTGCACACTGTCCGGGGGAATTGTGGGTTATCTTGCCTTTTCAGGGCACTGGGGTTTGCCGGGAGTTTTTGCCGCCTTTTTCCTTATCGCTTTGCCCGCAGGATTTTTCCCTCTTTACAGCCTCATTGCCAAAGAACTTGCTCCTCCGGAACACACCGGACTTTCAGTGGCCCTCATCAACTTTATGGCCTTTGTATTCATCGCCTTTTTTCAGAATATTTCGGGCAGGATCCTGCAAAACTACACCGCTGCTCAGGGAGTCTTTCCTCCTGAAGCCTACGGAGCGATCTTTTTCTTCATCGCCCTTGCCGCCCTGATCAGTGTTGTTTCCTCACTCTTTGTCCCTGAAACCCGTCCCCAAAATCAATAAACGATGTAAAAAAAAGCCCCCGTTCCTGAACACAGGTGCGGGGGCGTTTGAATTGTAAGAAACGATCAGTAACGGTAATGTTCGTTCTTATAGGGACCGTCAACAGTGACACCGATGTAGGCGGCCTGTTCTTCAGTCAGAGTGGTAAGTTTAGCCCCCAGCTTGTCAAGATGGAGCCGGGCGACTTCTTCATCAAGTTTCTTATCGAGCAGATAGACGCCCACTTCACGATTGGCATTGCGGGCAATGTCGATCTGAGCAAGAGTCTGATTGGTGAAGCTGTTGGACATCACAAAAGAGGGGTGTCCTGTGGCACAGCCCAAATTGACCAGACGGCCTTCAGCCAAAAGATAAATGGAGTGACCATCGGCAAAGGTGTAAGAACTCACAGGGCAGCTGTTGTCCTTGATGACAGTTTTCTTTGCTTCGGGACAGGCTTCAAGTTCAGCCACTTCGATTTCGTTGTCAAAGTGTCCGATATTGCAGACGATGGCCTGATCTTTCATCTTTTTCATATGTTCCAGACGGATGATGCGGCAGTTTCCGGTGGTGGTCACATAGCAGTCGGCAATGGGCAGAGCATCTTCCACAGTGCAAACAGTGAAACCTGCCATACAGGCCTGCAAAGCACAGATGGGGTTAATTTTATTGATTAGTATTTGGGCGCGTTCGTTACGCATCGCTTCGGCACAACCTTTACCCAC
>JAZUPO010000212.1:0-11049 GCA_045605205.1 Victivallaceae bacterium
TAACAAGATCCGGAAATTCCGCGGCAAGTTTTTCCAGTTCCGGAGTCAATTTCTGGCAGGGACCGCACCAGGTGGCCCAGAAGTCGATAAGAACGGCCTTTTCACTCTGAGAAGCAAGTTTCTCAAAAGATTCTTTGTTGAGATGCAGAATTTCCATAATCTTATTTCTCCTTGTAGTAAAGTTTGCAATGACAGAATCCGGTAAAGCCGGGATCGGCGAGCTGCTCCTGAAACTCCTTGCAGATACAAAGATTTTCCGGCGTATGCTGGATCCGGCAGGGGCAGTAGCCGCCATTTTTGGCCATAACTTTTTTCAATTTTTCCACATAAGCGTCATCTTCGTTGAGACGTACATTTTCAGGCAGATCCATATAAAAATTTCTCCTTGTTTTCAGATACAACAGTGTTCCATAATGTTAATATAACCGGATGAAGTTGTAAAGTCAAGAGATATACAGGTAAAATTTACTTTCTTTCCCCTGATAAAAATCTGTTATCCCCCGCCGTTCATATTTGAAATCAGTAATTTGAAATGCTATATTAACAGCAAAGGCATTTCTGCAATCATTAAAAAGGAGAATTTTTTATGCCTGATGATCTTTTGAAACTTGCTGCTGCCAATATCGACAGAGAGTGGGTCAACAGACACTCTTTTGAACTCAACCGTCTCGAACGCTCAACTGCCAACAAGGATTTTTTAAGCTCCACTGATTACGTCCTTGAATTGATGCGTGAAGCAGGATTTTCTGAAATCGAACGTTATGCCCTGCCCTGCGACGGTACCACTGTATATGATGACTGCATTATGCCTCAGGCCTGGGACAGGACCGGACGCTCCACATTGGAAATCGTCTCCCCTGAAAAAGAACTTTTGGCCGACAGCGACGTTGAGCCTATTCACGCTGTCATCTGGAGTCCCCCGACGCCTCCCGGAGGCGTAACAGCTGAACTGGTGAGTCTCCGCAGTGTCAAGTCTGACGATTGGCACGAACTTGCCGGAAAGATCGTTTTGTGGGACAACTCCCCCAGCCCTGCGGAAAAGTTGAAAGTCACCCGCAGCGGAGCTTTGGGCATCGTTGCCTTTGTGGATTCCATCTATGACCGCACCCCCGATGATATCCGCTGGATGAACGGTTCGGGACTCCGGGGGTGGTATTATACAAAAGCTGATCCCAAGATCTGGGTCTTTTCCATTACCCCCCGCAAGGGACGGGAATTGGAACAACGGCTTGCTGCCGGTGAAAAAATCACCGTCAAGGCGGTTATGAACACCCGTATTTATGACGGGAAAGTCTATACCGTCACAGGAGTCATCCCGGGCAAAAGCAAAGAAGAAATGGCCCTTCTTGCCCATATGTATGAGCCTTTTGTCCCCGATGATGCCGCGGGAACCGTCCTCTCTATTGCCGCCGGAAAGGCTTTGAAAGCTATGGTCGATCAGGGGGCGATCCCGCCTCTTGAAAAGAGTTTGAGAGTTGTTTTCACAATGGAGCGTTACGGCTTCTCGGAATATTTCCTCAATCCCGCCCGGGGCGGCAAGGTCATCAGTGCCGTCAATATGGACAGTATTTGTCACGCCACATACAAGATGGCCGGTATTCCGGCAAGGCTGCGCCGCAGTGCGGCTTCTGCGCCTCACTTTGACACCGTTATTATGGGGAATTATTTTGCGGCAAATTATCCCGGTCTGCCTTTTGAAAAAAATCCGGGCAGTCTTTCTGATGACACCTTTATGGCTGACGCCACCTACAAGATCCCCTGCAGCTGGTTCTATACGCACTATGTCCCCGGCTGTCACCACAATACCAACGCCATTTTTGACCAGCCTGACTGGGAAGTGGGTATCGCCATTACGGCAGCTGTCACGGCCTATCACGCCAAAGTCAATGCAGCTATGGCGGGAGTCAATACTCAGGAAGTGGTCGCCGAAATCGTTTCAGGCGTTTCTGCTGATGCGAAAGAGGATTTCAAACGCCTTGCAGCAATGGAGTGTCCCATTTATGACAAATCGGTCATCGGTGCGTTTCTGACAAAGTTTCACACAGGCAGAATCTGCTTTTTCAATCGCTTCCTGCCGGGGAGCGTGAATGAATCCGAAATTAGCCGGAAGATAGGAGAACTTCAGAACACGATTGTTCCTGTTCCCTGCCTCAGCAGTTCCGACGTCCCGGCAGATCCTCTGGCTCGGATGGTTGCCACCCGGGCAGAAGGTTTTTCACAGGTGATGTCTTTTGCAAAAGTTCCTCTTTCAGAGCGTTACACAAAGCTGCGTAAGCCGGAAATGCTGCTGCTTGCACTGCTGGACGGAAAACGCTCCTGTTATGATTCATTCATCATCAGCAACTTCCTGCTGGAACTCACCCCCCGTGCCGATGAAACAGAGCAGCTTGCCCGTACGATAAAGTTCCTGGCAAAGTACGGTTACTTTAACATTGAGGAAAAATAACTTTTACATTTTCCGCACTCGAATCCGGCTTGCACTTTTGCCTGAATGAGTGTATATTATTTAAATTTCAAATCCAATTTGGTAATTAAGGAACGATTTATATGAAAACCAGTATTGTCAGAGAAAAAATGCGCCGGGGTGAACCTATCCTTATGGCCAAGATCAACTTTATGAATCCTGATATGGCTGAAATGATCGGCTATGCCGGCTACGACGTCCTCTGGATCTGCAACGAACACGCTTACGTCAATCCTGACACGCTGAAAAATATTCTGCGTACAGCCAAGATCACCGGCATTGATATGATGATCCGCACCTCTTACGGCAAAGGTGACTACACCGACCTTATCCAGCCTCTTGAAGCAGGTGCCCAGGGGTTGATGATCCCCCACATCCACGACAAGTCCCAGTTGGAATTCATCGTCAAAGAGTGTAAGTTCCACCCCCTGGGTCTCCGTGGCGTTGATGCGGTCAACCAGGATGCCGATCAGGGCTATGCTCCCTTGCTTGACTATATGAAATTTGCCAACGACAACACCTTTATCGTTGCTCAGATCGAAGATCCTGATGCTCTTGAAAAAGCCGACGAACTGGCTTCTGTCAAAGGTGTCGATGTGCTCTTTCTCGGACCTTCTGACTTCTGTCACAGCATCGGCAAACCCGGCCAGTTCCGCTGTCCTGAAGTTCTGGCTGCTATTGAAAAGCTGGCCGGGATTTGTGCAAAACACAATATCTATTGCGGAACCGTCGGTTTCGGCGACCCTGATTTCTGCCGCAAGATGATTGATATGGGTGTCAAGTTCCTGGGCGGTCCCTCTGACTGGGGCATCTGCTACAACGGATTCAAAGCCGATGTTGAGAAATATAAACAGGCAGGACTTTTCTCTTTCCGTGAATACGGAAAATAAGCTGCTGTTTTCCGACAAAAAAAACACCGGGCGAACCGGTGTTTTTTTTATTGTCCTGATTTTGAAAAAACAGCTTTTTCTTCAGCGGCGGGGAGCAAATTTCCCTTCGGAAAAGAATTGCCGTGTTTCATTCTGCAGTGCCTCATCAGCGGCAAAGACGATCAAATGACCGTTGATGGAGTCAGCAAGCTGAGTGCAGGAAATGGAAGGAGTCCCTCCCTCCACAAATTCCACAAAGTCCATAGCCAGACGCAAGTCGCCGCCGCCGTGGTCACCGAATGCGCCGGTAGTATCTCCCATATTGCCCAAATCCACCACCTCTTCAGTATACTCTTTCTGACCGGGCTGCAGATGGCCGGGTGTCAGATCTCTGCGGCGGACAACAAATTTGTTGTCATCAAAAATACCTTCGATCTCACCTTCGGTACCGATGATGTGGATCTTTCGCATAGGACGGGCGGTGTTGGCAGCCATAGTATGGGTGGCAACAGTTCCGTCTGCAAAGGTGATCACGACCGCCTGATTGTCAGGCTGGTCGTTGTCACATTTCCAGACACACCGGGAGTGAGAATGATTGGGGTCTTTCAAAGCAGCTTCACGATACTCAGGGGTATTGGCTTCGGGACAGTAGGCACTCTTGGGCCAGATGTAGCTCCGCCACCTGCCAGGGTTGTCCAAATGCAGACGGCGCACGGAAAAGTCGCAGGTATGCTCCAAGGGGCAGTCAATGAGACAGTAATTCCCTGAATCAGCAGGGGCATTGGCGGCATTGAAAAAGGTGATGCCTCCCATACTGTCCACAGAAACAGGCTCCACGCCGCTTTTGAACCAGGTGATCAAGTCGATATCGTGGCAGCACTTGGCAAGGAGGCTTGATGCGCCGCATTCGCTGTGCTTTGACCATTTTCCCCGGACATAACAGGCTGAGAAGTGATGATAGCTCACGTGTTCGGCAGTCTGGATATTGAGGATCCTGCCGATATCCCCCTTAAGGATGCGTTTTTTTATCTCGGCATAAAAAGGTGCATAACGCAGCACGTGACAGATCATCACCTTGCGGTTCGTCTTTTTGACCGCTTCAGCAAGCTGCTGCAGCTCTGCTTCATTGACGGCAAAGGGTTTTTCAAGCAGCATATCATATCCTGCTTCAAGCAAGGGAATGGAAGTTGCCACGTGCTGCTGATCCATAGTTCCGTTGATGATCACATCAGCAAGTTTTCCCCGGGCAGCCAGTTCTTCAGCACTTTCAAAGCACATCTCCTCTCCGAAAGAGAAATACTCACGGGTGTATTTTCTCCGTTCAGGCAGAGGATCCGCCACACCAACGATCTTGAGTGATTCTCCCTTGATTTTGGCAAGTTGCGCATAAGCCAGGGCACGATGCCCGGCTCCAACGATGATTGCGGTAAGCATAATACTGAAAATTCCTTATATTTAGGAGGTGTTTTTTCAATAAATTTTGTAATTGCTTTGCTTATTTGGAGCTCTTCACGATTTCTGCTGACATAGTGAACTCAGCACTGGTTCCCGGAGCCAGCTGAACTCTGGGATATACCGGCTCAAAGGTGGAGCAATCCATTTTTTCCTCATCCCAGACCATAATGGAGTGGGGACGGGGAGCAAAGGAGAATTTCAACGCGTTCTTGCTCCAGGGGGCCTGAAGGACAACGGGAAATTCCCGGGCTGTGCTTATGTGTTTGGTTCTTTTGTAGGCCTTTTCCAGCAAAGGATCAGGAGCAGAGGTGCGAATGAATTTCTGAACATAACTGCGGGGGAACCTTTCACCGGACGCAAAGAGGAGTTCTCCTGTTTGTCTCTTCTGCCTGCTCAGCAATGAAGACATATTGTGATAGCGGAAAGCAAATTCAACTCCATCGTGGCTCAAATTGGTGAAACGGAGCGTGGTCACAACAGATGAAGGTGCAAAACTGTGTGTCAATTCCAATTTGTTTCCCGCGAGACGGCTGTTATCCTTGGCAGAAATAACACGGGAAAGTTTCACGGAAACACCTTTGTCTGTCTTTTTGATCCATTCAAGTTTCATACCGGAACGGAGCATCAGAGCCGCATCCGCAGGATACCAGACTGCCGGGACAGCATACCCCCATCGCGGGCGTTTGCCGATCATAACATCAGAACCGCACTTCCAGTTATGGATCCGTCCTCCCTGAGAAGGCTCCAGAGTAAGGGTATAATTTGCGGTGGAAATTTGCAACGATCTCTTTCCGGGAGCAACAGTAACGCCTGCTGAAGTGACTTTTTTGAGGGCATTGTAATCCACTTTTGGGTTATCCGCCGCCGTGTAGGCACTTACCTTTTTGTAATGGGCTTTCTCCCACTCAACTGCCTTGCGGATAAGGGGCAGACGGGATTCCATAAGTTTCCTGAGGGAACTTTGTGAAACCTCCTCATTAACTGCGGAAGCTCCCACACGGATGAACTGCCAGCGCAATGCACCGGTCTGCATCACAATACCCTGCGCAAGCTCTCTGCCGGTGAAGTTGCCGTACCCCTTGCCGGAGACTTCAACGCCGTATTTTTTTCCCGGTTCAAGTCCGGCAATGGAAAGTTTGAAAAAATGTTCCCCTTTCTGCCAGAAGTTTCCGGTACAGATGAGCATTTCATTGTTTTTCCGCCAGACCTGGAACTGGAGGATTTTCATTTTGCTCAAGCCGGGGAAGTTTCCGCTTCCACCAGCGGGTTCCTCAGCCCCCGGGGGGTAGAAAAGCTTTTCAGGCCCCGGAGTCAGGGGGAGAACTGAAACACCTTTATTGTCATTTTTTCCTTCAAATATAAAGTTTTCATACCGGGCGATCAAGGTATTGGTCCGTGCCATAGCTGCCCAGTGCCGGTAATCATATCCCCGGGGGAAATAGTAGCAGAAAACCCCTTCAAATCCCCAGACAAAGAAACTCAATGTCTCAAAGGCGAGTGCTTCAGGTTCCGTCACCCAGTCGTTGCTCTGGTAACCGTGAGGGAAGGCAATGAGCCTGGCAACAGGCCCTTTGGCACTGTGATCCCGGAAAAATTCCTTCATCATCCCTGCGGCATTGTAAGTGACCAGATGGCGGGTGGGGAAATAGTCATAGATCTGCCCAGCCCGGTGATAGATATAAGGCCCCCACAGTTCAAGCCAGGGGAGTTTGTGCATAAACTCTTTGATATTGTACTGTTTGCAGTAGTAGTTATGTTTGTGCGTACCGCACTTCCAGGAGAGTTCGGGGATAAAGAAGCTCTCTTTGCCGACACTTTTGCCGATGGCAGTCACATCCTTATGGAGAGTCTCAATCAATTTTCCGTGCTGCCAGGAACGGAAAGCAAAATACTCCTCAGCATACTTCTGAAGCAATTCCCCCGGCCATACTTTCATAACCTCTTCTTTGGGGATCTGCTTTGCATAATATTTCACGAACTCCTCCCGGCAGCGGTTACAGAAACAGCCCTTGGAGTCCAGATAGTAAGGCTCCCAGTTGGGCATAAAGCTGTCAGTGAGATCCTGATCGGCGATGAGAGATTTGAGCAGTTTGTTATAGACAGCCTCCATATAGTAAGGGCCTCTGGTGTAGACTTCCACAGGGCAGACCTTGCGGGAATAGGGCTTGCCGTCAACCATCTTGAACTGGGCAAATTCAGGTTTTTCCCCTTCCCCCAGACGGAATCCGTTGGCCAGATGAGAGTTTTGCAGATAGCGGTGGATCTTACGGGCTTTCATAGCCTTTGAAACGGGACCTTTGGCTCCGAAAATGGCGGAGAAACCACTGGTCATATAGAAGTCGGCAATCTTTTCGACACCGGCCTTTTCAAAAGACCATTCATTATTCAGCATAGCTGATGAACGGAACTTTTCAGGGCGGTGCCCCTGAACTGCAGGAATAACTTTCAGGTAAACGGTATTTTCCCTGCCTTGCCATTTTCCGTCCTTGAGACGGTAGCGCAGAGCATAGAGTTTTCCGGAAGCAGGCAGGGTGCTTTCCACCATCACCGAACATCCGTGCTGAACATACCAGGGGCGTTTAAGAGCCGCAGGCAGCAGCCGGGTAAGCCCTATTTCCCATACGCCCTTCCCTTTGGAGACAAGGGTACAGTTCTGGCGCACGTCGGTTATTTTGAAACCTTCAGGCAGACGCAATTCAAGAGTCATCTTCTTTGCTTTGAATTTTTTATCAGGAGAATTGAAGGCAAAGTTCATAACCCCGGGCAGTTTTTCGCCGAGACAAAAGGTATTGTCAAGAAGCGCATAGGGCATAAGCCGCACCTGAAGAGGATCGCCCGTGAATTTCACAGGGAAAAGCCGCACATCATCGAGACAGGCTTCACCGGCACCGTAAAGGGAAAGAGTGACGTTGGCCGCCTTGCATCCTGCGGGCAGAGAGAAGTCAAAGTTATGGGTGCTCCACTCTGAGCGGAGTGAAAAGAACCTCTGGATACCGTAGCGCATATTCTTTCTTGATCTGGATTTCTGCACGAAGCCCACAGGGGTGACCTGTACCAGAAACAATCCCCGGTTGGGAGCTGTCGGCGTGTGATACCCTTTGGCCTTGAAGCTCAGACGGAAAGTTCCCTCCTCGTTTACCTGAACCGGAACCTTCTGGATAAGACGGTTGGAAATCTGCGGAAAGGGCTTGAACCACTCTTTTACCTCATCAGGTGTCTTGATGAGAATGCAACTTTTCCCATCAGCAGCTGAAATCTGAGTAATCTTCCGTGTCCCTGCCTTGGCGAAACGGGCCTGAAACGCCAGAGCTTCAGGAGTTTTCTTCATACCGTGAGTGCGGGTCTGGGCTCTCCAAATGCTTTTCCGCGCGCCAAAGTTGACAGGCTTTTCAAAAGAACCGTTGCGGACAAAATTGATGGTGCTTTTTACTTCTGCTTCGTCCCGGGTTTGATATTTCGACCAGTCTGTCTCAATTCCGCCTGAGGTGAAAACATCTGTGCCCTGAAGCTGAACCAAACAGAAAACTGCCGTCAGAAAAAAGAAAAAAGTTTTCATCTTTTACAAATTCCTTACAAATCGCTCTTACCAGTCTTTATCGCCTTTGACAGGGAACCAGAAGTAGTTATAGTCCAATATCTCAACCTTGTTGAGGTTTTTGAAAGGCAACCGGGAAACCTTAACTGCTTCCAGATGGCCGTCAAGCATAACTGCGTTGAACTTGCCCTGACTGGAAAGCAGCAAAATGCCCAAATCTTGGATCGCTCCGGAACCTCCGTGAACAGGCAACGGGAAAGAACAGCTGCTTTCCGTCTGGTACCAGATACGGGGCTGGGAGCCTTCGCCGAAGAAGTTGGTACGTGAGGGTTTCTTGACCTTGGATGAGTGAACCACCTTGCCGCTGCCGGGAACCTGGGCCACGTTGGTATTGATCGCATAACCGTAGCGGCTGTAATCAACATCAGTGTCCAGTCTGAAACGATCCATACCGTTCACTGCAGGACAGGCAAACTTGCTGACTTTGAAGGGCTCCTTCTTTTTCTTGTACCAACCGCCGATGGGAGCACTTTCATCAATGCCAAGATAGGGAGCAAGCATACCTGAACTCTTGGAACCGTAAAGAACATAACGGTCGCTGGTCTTTTTGGTCTTGGCGTTGTAGAGCATAGGATAAAATCCCTTGTTGTCGTCGCTGTAAAAGAGGCCCGCCTTGCCCACTGAAATAAGATTATTGGCGCAGTGAGTTGTCTGAGCACGTCCCCGGGCCTGCTGCAAGGCAGGCAGAAGCATAGCAGCCAGAATGGCAATAATAGCAATAACAACGAGAAGCTCTATAAGGGTAAAGCGTGCTTTACCCTGCCTATAGGCAGGTGAATATCTCATCTCAGTTCCCTCTGTACAATCACTGCCGAGACGTGATCTCTTTACCGGCAGCTCAATAGAAGCAAAGCTCAGAAAATTCATCCATTCTGCGGTCCGGTCCGAAAAAGCAAAGTATGATTTCACAATATATTCCTCCTGATCATTATACAGACCTGTCTAATATACACCAACTTTCTCAAAAATACAAGTCAGGCATACTGTTTTCAGGTAGAAACAAAATCACCGTCAACACCTCAAAAGTCTGCCCATCCCCCCCTTTTGATTTATAACTGAACGGATTTGCTGAAGGCGTTTTCCTTTGTTTTCATACAGAATTTCATTTTATCTTTATATATGACTTTAAAGATTTATAGAAAATTTTTTAATCCTTCTCTTGACTTTTATTTTTATTATGGTATATTGTAGTGTACAATAATAAAAAAGATTATGAAAAACTGCTTCAGCCCCAAAATCGTTCTTGACAATACTTCAAGGCTGCCTTTGCAAGAGCAGATCGCAGAGGCATTCAGGAAGCATATTGCCCGTTTCCGGCCGGAAGCGGGAACGCGGATCATCTCGGAACACGCTCTTTCCAAAGAGCTTGAGATCCACCTGAAAACAGTTCATCAGGCATACGAAATTCTTGTTGCCGAAGGATTTTTCACTTACTCAGCCACACGAGGTGTTGAAATATCCGCCAAAGCAAAACTGCTTTGCCGCAAACCTTTTCCCTCTATCGCTTTTGTAATGCCCTACACTATGACAGAACAGCTTGATCTTTTAGAGCGTGGGGGATATGAATTGTTTGCAGGTGTCATCGACCGGGCGGCAGAATTGGGCATAGCAGTAAGTATCCTTGCCATACCTTCATCAAAGCTGAGCGATGAAGAACTGGAACTCTGGCTGGAAAATTCCGTTATGCGTAACATCGGTATCATCGACCTGGGGCCGCGTCCGGAAGACGATGCCGCAGTAATAAAAAAATTGCAGCAAGCCCCTTTGCCCCACGTCTTGATCGCTTCAGAAAGTACATTCCCCGGTATCAGCACGTTGCGAGCAGATTATGAAGGAGCTTACGAGTGTATGATAAAGCATCTGGTAAAATTGAAACACAAACACATCGTCTGCCTGGACAGACCGCCCAGCAAAAACCTCTTTTTTGCAGATACGGCCTACCTCAGAACCCGGATCGCCGGAAAAATTGCTGCAAGATATGGAATTGTCAGCACTTCTCTGGTCATACAAAAGAAGAGTGGTGACAATATAAATTTTTCAGCTGTGGCCGACGAAATTCTGAAAATCTCTCCCCGCCCCACTGCGATCATCTGTTCCAATGATGATACGGCACACGGAGTTATTGAAGAACTGAAATCAAGAAACTTCACGATACCGGAAGATTTTTCAGTTCTCGGATATGACAGAATCATTCCCGGAATCGCCGGATGTGATCACTCCCGGTTGGAATTGGGAAGAAGAGCTGTCGATATGATTTTTGAAATGGACAAAAATTGGAAATTCGGAGAATTTAGAGAAGAACGTATACCAAGTGTTTTTTATGAAGATCTGTCTTCAGGATGTGCATTGACACAGATAAAGAATAAAAAAAAGGAGCTCTCTGTATGAGTAAGAAATCCACGTTGATCCAAATTCCTGCGGCCTCTTTTTTCCTCAAGATGTGTAACGCCGTAAAAACAAAAACTGCAAAAGAAAAACTGTTTGACGGCACTCCGCATAAAAAGCGTTTTACTCTGATCAAACTTCTGGTGAGCAAAACTTGGCAAATATGTGTTTATTTTTTGCGAAAAATTGCCTCTTGCCTTGATATTTGCCGTTGCAATTCTGCCAAATGCGGGATTGTCGGTTTTGCAAATGCAAAAACGGCAATCCACCAAAAGTTTTTG
>JAZUPO010000213.1:0-4968 GCA_045605205.1 Victivallaceae bacterium
ATGGCTACGATCCGACTTCCTGCCCCCCGCCCGTTACCGCCAGACCAATCACGCCCCGGAGAGTACAAAAAAGAACAGCTCTGTTCACGATAAAGGTCGGTAAAAACTTTCCGGAAAAAGAAAAATTATTTTACCTGCCCATATCGGGGACAGAGCCAAAAGAATAAATCCCCCCTGAGCCGCTCTGAGAAAAATTTTATCAAGGATTCCGAAAAGCAATTCTTCACTCTTTTTTTTTATAAGTGACTTGACAAATCAAAATGGCGGTGTATATTATATGGATAAAAAAAGATCTATTGCAATAAACTATTTTTTACACGGGGTCAAAAATTGAGTCGGAGCAAGATACCTAATTCGCCTTCTATCAGGCGGATGCCCAGCTATTTGCATAAACTTATGCTTATGCACCAGAATGGGGAAAAACACGCCTCCACCACCCGTTTGGCCGAATATATCAATCTCGACACCATCATTGTCCGCAAGGATTTTGAACTGACAGGCATTTCCGGACAGCCCGGCGTGGGCTATAAAACCGATGAACTTATTGAGGGGATCCGCCGTTATCTCAACTGGGATCGCACCTGCCGTGCCTGTCTGGTGGGGGCAGGATCACTTGGCAGTGCCCTGATCGGCCACGAGGAGTTCGCAGAATACGGTCTGGAAATTTCCTCTGTTTTTGATTCCAACCCTGACCGGGTGGACTCCATTATCCACGGGCACAAAGTTATTGATGTACGCAAGATGAGCGAAACGCTCAAAAACAATCCGCCTGATCTGGGGATCATCTGCGTTCCTTCAAACTGTGCCCAGATGGTGACTGATGAACTTATCAGCTGCGGCGTCAAGGCTTTCTGGAACTTTGCAAATGTCTGTTTGCGGGTCCCCAATGACGTGATCGTCCAGCGTGAAGTGATTGCCGGAGGCTTTGCAATGCTGTCAGTCAAGATGGCAAAACGCAACTCCAGGCAGGAAGCTTTTATTGAGGAGTGAACTTAAATATAATAAACACTTCTCCGGCACCGGCGGGAATTTGAAAAAAACTCCGTCCAATGTGTCAGAAAAAATTAAACAGGTTGTTTTTGCTGCAGGGTCAGCAGAGAAAAATCCTCTGAAACACTGCGGTTCGGGAAGGAGCCTTGAGCCAGTCGGCCCAACTCCTTGTAATGCCGCCCCTTACGGGCGGGAAGTCCTATAAATAAAAAGGTTGAAAAAAATGTGTTGCCACAAATTGTCGGAGGGAGCAGCTGCCAAATTCGCAGAACTCGATGCTTTCATCGACGGTCTGGGAATTGACCGCAACGATGAACGCCGCCGCGGACGGCTGATCCAGGTTTTGCACCGCGCCCAGGATATCTTCGGATATCTGCCCCGGGAAGTCCAGATCCACGTCGCCCAGAAACTTTATCTCTCTGAAGCTCAGGTTTCCGGCGTGGTCAGCTTCTACAACTATTTCACTACTGAACCCAAAGGTAAGTACAACATCGATATCTGTATGGGTACTGCCTGCTATGTGAAGGGTGCTGAAACTGTTCTGCGTGAACTCGAACGCGTGCTCGGCGTCAAGGCTGACACCAACCCCACCCCCGATGGTCTGTTTTCCATTAACGCTCTCCGCTGCGTCGGTGCTTGCGGTCTGGCTCCCGTTATGATGGTCAACGGCAAAGTTTACGGTAAAGTCACCCCTGCCAAGGCGGTGGAAATCATCAACGAATACAAGAAGCAGGGATAAGCTATGAACAAGATCACCTCTCAGGAAGCTCTGAACAGTGCTTACAATGCCGCCAAGGGCCAGCTGGCTCTGCGTTGCACCGCTGCTCACGACATCAACTCCGTTAAAAAAGATATCCTCTGCTGCGGCGGTACCGGATGCCACGCCTCCAACGCCAAAGAGCTGATGGAAAATCTTAAAAAGTACATCAAAGAAAACGGTCTTGAAAATGACGTCCGCGTCGTCCAGACCGGTTGCTTCGGTTTCTGTGCCCAGGGTCCTATCGTCAAGATTATGCCTGACAACGTTTTCTACGTTCAGGTCACCCCCGAAGATGCCAAAGAAATCGTCGAAAGCCACATCGTCGGCAAACAGCTCGTCGAACGTCTGCTCTTTATGGAACCCCTTTTGAAGCAGCGTGTTCAGGACTATGCCAAGATGTCCTTCTACGCCAAGCAGGAACGTATTTCTCTGCGTAACTGCGGCCTTCTTAATCCCGAATGCATCGAAGAATATATCGCCAACGAAGGTTATCAGGCTCTTGCAAAATGTCTTTTCAAGATGAAAACCGACGAAGTGGTGCAGGAAGTTCTGAACTCCGGTCTCTGCGGCCGCGGCGGTGCCGGATTCCCCACCGGTATGAAATGGAAAATCGCTGCCGGCGTCAAGGCTGACGAAAAATATATCGTCTGTAACGCCGACGAAGGTGACCCCGGTGCCTTTATGGACCGTTCCATTATGGAAGGCGACCCCCACTCCGTGATCGAAGCTATGGCCATCGGTGCCTACGCTATCGGTGCTCAGAAGGGACTCGTTTACATCCGTGCTGAATATCCCCTGGCTGTCAGCCGTCTGCGCGGTGCCATCGAACAGGCCCGCGAATGCGGACTCCTCGGTGACAACATTATGGGAACCAACTTCAGCTTTGATATCGAAATCAAGCTGGGTGCCGGTGCATTCGTCTGCGGTGAAGAAACTGCTCTGATCCACTCTATGGAAGGTCAGCGCGGCGAACCCACCACCAAACCTCCGTTCCCTGCCAACATCGGCGGCGGTTACTGGGGCTGCTCCACCAACGTGAACAACGTTGAAACCTATGCCACCATTCCTATGATCATCCTCAAGGGTGCCACCTGGTACAGCAAGATCGGTAACTGGCAGGCTGAATGGGACGAAAACGGCAACTGGAAACGCACTATCAGCGGCAACAGCGGTACCAAAGTGTTCGCTCTGGCCGGTCAGATCAACAACGTGGGTCTGGTGGAAGTTCCTATGGGAACCACTCTGCGTGAAATCATCTACGAAATCGGCGGCGGTATTTCCGGCGGCCGTGAAATCAAAGCTGTGCAGACCGGCGGTCCCTCCGGCGGCTGTATCACCAAAGAAAACCTGGACACCCCCATCGACTACGGCAATCTGTCCAAGATCGGTTCAATGATGGGTTCCGGCGGTATGATCGTGCTGTCCGACAAAGACTGTATGCCCGCTATGGCCAAGTTCTATCTGGACTTCACCAAAGATGAATCCTGCGGTAAGTGCACCCCCTGCCGTATCGGTACCCGCCGTATGCTGGAAATGCTCGAAAAAATCTGCGACGGCAACGGTACTCTTGAGATGCTCGACGAACTGGAAGCCCTCGCCAAAACCATCTGCGACACCGCTCTCTGCGGTCTGGGCCAGACTGCTCCCAACCCCATCCTGAGCACCCTGCGTTACTTCCGTGACGAATATGTGGCTCACGTGGTTGATAAGAAATGCCCCGCCGGCACCTGTCCCAAACTTTACACCCTTACCATTACCGAAGATTGTATCGGATGTACCAAGTGCAAACGCAACTGCCCCGTGGACGCCATCAAGGGTGAAATCAAACAGCTTCACGTCATTGACACTGCCAAGTGTATCAAGTGCGGTGCCTGTATTGGCGGATGTCCCAAGAAAGCAATTGTCAAAAAGTGAGTGCAACAATGAATACTGTCAATCTTACCATCAATGGGAAGCAGGTCACTGTTCCTGCCGGTTCCACTATTCTGGAAGCCGCCCGTCAGCTCAATATCAAGATCCCGACCCTCTGCTATTGGGACAAACTCGGCTGCGGCATTTCCAACCAGCCCGCCAGCTGCCGTATCTGCGTGGTCGAAGTTGAACGCCGCCGCAATCTGGCTCCCGCCTGTGCCACTCCTGTTATGGAGGGTATGGTGGTCCACACCAACAGCCAGCGTGCTCTCAACGCCCGCCGTACCGTCCTTGAGCTGATGCTCAGCGACCACCCCCAGAAGTGTCTGACCTGTGCCAAGAACCAGGATTGCGAACTGCGTATGCTCGCTGCTGAGTTCGGTATCCAGGAAGTTGCTTTCTCCGGTGCAAAGAACCGTTTTGAAGTGGATGACTCCAGCGAAGCCATTATGCGTGATCTTTCCAAGTGCGTTATGTGCCGCCGCTGCGAAACTGTCTGTAACAAAGTTCAGACTGTCAGTGCCCTGACCGGTAACGGCCGCGGATTTTCCGCCAAGGTCGGCACCGCCAGTATGATTCCTCTGGCCGATACCAACTGTACCTTCTGCGGACAGTGCGTCAACGTCTGCCCCGTGGGTGCTATCACCGGTATCAGCTATGTGAAAAAAGTCTGGGCCGCTATCAACGATCCCACCAAGACTGTCATCGTCCAGACCGCTCCCGCCGTCCGCGTGGCTGTGGGCCAGGAATTCGGATTTGAACCCGGTACTCCTGTCACCGGCAAGATGGTTGCCGGTCTCCGTGCTCTGGGTTTTGACAAAGTTTTCGACACCAACTTCTCCGCTGACCTGACCATTATGGAAGAAGGTACCGAGATCGTCGAACGCGTCAAGAGCGGCAAGAATCTGCCCATTCTCACCAGCTGCTGCCCCGGCTGGATCAACTTCATCGAACACAACTATCCTGATTTGCTGCATATTCCTTCCAGCTGCAAATCACCTCAGCAGATGTTCGGTGCCATCGCCAAGAGCTACTATGCCGAAAAGATCGGCGTGAAGCCCGCTGACCTGGTGGTCGTTTCCATTATGCCCTGCCAGGCCAAGAAATACGAAGCTGCCCGTCCCGAATTCAGCAAAGACGGTGTCCGCGACGTGGACTACGTTGTCACCACCCGCGAACTGTGCAAAATGTTCCGCGAAGCCGGTGTCAACCTCGCCAACCTCGATGATGAAGAATTTGACAGCCCGCTCGGTGAATCCAGCGGTGCCGCCGATATTTTCGGTGTTACCGGCGGTGTGCTTGAAGCC
>JAZUPO010000214.1:0-6374 GCA_045605205.1 Victivallaceae bacterium
GAGTGATCCCCGCCGCTGCGATGACGGGTGAAGCCGCCGGTGTCGCCGCAGCGATGGCTTCTGAACAGCAGATCGACCCGGCAGAACTTTCAGTTGCTTCTCTGCAAAAAGAACTTGTCAAAACAAACGGTATTATGCATATTTCAGATGGTTATTATTTCAACGCTTCAAGTAAATAAAGGAGATATTTTTAAGATGAAAAGACATTTCACTCTGATCGAACTGCTTGTTGTTATTGCTATTATTGCCATATTGGCAGCAATGCTTCTGCCGGCTTTGCAGCAAGCCCGGGAACGGGCCCGTACCAGTACCTGCGTCAACAATCTGAAGCAGATTTGCACTGCCAACGCCTTTTACTCTGACGTCAACAATGGCTTTCTGATTCCCTCCAACGTTCAATTTCAGGGGATCGATGCAGTCAACCGTTTCTGGTCTGAAACTGTCGCCTCCGGCAAATGGTTCGGTTCCACAGGATATGACAGCACCAATTCAGCCGCCGGCAAAGCCGGTGTCCTGGTCTGCCCCAGCGAACCTGAAGTTGTTTCAGGCTCTGGCAACAGAATATGGAAGACCAATTACACCTGGGCCCGGGTGCTGGGACATCAGACAGACTGGAAATGGGAAGATGGCAAAGCCCCCATCAAAACCGGTTCAATGCTTCGCCCCGCCGCCGCCGGAATCGTGGCTGACGCCTACTCAAGATGGGTTCGTGTAGGCGGCTATGCCCAGTCCAATCTGGTCTCTTTCGACGGTTATATCAAGCAGACCATAACCAACTCTTTCGTAAGATTCAAGATCACCGGAGCAGAACCGATGATTATGCGTGCTAACTTCAATCCTTGTATCGAAGCCCGTCACGGCACCAGCGGCAAACGTTCCGAACGTGACGACTCTCTTACAGGCGGCTATGCCAATTTCGGTTTTGTTGACGGTCACGTTGGGAAATCGAAACTTTACACCACCGTCACTTGGGGCGGCGGTGAATGGTGTGCAATGAATTAAAAAATCATACAGATAAACTTTAAGGACACAAAACGTATGAAACATCTCTTTTCACTTCTGACGCTTTGCACTGCCTTTATGCTGAGTGCAAATGTCACATTCTCTCAGTTCTTCCCTGCTGAATGGCTGGGCAAACAGTGGAACTTCCTTGAGGGCTATCCTTCAACTCTGGTACTGCAGTTCCGCGGTGACGGCAAATTGCTGGCAAAAAATCCCCCCACTGCCGTTCTGGAGCTGCCGGAATTTCTGAAACTGCGTACCGTTTCAACCCGTACAAACTGGGCAGAGACCATTCCTTTCAAAAAGGAAAGTTTCACCGACAAGGGCCGCAAGATGACCCGTTACAAGATCACTTTTCCTGCCCGTTTTGTCCGCAGAATGAATCCTGAAACTTTCAACTGGCGGCCCGGCTTCAACTGCATCATCATTCCAGAAAAGGGCTTTGCCGGAAAAAAAGCTGACTTCAAATTCTATTTCCTTGAAAAAGGCAAAAAGACCTTTGAACAGAACTATATCGGTTCTTTGCTCCCCGCTCCTAAATTCCCCAGTGCTCCTTTGAAATACTTTGCAATCGGTATCACCAATATCAGTTCAAAAAATCTGCCTGATTCCCTGCCTGTCCGTATGGCAACTTCATTCTGGCAGAAGTTCGACAAAAAGCCCTTTTTCGGGGCCAGCTGGGAAAACTTCTCATTCCCCGCAGCACGCAACACTTTCATTGACCAAAACTTCACCGTCTACGCCGGAACCTTCGCCTGCCGCAACAGCACGATGAAATTCCCCGGAACCAACTTCAAAGATCTGGGCTTTATGGTCAATGGAGCCGTCACCCGTCCGGGAGTTCCCCCCTTTGTTGATGCCAACGGCAAGGTTGTCAAAGGTTCTATCTGCCCCCTCTATCTTATCTCTGACCCCGAAGGACTTTTCTGGGGAGACTATATGAAACGGGGCTTCAACAGCAAGTTCAAACATTTCCCCAACTGCAAAGATGTCTGGTTTGACTTTGAACCCTTTGTGACAGAAGGAACCTGCGACAACTGTCTCAAAGATTTTGCCAAATTTGCAAAGCTCAAAACCGTTCCCAAGCGTACAGAGATCCGCAACGGTGCCCCTCTGAACCGCAAATGGCGGCAGTACAAGGCGATCCAGCACAGAACCATTCTTGAAAAATTTGTTTCCTCTGTCAAAAAACATTTTCCCCATATCCGCATCCATTTGTGCACAGCAACTCCCCACCCCAATTATCTGGACACCTGGGATGTTGTTGACTCATCGACCGTGGTCAACAAAGTCTTTGCCTTCAATCCGATGAACTACTCCGTGGGTCCCGGCTACTTTGACAATGTTGCGACCCAGGAAAAACGCCTCGGCAAAACCAAAAACTTCAGCTGGGTGGACCCGGCCGAAGAATCTGAACGTTTCTTCAGACGTTATACTCCAGAAAAAGTCCTTCAGAACGTGATCGCAACTGCGGCACTGGGTGCAGACGGTATCACCTTCTATCCCAGCGACATCCTCGACGGAAAGATGCTCACTTGCATCACCAACGGTCTGCGTGCAGTTAAAGATGCGGAAGAGATTTTCGCTAAAGGCAAAGATGTCACATCCAAAGCTGTCATCACCCCCAAAAATGTCTTTTCTGCCAAACTGGCTGATGAAAAAGGTAAGGTCTCTACTGTCACGTTGCCCGATTTCAAAAAAGATCTCCGTATGGTGATGAAAGAACATAACGGGGTTTACCTCCTCTCTCTGCTCAATTACTCAAACCGTGAAGTTTACCTGCAAGCTGCCATTCCCTCTTTCAAGGGCAAGGGCAATATCTGTGTTGCCGACATTCTTGGTGAAGTGAATCTTTCCGGAGTCACTGCTGACAAAGTCCGCAAAGGCTTCCTTGTGAAACTTCCTGTGGACGGCAGCGTCGTGCTGCGAATCAACGGTAAAAAAGCTGCCGGAAAAACAATTGCCCAGAGCACCATTGCTTCTGAACTCAACAAGATCCTTGCCAAGATCTCTGCGGGCGGAGATTCTTTCAAAGGCGTAAAGTCAGGCGATGTTTCGATCAACTGGATGATCCACAAAAAATCCCCTGCCGTCACCATCAGTGTCGGTCAGCAGCAGGCGATCATCAACCCCTCTGCCGCAACTGTCCTTACCTGGCGCAACGGCAAAAAGACGCCTCTGGGCGGCCCCACCACAGCCATCGGAGAAGTCTGCTTCTATGATGTTGCCAATCAGAAGCCCCTGGAATACCAGCTTGTTTCCCACAAACTTGAAAAAGATTCCGCCCGGATCAAATTTGCTTCTTCTGTTGCAAAAGATGCCGGTTTCGGTGATGAAAATCCCCTTGCCGATCTGATCGTTGAAAAGGAATTCACTCTCAAGAGAGGTACTGAAACTCAGGGCACTCTGGAAATGACCGTCACGTTCCGCAATCCCTGCAAAGGGGCTAAAGATATCGGATTCCGGGTCAAAAACATTCCCATCGGCGGCTGGTCTGTGCCCAAGAAAGCCTACACTGTCACACTGGACGGTCTGGCTGTTAATGATGGCATCATCCGCGGCAAAGCCAATGCAAAGATCAAGTGGCACGCAGTCAACAAATGCGTTCCCCATACAGGACCTATGACCGCCAATGTTGCAGCCACCTGGTACAAATATACTTTCAACTTCCCCGGCAGTGCTGCCTTCTACTCCTGGAGCAACGGCAAACTTGTGACTGCTGAGCCTCTTTATGAAAACTTCATCCTCGCCCCCGGAGCTGCAAAGAGCTTCTCCCAGACAATGAAGTTCAATCTGAAGTAAGGGAATCCGGTTGTGTCCTGTGTCAACGGTACATACAAATGCGGCACATTGGAACTTTTACCCCATTCGGGAGCAATTCTTTTCTGTGTGCATAAATAAAAGATAAAGGAAATTTTCTGTGAAAAAGTTGTCTGTTCTTTTGGGGCTTCCTCTGCTTCTTTCTTTTTTCGGATGCGGAGCAGCTGAAAAATCCCCCTCCCCTGCCCCCGCTTCGGATGCGATTCTTATTGACGTAAGAAGTGCTGAAGAATTCAACGCAGGCTATGTTGAAGGAGCTGTCAATATCCCTCTCGATGTCATTGACTCCGAAATTTCAAAAGTTGTTCCTGACAAAAATACCCCCGTTCAACTTTACTGCCGCAGCGGCAGACGTTCCGGTATGGCTATGGAAAAAATGCGTCAAAAGGGTTATACCAATGTTTCCAATCTGGGCGGCTATAAGGAGGCTCAGCAAAAGTTGAACCGCCGCCTCAAAGAAAGATAAGATTATGAAAAAAAACGTATGGTTCTTTAACGCACATCCCGATGACATCAACGCCGGTTTGGGACTGGCTCTGATCCTGAAGGAACTTCCAGAATACCAAATCCACATCTGCACCTACACCCGGGGCGAAGGCGGCCTCAGAGAAGCAGGTGTTCCCTTTGATGAGTGTGCTGCGATCAGGACTCTTGAAGAAGAAAAAGTTTGTGCCGCTCTCGGTGTCACGCCCATTTTTACGCCTGAAAAAAATGACGGCACCTGTGCCGCAGGCATCGAGGTCTGCCATTTTATTGCTGATTTGCTCCGCAAAGCTCCCCCCGCTGCCATTATCACCCACTGGCCGGTGGATATCCACTGTGACCACGTTATGTGCGGTGCCGCAGTATTAAAAGCCGTCCGGCTGGCAGAGATCAGTACTGAAATTTATTTCTACCGCCAGAACAAACAGTGCCGCAATTTTCCTGAAGATTTCTATGTCTCTTTTGATGAAAAAATAATGTCTCAAAAGTGCGAGATCCTCAAATTTTATGAGTGCCAGAACGGTGCAGAGATCGCCTCAAGGGAAAGATGTGAGGACACCTACAACGGTTTCCGCTGTCTGACTCCTTTTGCTGAATGTTACGCATCGTTCCAACAGCCGGGAGAAGGCCGCTTTTTCAGTGATCTTGCAGCAGCCCGCCGGCAAGCAGGAATCTGATTTCCGGCAGCACTTTTACTCTGTTCAAATAAAAATTGCACTCAAAAAAGGGACTGCCTCTTGAAAAAGATGTATTCCGGTGGTAAATTATTATAGTGCAACGTGTCCAATTCAATAATCGAAAGTGAGTCAGGAACTATGGAAAATTACAGCATCCGCAGTCTTGCTGCCGAAATCGGCAAAGATCCCAAGAACTTTACCAAACGCGATATCATTGACTTTATCGTTGAAAATGAGATCCGTCACGTCAACTTCCAATATCCCGCAGGTGACGGCCGTCTGAAAACTTTGAACTTTGTCATCAACGATCTGGATTATCTGGAAGAGATCCTTTCCTGCGGTGAACGTGTTGACGGTTCAAGTTTGTTCAAATTTATCGAAGCCAACAACAGCGACCTTTATGTTGTGCCCAAGTTCCGCACCGCTTATATGGATCCTTTCTGCGAGCTTCCCACTATCAACTTCCTTTGTGCTTTCTTTAACAAAGACGGCGAACCTCTGGCAAGCTCCCCTGAGTACACTTTGCACAAAGCCTGCGAAGCCTTCCGCAAATCCACCGGTATGGAATTTCAGGCTATGGGCGAATTGGAATACTATGTGATCGCTCCTGATGAAGCTGTCTATCAGGCTGTCGACCAGAAAGGTTATCACGAATCCGCCCCCTATGCCAAATTCGGTGAATTCCGTCAGCTCTGTATGAACTACATCGCCAAAGCCGGCGGTCTCATCAAATACGGCCACTCCGAAGTGGGCAACTTCACCCTCGACGGCAAAGTTTACGAGCAGAACGAAATCGAATTCCTCCCCGTCAACGCTGAAGAAGCCGCTGAACAGCTGACAATCGCCAAGTGGATCATCCGCAATCTGGCCTATCAGGAAGGTCTGGATGTTACCTTTGCTCCCAAGATCACTGTTGGCAAGGCCGGTTCCGGTCTCCACGTCCACTTCCGCGTGATGAAGGACAATCTCAACCGTATGCTTCAGGACGGTGCTCTTTCTGACGATGCCAAACGTGCCATTTCCGGTTTGATGAAGCTTGCTCCCTCTCTTACCGCTTTCGGCAACACCAACCCCACCAGCTATTTCCGTCTGGTTCCTCATCAGGAAGCTCCCACCAACGTCTGCTGGGGTGATCGCAACCGCTCCGTACTCGTCCGTGTGCCCCTCGGCTGGACCAGCAAAAAAGATCTCTGCTCACAGGCTAACCCTGGTGAACCTTCCGCCGCTTATGATACCACCCAGAAACAGACTGTCGAAATGCGTTCACCCGACGGTTCTGCTAACGTTTACCTCCTCATCGCAGGTCTTGCAGTTGCCGCACGTTACGGTTTTGAAATGGCTGACTCCCTCGATGTCGCCGCCAAAACTTATGTCAATGTAAATATTCATAAA
>JAZUPO010000215.1:0-4582 GCA_045605205.1 Victivallaceae bacterium
GTTTTTGTTTGCAGAAATTGCAAATATTATGCCATAGCCTGAGCCACAGCCACAGCCACGTCGACGGAAGCACCGACCATAGGGTTGTTACCCATACCGATGAGACCCATCATTTCAACGTGAGCAGGAACGGATGAAGAACCTGCGAACTGTGCGTCAGAGTGCATACGGCCCATCGTGTCGGTCATACCGTAGGAAGCAGGACCGGCAGCCATATTGTCGGGATGCAGAGTACGTCCGGTACCGCCGCCGGAAGCCACTGAGAAGAAGGGCATACCCTTTTCGATACGCTCTTTCTTGTAGGTGGCCATAACGGGATGCTGGAAGCGGGTGGGGTTGGTGGAGTTACCGGTGATGGCAATGTCAACACCTTCCAGCCACATAATGGCAACGCCTTCACGGACGTCGTCAGCACCGTAGCAGCGGACAGCGGCACGTTCGCCCTTGGAATAGGCACGTTCGGAAACAACTTTCACTTTGCCGGTGGCATAGTCAAATTCAGTTTCCACGCCGGTGAAACCGTTGATGCGGGAAATGATCTGAGCGGCATCCTTGCCGAGACCGTTGAGGATGACGCGCAGGGGTTCTTTACGGGCTTTGTTGGCACTGCGGGCCAAACCGATAGCACCTTCAGCGGCGGCGAAAGATTCGTGACCGGCGCAGAAAGCAAAGCATTTGGTCTCGTCGCGGAGCAGCATAGAAGCCAGATTACCGTGTCCGATACCGACTTTACGGTCATCGGCAACAGAACCGGGGATGCAGAAGGACTGGAGTCCTTCGCCCAGAGTTTTGGCGATTTCAGAAGCGACGGTCTGACCGCGCTTGATAGCGACAGCGGCACCCACAAGGTAGGCCCAGCAGGCATTTTCAAAGCAGATGGGCTGGATGTCGCGGACACGTTTGATGATGTCCAAACCTTTGGATTCAGTGATCTGCTTGGCTTCGTCCAGAGAAGCGATGCCGTTGGCTTTCAGGAAGGCTTCGATCTGGGCGATCCGGCGTTCATAACTTTCAAAAAGAGCCATGATTATTACTCCTTAAAATATCAATTACTGCTTGCGGGGGTCGATGACCTTGACCGCATCGGCGAAACGGCCGTAGGTGCCAGTGAACTTCTTGAGAGCTTCGTTGGCATCCATACCGCCCTTGATGGCGTCAAGCATCTGACCCATCTTGATGAACTGGTAACCGATGACGTGATCTTCTTCGTCAAGAGCAAGGCCGGTGACATAACCTTCGGCCATTTCCAGATAACGGACGCCCTTGGCGGAAGTTCCGTACATTGTACCGGTGATGCTGCGCAGACCTTTGCCCAGGTCTTCCAGTCCGGCACCGATGGGGAGACCGCCTTCGCTGAAAGCAGTCTGGGTGCGGCCGTAAACGATCTGGAGGAAAAGTTCACGCATAGCAGTGTTGATAGCATCGCAGACCAGGTCGGTGTTGAGAGCTTCAAGCAGGGTCTTGCCGGGGAGGATTTCGGCAGCCATAGCGGCAGAGTGGGTCATACCGGAACAACCGATGGTTTCCACCAGAGCTTCCTGGATGATGCCTTCTTTGACGTTGAGGGTCAGTTTGCAGGCACCCTGCTGGGGGGCACACCAGCCCACACCGTGGGTCAGACCGGAAATGTCGGTGATTTCCTTGGCTTTAGTCCACTGTCCTTCCTGCGGGATCGGGGCGGGACCGTGTTTCGGACCCTTGGCCACGCAGACCATCTGCTCGACTTCGTGACTCAGATTCATCGAGTTTTCTCCTTTGCTTTGGATGTTGTTTCTCGTTTTGGGGAAATATCCATAACCGCACAACCGGAAAAAATCCGGTCATACCGTCACTATTCTTTCCTATAATATACACCATATTTTTCATTTTTCCAAAAGCAACGATAGATTTTTTTCAAAATTGGTGGTATATTTTAAAGAATTTTTGAAAGGAACCCCGTAAAAAATGATGAAACAGGTGGAAATCTACACCGACGGTGCCTGTTCCGGAAATCCGGGACCCGGCGGTTATGGTGTCATTCTGACCTATAAACGCCACAAAAAGGAACTGTCAGGCGGCTATTCCCGGACGACGAACAACCGTATGGAACTTCTGGGGGCCATCGTTGCTCTGGAAACTCTGACGGAACCCTGCAATGTGACCTTGTACAGTGATTCTCGCTATCTTGTTGATGCAGTGACAAAAAACTGGCTGTGGAGCTGGAGGCAGCGTAACTGGATCAAAGCTGATAAAACGCCGGTCAAAAATGTGGATTTGTGGGAACGTTACCTCGCTATTCAGGCAAAACACCGGATCACGATGGTTTGGGTCAAAGGCCACGCTGAAAATGAAATGAACAACCGCTGCGATGAATTGGCACGAAATGCCGCCGCAGCTCCGGATCTGCCGGCAGATCCCGGATTGGATGTATAAATCCCGGAACAAAGAAAGAACTTTTTATTTTATGAAAATCACAGTCGTTACCGGAGAGGGGCAGTCAGGTTCTCTCGTCTCTGAATTCGGACTTTCCCTGCTGCTTGAAAATGAAGGCCGGAGTTTCCTTTTTGATACCGGTGCAGGAGAAGCTCTGCTGCCCAATTTGAAAACTCTGGGGATCGCCCCTGAAAAATATGAAAAAGTTATTCTGTCACACGGGCATTACGACCATTCCGGCGGTCTGGCTTGCTTAACTCCCCGGGAGATCTGGTGCTGCCCCGGGGTGGAAGATCCCCATTTCAGTTGTCATTCAGATGGCACAGTGCACGAGATCGGAATGCCTCAGAAGGCTTTTCAGGCGGCAAAAAGATCCAAGGTTACTCCCGTTAATCTCTTTGATTACATCGGATACGGGCTTTTTCTCACCGGCCCCATCCCCAGAGTTTCACCGGAAAATTGCGGCGGCGATTTTTACCACAATGCAGAATGTACCGAAAAAGATATCGTTCCGGAAGAACAATCTTTGCTGACCACTGACGGTGTCCTTGTTACAGGCTGCTGCCACGCAGGAATCATCAATACACTGCTTTTCTGCCATAAGATCCTGCCTGAGCTTCCGATCAGAACCATTGTCGGCGGGCTCCATTTGAAAAATGCGGATGAGGCACGGCTTGATCAAACTGCCAATATTATCAAACAATTCAAGGTGAAAGAACTTTACCTTATGCACTGCACCGGCGAAAGAGCCATTCAATATTTGCAGGAAAAGCTGCCCCAATGCCGGATCCATACCCCTGAACTCGGGGAAAGTTTCTGCTGCTGAAGCAAAGGCTCTGATAAAGGAAGTGTTTTTCTTTTATTTTTAGTGAAAGAGTGCTTCGTTATGGGCTTGCATAATTACGGTTGAGAGGTTATATTTAAGGTATGTAAATCGTTTTTTATGGACAATAAGATAAAGGAAATTGAAAATGTCTAATTACGGTGATCTGATCCAGGAATACTATGTTAAGAAGTTTCGGGCCAATGCGGCTCAACGCAAGGCTGAAATCGATGCCCTCAAAACTCCTGAAGATGCAAAGAAATTCATTGCAAAAGTCCGTGCCCGTATTGCCGGTGCTTATGATTTTCCCGCTGAAAAATGTGATCTCAATGTCCGGATCACCGGAAGCGTCGAACGGGAAGATCTGATCGTCCAGAACGTGATTTATGACAGCCGTCCCAACTTTCCTGTCACGGCCAATCTTTATATCCCTAAAAAACGTACCGGTAAAGTTCCCGGTGTGATTTTCCTTTGCGGCCACTCCGGTGACGGCAAGTTCTGTGATACCTATCAGGCTGTTATGATCTCTCTCTGCCGCAAAGGCTGTGTCGTCCTCGGTATCGATCCTATCGGTCAGGGGGAAAGAACGCAGTATCCTTATGAGGAAACTCTGCAAACTGTGACTGAACACAATCTGTTGAGCCGCCGTATGCTGCTTTCAGGCGACAATATCGGTACCTGGCGTGTTTATGATGCTGTCCGCGGACTTGATTACCTGTTGAGCCGTGAAGAGGTCGACCCCGAAAGAGTCGGTGTCACCGGAAACTCCGGCGGCGGTACTCTGACCACTCTGGTGGCAGGTGTGGATGACCGTTTTACGGCAGCTGCACCCAGCTGCTACATCACCCGCTGGGTGCGTAATGTCGAGAATGAACTGCCCGTCGATGCTGAACAGATCCCCCCCGGCGTCGCTGCCGACGGCGGTGAAATGGCCGACTTCCTCATCGCTCAGGCCCCCCGTCCGCTGCTGATCCTCGGTCAGAAAAATGACTTCTTTGATATCCGGGGGACCCGGGAAGTTTATGAAGAGGTCAAACAAATCTATGCTCTGCTCGGCAAAGAAGAAAATGTTGATATCTTTGTCGGCCCCACAAATCACGGTTATTCCATTCACAACCGTGAAGCCGCTTACGGATTCTTCGGTAAAAACTTCAAACTTGATGCTGATGACAAAGAACCCGAAAATCAGTATTTCTCTGTCGAAGAACTGACCTGTGCCCCCGGCGGATTTTCTGTCAATGTCCCCGGTTCACTCACCGTTAATGACTATATCGGCAATCGGACTCTTGAAACTGTTGCCAAACGGCCCAAACTTTCCCCCGATGCACTCCGTGCCGAACTGAAAAA
>JAZUPO010000216.1:0-14133 GCA_045605205.1 Victivallaceae bacterium
CTCACCATCAAGCCCGATCAAAAGCACATTGGTAAGCTGAACAGTCCGATCATTACCTTTCAACAACTTAGCTATAGCAACACCCTCCTTTCAGGGATAATTTCTTTCGCCCCCGACCGCCGGGAGCGAAGCAGAAAGCAAATTTAATTTACTTAATATAGCATTAATTAACTTTATTTTCAAGCTCAAATTTCATCTTTTCGATAATTTCTGCAATTTTCATTGCACCGAGCTCGCCTTCACGCCGTGAACGGACAGCCAAAGTCCCTTCTCCGGCCTCTTTGTCCCCCAGCACAAAGATGTAGGGCAGACGGGCAGAACGGGCTTCACGGATCTTAGCCCCCAGACCGGCGGCCTGCAAATCGACCTCGACCCGGAATCCGGCCTTACGCATCTCATCACGGATCGCCAGAGCCTGATCAGCCAACTTATCGGAAACAGGCAGAATACGGGCCTGTTCAGGAGCCAGCCACAAGGGGAATGCACCGGCATAGTGCTCAACCAGAATACCAAAGAAGCGTTCCAGGGAACCCAGCAGAGCACGGTGGACCATATACGGACGATGTTTCTGACCATCAGCTCCGATATAGGTCATATCAAACCGCTCGGGCAGATTGAAGTCAAACTGGATCGTCGTGGTCTGCCATTCACGACCGATAGCATCCTTGATCTTGAGGTCGATCTTGGGACCGTAGAAGGCACCGCCTCCTTCGTCCACTTCACATTCAAGTCCGGCCTTGGCAACGGCTTTTTCAAGAGAATCGATCGCCTTGGCCCAGCGTTCAGGTTCGCCCACAGCCTTGGCAGGGCGGGTCGCCAGATAGGGCTTAATATCCGTAAAGCCGAACATACGATTGATGTAAAGACTGAAACGGAGCACTTCGGCGATTTCCTCTTCGATAGTTTCAGGAGTACAGATGATATGAGCATCATCCTGAGTAAACCCGCGAACACGCATCAAACCGTGAAGTGAACCGGATTTTTCATAACGGTACACAGTACCCAATTCAGCCCAGCGCAGAGGAAGTTCACGATAGGAACGCAGTCTGGAACGATACACTTCGATATGGAAAGGACAGTTCATCGGCTTGGCATAATAATCCTTTTCGTCGATCTGCATCGGGGAATACATACCATCGTGATAAAAATCGAGATGTCCGCTGGTCTCCCAGAGAATACTCTGTCCGATATGAGGTGTATAAAGAAGCTGATAACCGTTCTTATAGTGTTCTTCTTTCCAGGCAGTTTCGACCAGATGCCGGATAAGAGCACCTTTAGGATGCCAAAGCACAAGACCGGGACCGATCTGTTCTGAGAATCCAAAAAGTTCAAGTTCAGTTCCCAGTTTACGATGGTCACGCTTGGCAGCTTCTTCGATACGGGTCAGATACTCTTTAAGCTCTTCGGCAGTGGCAAAAGCCGTACCGTAAATACGCTGAAGCATCTTGTTGCTTTCATCACCTCTGAAATAACTTCCGGCAACAGAAAGCAGCTTGACAGCACCGATTTCAGCAGAACTTTCAACGTGAGGACCACGGCAGAGATCAATAAAATCGCCGCTGCGGTAAAAACTGATAGGTTCGCCTTCAGGGATATCGGCCAGACGTTCCAATTTAAAAGGCTGATCAGCCAAAAGTTTCTGAGCCTCTTCGCGGGTGGTTTCAAAGCGTTCAAATTTAACCTTGCCCCCCAGCATCTTTTTCATTGCTTTTTCGATCTGGGCAAGATCTTCGACAGTGAGACGGTGCTCCATATCGAAGTCATAGTAGAAACCGTTTTCGGTAGCAGGTCCGATATCAAACTTGGTTTCAGGATAAAGTTTTTTAACAGCGGCAGCCATCAGGTGTGCCGCACTGTGACGGATCGTTTCAAGTTCCATAATCAATAACGTCTTTCAGAAAAAATTATACTCTAAAATCAAAACTGCAAACAGCAGAAAATTCCACAATTCCAATTCTTTTTTTGCAAAACAGCACAAAAGAATATTTCTCTCAGCACACAGTACCACCCGCGTCGGTGAAAACGCGGGCAGCTCCTCTCAGAAAATCATTACGATTCATTGAAACAACTCCAATTGTTCCGGCGGCGGATCTATCAAATCACGCACCGGGCCGAATGACCTGCGGTGAACGGGAGTCACTCCCAATCGCCGCAACGACTCCAAATGAACAGCAGTTCCATACCCCTTATGGGAGGCGAAACCGTAACCGGGATAAATCTCATCAAGTTCTTCCATCACTTCATCCCGGTAAACCTTGGCCACAATACTGGCAGCTGCGATAGAGGCACTTTTCGCATCCCCCTTTATCACATTTTCCGCCGGACAGGGAAAACCTGCCACCGGCAGACCGTCCACCAGTACAAATTCAACTTTTTCCAACTTTGCAACCGCACGATGCATAGCCAGATGAGTTGCTTTAAGGATATTCAGAGAATCGATTTCCTGAACATCCGCAACTCCGATCCCCACCTCGGCGATCTGCATAATTTCATCACGCAAGACCCGCCGGCGGGCATCAGAAAGCTGCTTGGAGTCAAAAACTCCGGGCAGCTCCCCTTCCCGGGGCAGCACAACTGCAGCAGCGACCACAGGACCGGCCAAAGGTCCCCGGCCCGCCTCATCGACCCCGGCGATAAAAGCAAACCCCTCCTGAAGGAGCTTTCGTTCCCTGAGGAGGAGTTCATCGTCATAAGTCAATACAGACTTGACTTTTGCCACTTGGCATATACCCTTGACTTAGCGGGTACGGAGCTCCTTGACGCGGGCAGCTTTACCCACTTTGTCGCGGAGGTAGTACAGTTTAGCCCGACGGACGAGACCACGGCGGATAACCTCGATCTTGTCGATACGGGGGGAGTTAATGGGGAACACACGCTCCACGCCCTGACCGGCCTGAACCCGGCGGACAGTGAAAGTTTCCTCGATACCGGAACCGCGGCGGGCGATCACAGTACCCTGGAACTGCTGAATACGCTCAGTTGTTCCTTCAACGATCTTAACGTGAATCCGAATGGTGTCGCCGACGCTGAACTCAAACTGTTCAGCTCTCACCTGTTCCTTGCGAATTTTGTCCAGAACATTCATTTCAAACCCTCATTGATTAAAAAATTTTCCCATAAATCCGGTCGCCGTTCTCTGGTCAGACGCTCGCTCATACGCCGTCTGAATTCGGCGATCCTGCCGTGATCTCCGCTTATGAGCACCTCTGGCACTCCCCGCCCCCGAAAAACCGGAGGCCTTGTATACTGCGGAAATTCAAGCAGTCCGTCACCGAAAGAATCCTGCTCAGCAGACTCACCGTCGCCGAGAGCCCCGGGCAGAAGCCTGATGACTGTATCAGCGATGACCATAGCTGCCAAATTGCCGTTTGACAGAACATAATCCCCGATGGAGATCTCTCTGTCAACCACCTCTTCGATAGCCCGTTCATCAACGCCTTCATAATGACCGGCTATAATGACCAGGTGCTCACTCTGAGCCAATTCCTGTGCCAGCGTATGACTGAGCACCTCGCCGCGGGGGCTGGTTAAAACCACCGTAGCGCCGGGAGTCCTGACAGACTCCACAGCTTCGGTCAGCACCTCAGGATTCATAAGCATCCCGGGGCCGCCGCCGTAAGGCCGCTCATCAACGGTTCCGCGTTCATCTTTGGCAAAACTGCGGATATTCACCGCATTGAATTCCACCAATCCTGAACGCAATGCCCGCCCGTCCACGCTGCTTCCCAGCGGACCGGGAAAGACATCGGGAAAGAGTGTCAGTACATCAATTTTCACTTTCCCGCATCCTTCTCACGCTGCATTTCAGTCGAGAACGTCGACCGAAACACGCTTATGCTGGCGTCCGGCAGCACCGCTCACCAGAGCACGGATGGCCGTAATGGTCTTACCGCGTTTACCGATGATCTTGCCCCGGTCATCCTTGTGACAACGGATCCGCAGAGCACAATGATCTCCATCCTGCTCAGGGATAATTTCCATTTCTTCGGGATGATCCACCAACGATTTCACAACGAATTCGACAAATCCCTGCAGATCACCGGCTTCAACATTGGCAGGGATCTCAGCCCGGGGGGCTGATGCTGCCTTGTTTTCACCGAGCAGGAATCCAAACAACTTCTTGAACATAGTCAAAAAACCTTAAATTAGGCCTGAGCCTCTTCGGACTGAGCTTCAGCTTCTGCGGCAGCAGCGGCAGCAGCTTCGGCTTTGGCCTTGGCTTCAGCCTCAGCTTTAGCCTTGGCTTTCTTGGACATAGCAGGTTTGCGGACCCGTTCAGCAAGAACTTTGCCGGTACGGGCACGGTCAATAATATCAGCAACAGTTTCGGAAACCTGAGCACCGACACCGACCCAGTATTCAGCCCGTGCCAGATTGATCTTTTCTTCCTTGCGGATGGGATCATAGTAACCGAGTTCTTCAATTGCTTTACCGTCCCGGCTGGAACGCTGATCCATCACCACAACGCGGAAACAGGCCGCATTACGGGAACCGGTACGCTTCATTCTGATTCTGACCATAAATTTTTACCTCTTGAATTTTGTTTTTTCACCGGTGCCGGAACCTTTTTCGGTTCATACAGAGTTCCACGCACCATATTGTTTTACAATATACGACCGGGTCACTCAAAAATAATGCGGAACAGCCACGTTTTTATACCGCAAACTCTTGACCGACCGGAACTTTCTTTCATTCTTAGGCTCCGAGGATTTGAGCCATAAATGCAGAAAAGCCCCATCAATACATATCGTAATTTCCATAATATACCACACTTACGTGCAATATGCAAGCAAAGTGCAACTTTTTTTGCACCTTTTTGACAGAAATTTTATGCCAATGCTCCATTTTCTTTCTTTTCAAAGATATTTTCGCTTGCGGCACTGTCAAAAGCTCCGGCGGGCAAGTCGGCCTCTGTGCCAAAGCGGAGTGTCACTTCAGTGCATCCTTTTACGGTAACGCTGTCTGTGCCGTCGGTATAGGTCAGGGTATCTGCGTTCCAGTTATCTGCTGAACCTTCTGCAAACCACAAGGTCACAGAACCGCCGTCAAGCTGTTCAACGGAGTCTTTACCCCAGTTGCCGCCGAAGGTGAAGATATCATCCCCGCCGCCGCCGTGCATTGAGTCGTTCCCGGAGCCGCCAATGAGGATATCATCCCCTGAAGCTCCCACCAAACGGTCATTTCCCCCATCGCCGAAAAGGGCATTTTCTCCAGCTCCGCCCCAGAGAGTATCGTTTCCGTCTCCGCCGTAAATGCGGATGGAGCTGCCCTCATAAGCATAACGCTGACTTGTCATATCGACGATATCGTCCCCTGCCCCGGCACGGATCTCTTCTATCCGGGCGAAACGGGCCTGATTTACGGAAGAGGTAAAAATATCATCCACAAAGAGTACATCACCGTTGGAATCATCGGTCAGAACAAGGACATTGGCATCGGCAGAACCTTCAAAGAGGTCAAGAATCTTGTTTTTCCCTTCAAGGTCTGCAACTTCCTCAGTTCCCTCCCAGAAAGCATCTCCCAAGTGCTGAGCCGCAAAGCCCTTTTCCCATATACCGTGGTTCACGCCGAAGAAGAGATCTTTCACACCGTCACCATCTGAAATGATTTTTTCAGCTTCACTGCTGCTTGTGCCGCAAACTTCGTTTCCGTATACCCACTGAGCATTTTCGACGGTACGGACACGCCATTTGAAGCTGCCGGAAGGCAGTGCAAAGGAGTCAAGACCGTTGGTGGCGGTTCTGACGGACACACAGGAGGCAAAATCATCTGTTGAATATTCAACGATGTACCCCGTTGCACCGGGAACTTCCTTCCAGCTCAATCCGGAAGCATCGCCGGAAAGATCAACGGGAATGCGGTCAGCCACTTCAAACTGACTGATCTCCGTCCAGGCGGAACAGTTACCGGCATTATCGATACTTCTGATTTGATAATACCACTTTCCGGAAGCCAGATCACTGAGCAGGATGCTGCTGGCATCACACCGGACACTACTTTCTGACAGATCTGCACTTTGACCGTAACGGAACTCATAATACCGGATTCCGGAAAGGCCGTTATCAGCTACATCGCTCCAGTCAACAAAAGCGTTCCAATTTTCGATTCTGACCGTACAGTCGGCAGGACATCCGGGAGTTTCTCTGTCGATCTTATTGACAACGACCGTCCGGGATACAACATTACCGGCAAGGTCGGCAGCTCTGAAATAAACTGTTTTGTTTTCCTGAACAATCACTTCACATCCGGTAAACCACGTTGTATTGTCAAAGCTGTATTCAACAATTGCATCCGCATTGCTTACAGCAGTCAGGATCACATCCTGATTGGTCCATTCAACAGCATTGCCGCTGACATTAAGATCGGGAGCGTTTTTATTGATCTTGTCAACGACGATCGTTTGAGTTGCAACATTTCCGGCAAGGTCGGTGGCTTTGAAGTAAACTGTCATATTCTCTGAAACAGTGACCTCTGAACCTCTGTACCACTCAAGAGTATTGAAGCTGTATTCAAAAGTTGCTCCTTCATTGGCTGAAGCACTCAAGATCACATCTTCATTGGTCCACTCAACGGCATTGCCGCTGATGTTCAAGACAGGGGCTGTCTTGTCGATCTTGTCAACGACGATCGTTTGAGCTGCAACATTTCCGGCACGGTCGACGGCTTTGAAGTAAACTGTCATATTCTCTGAAACAGTGACTTCTGAACCTCTGTACCACTCAAGATTATTGAAGCTGTATTCAAAAGTTGCTCCCTCATTGGCTGAAGCACTCAAGGTCACATCTTCATTGGTCCACTCAACAGCATTGCCGCTGATATTCAAGACAGGGGCTGCCTTGTCGATCTTGTCAACAACGATCGTTTGAGTTGCAACATTTCCGGCACGGTCGGTGGCTTTGAAGTAAACTGTCATATTTTCTGAAACCGTAACTTCAGAACCGCTGTACCACTCAAGATTATTGAAGCTGTATTCAACAGTCACTTCTTCATTGGCTGAAGCAGTCAAAGTCACATCGCCAGCGGTCCACTCAACGGCATTGCCACTGATGTTCAATACGGGAACACTCTTGTCGATTTTGTCAACCACAACACTTGTCTCTGCAAGATTGCCCGCTTCATCCCGGGTCTTGAAGAAAACGGTACAGTTTTCTGTAACAACGACTCTCTCTCCAACCAACCAGTTTTCATTGTCAAAGCTGTAATAGACTGGTTCAAGTTCATTGCTCCAAGCCTCAAGGATCACATCCTGATTGGTCCACTCAATGGCATTGCCTCTGACATTGAGCAAAGGAGCATCTTTGTCGATCAGGTTGACGTCCACACGTTCTGTTGAACTGTTTCCGGCAAAATCAGTGGCCCGGAACCAGACAGTTCCGTTTTCCTTGACAGTCACTTTGCTTCCGGAGATCCAGGTCATATTGTCAAAGCTGTATTCCCAAGCAGCCTCTTCATCGGCAGAAGCGATCAGGACCACATCTTCAACAGTCCAATCGACGGCATTGCCGCTGACAGTAATTACAGGAGCGATCCGGTCGATTCCGGTGATTTCTATGGTGTCGCAAGAGACATTTCCGGCATTATCAGTCACTTTGAACCAGACGGTTCCGTTTTCTTTAACAGTCACCTTGCTTCCGGAAACCCAAGTAATGTTGTCAAAGCTGTATTCGACTCCGGCCACGCCGCTGATATCATCCCGTGCATCAGCAAACAGCACGATATCTTCATTGGTCCAACCGGGATTGCCTTTTATTTCAAAGACGGGAGCTTCGTTGTCGATCCGGTTGACATCAATAGTAGCTTCTGAAACATTACCGGCATTGTCTGAGGCACGGAAATATACAAGCTGATTGCGGTCGACCGTAATGGTGCTGCCCTGCTGCCAGGTCACATTGTCAAAGCTGTACTCGATCCAGTCGGCGGCATTGGTAACTTGAGCCCAAAGGGTCACACTGCTGCGTGTCCACTCGGCGGCGTTTCCGGACACGGTCAACTGAGGAGGTATACGGTCAATGGCGTTGTAGACATTTTTGACGTTCAGCTGATAGGGATCGGCCTGATTGGCCTCAATATCGGAATCGCCTTCAATATAAAGGAAATTAGCCGCTTGCATCGTCAGAGTATAGACGCCGTTTTCGTAATCGGCCGTTTGGATCAGATTGCCATTGGCATCATATTCGGCCACAGTCAGATTGCTGCCGGTGACGGTAATGAGTTTTTCTTCATCCATCTTACCGCCGAATGTAAACCAGTCAGCATCGCCGGCGTAGGTCATAAGACCGGAATAGGCCCCTTCGTGCATTGAACTTGCCTTGTCGATAGAACCATTGCCGTTGGTATTTTTTTCATTGACTCCGGTGGTGATATAGTCATAGTAGTCGCATCCGGTCACTTCGGAACCGGCAAAGGCGATATCATAAGAGTGCCAGGAATCTGTTGTTACAGTAAAAATGTAAGTAGATTTCTCAAGTCCGTCCAGAACAAGTTCTGCAACGGCGTTCTGACTTCTGACGGTGCGGATCACCTGCTGCAGGGCTGAGTCGTACAAAGTCAGTGTAAAAGAACCATTTTCTGCCAGTGACGAGATGACAACGGCGTCCCCTGTGCGGCCTTTACCAGTGAGATCAAACATAAAGTATCTGGTATTGTCAGCAGAGAAATAATCGTCTGCGGTCACGGTGAAGCCGCCTCCTGAGAAAGCTCCCAGGTCGGTCACAATGAAACTGCCTTCGTTGGTAATGATATTTTTAGACTGAAGTTTTGAAGATTCAGCGATCAAGGTGGAATCAAGATACTTTTCCGCCTCTCCGGTCACCTTGTCAATAAAGGTGTTCCAAAGAGTATTTTTTCCGAGAACAGTTGCTTCAAACTCCTGCTTCAGGATTTGCGGATAAAATTCATATTTGCCGTTGACATCGATACCGGTGTAGATCGCAATGCCGCCCATATTGCCGGAAACACTGTTGCCGCATTGGGCAATGACAGCCTGTTTCACACTGTTTTTGAGTTCGGAAACAGCAGCGGCAAAACCTTCAGATATTCCTCTGCTGTTCAGCATAAAGTCGGCAGCGCCGATCAGGTCGGCATAACTGTAGATCAGAGCATTGTTTTCATCCACAGCGACACCGGCAAAAGCACTGACGATGAATGCTCTGCTGACAAGCTGCCATTCAACCTCACTGAATGCGGCAGAACTTTCTGCAAAACGGCAGAGAGCCGCGGCAATGGTTCCATCGGTCTTTATGGCTGCCATCTGGCTGATAGAAGTGGTTTCACCGGCACTTTCAACGGCGGTTTCGGCAAACTCCTCAGGAGTCATACTGCCCTTGAGACCGGAAAGGAAACTCTGCCAATCCCAACCGGAATTGCCTTCAAGGACCTCAGAGCCTACAAAGTAATCGGTGATACCGTCGAAACAGGAAATAATTTCAGCCATTCCCATAAGACAGGCATCAAAACCGATGACAGAAATATCGACGGAGCTGTTTTTGAGGACTTCAGCGACTTCCCCGGGCAGCATTCCCCGGCAATTGCTGCTGTCGTCATTCATACTGGGAGCGATACCGCCGCCGTGGTTCCACATAACGAGAGAATAATTTTCGCATTCAGGAGCCTGATTGCCGCCCCATTCCAAAAATCTTGCCAGGGTATCGGGAGAACCGGTATTCAGTTCTCCCCAGGATTCCCAAACGATGTCGACACTGTCTTTGGCAGAGTGGACCAATTTCCCGACCCGGGTATCGCTCCAGGAACCGGCTCCGGATGCACGGTCCCAAAGCACATAAACTTCAACTCCGGCATCCAGATTGGCTTTTTGCATCTCAAGGAGGGCTTCAAGAGCGTATTGATCCAGATTGTTATCCGCGGCCATATAGACAAAGACGGCCCAGGAATCTTTGTTGGTCTCAGGGAGACTCACACTCATATCATATCGACCGTAGCTGCCATCCACCGGTGTATCGACTGTCAGGGTATAAGTTCCCTGAGCCAGACCGTTGAGAGAAATTTCCATTCCGGTTCCTGCCCGGAAGGTATTTCCATTTCCGTCAGTCAGGATGTATTTGACTCCGGACCAATCACTGCGGCAGTTGGCAAAACGGATCTTGCTGCCGGTGTTGCCTTTTCTGTCAAGAGTGATAAGGAAGAGATCCTCCCGGGTAGAGCCTTTTCCGTTTTCAGAAATGGTCAAACCGGTCAAGGAACAGGAAGCACTGATCGCAACAGGTTCTTTGCCTTCACAGTTATCAGCGGCAACCTTTCTTGAAGAGAATTTCCATTCAAGATCATACTCATTGACAGCGCCGTAGGGAGCTGCGACCTGAACATAATAAGTTCCGGCGGCAAGTCCTTTGAAAGAGAGCTTTTCGTGGTTGCCGGTTTTGGTGGAGTGATCAATGATCTCCCCGGAACTGTTCCACAGATAAAGATCAAGGTCTCCCTGTTTGTGTTTGAAGAAGATAGAGACAGATTCACTTGCTTCGCCGATCCCGGTCAGGGTAAATTTGTAAAAATCAGTATCGTTCTTACTGTGAAGATTCAATCCCTCAAGAGAACCTGTGGGAACACGATCAATATCAATGATCGTGGCAGCAGCCATTGAATCGTTACCGCCGTTGCTGTCATTGATATCGACGGCATAATCTGTCTGCTTCCGGGTCGTAACAGTATAACTGTTTTGTGTGCCGTTGAGGCCTGTCACCTTAAAGAGATAGGTTCCAACTTCCACGCCTTCGAGAGAAAGGGAGCCGTTTTCACTGTTCAAAAGCAGTTTGGTTCCGTCAGCAGAATAAAGTGCAAGTGCAAGTTCACCATACAGGCGGTTGAAGTCAATGGAAATGGCATCTCCATAAACGCCTTTACTGTCGAGGGTGAAAGAGAACCAATCTGCATCCGTGGCAGTAGAGATGACTCCGCCTGTCACCAGAGAAGTTCCGGCGATGACACCCAAGTCTGCAGCCATTGAAGCGACATCGTTGTTTTCAAAGGGATCAGCGGCAAATACCACAAAGGAACTGCAATCCGACCATTCTCCGGCATTACCGGAACTGTCAATGGCTCTGACCTGCCAGAAATATTCTCCGGGAGCAAGATTTTCGAGAGCCGCTCCATTTCCGTTCACCAGGATACCGCTGCCGCTCAAGTCAGCACTCTGACCATAACGGATATTGCAGCTGTCAACAGCGACATTGTCGGCAATTGCCTCCCAGGAAAGTGTGACCCGGCTGCCATTGACAGCAGCGTACAATTCAGCGGCCTTTCCGGGAGCGGTCACATCGCTGACCGCCACAGAGCGGATGGTACTCCAGAAAGTATTACCGTTTTCGTCAGCAACGCCGACCTGATAATGAAGAGTTTTTCCGGCAGCATCATCAGCGAGCTGGATTTCCAAACCGTTTACAAGGGTCCCGGCGGCCAGCTGTTCCGGATCAAAGGCATATTTCACATAATAAACGATCTTTTCTGCCGGAGTGAAATTATCTTCTGCGGCAACATCAAGGGAGAAAACATAACCTTTGTTCTGCTTGATGGAAATATAACGGATCCCGGGTGCGGCATCATCTTCCATACGCAAATCCTGGGTGGAAGAGACATTGCCGTTAATGTCAAAGGCTTCGATCCGGTAGGTATGCTCTGCATCATTCAGCCCGGACATAACAAAGTAAGATGCGGAAACAGTCTGCTGCAGAATGCCGTCAACATACACGTTGAAGTGACTGATTTGGACATTGTCGGAACTTTCCCAGGAAAGGGTAAAAGTCCCCTCTCTGTCAAAGCTGCCCTCTTCCTCAAACTCCATATTTTCGTTGAAGTGCAGAGAAATTGCAATGTTTTTGATTTCGGGCCCCGTTGTATCGGCAACAGTAAAGGAACGCACCTCGCTCCAGGAAATATTACCGCTGGCGTCCTGAACGGCAGTCTGCCAGAAAAATTCCTCTCCGGCCTGAGCGGGATCGAGGGTGAAAGATTTGCCGCTGATGATTTCAGTTTGTGCAAGAGCTTCTTCGTCTCCGGCAAAACGAACAAGATACTTCAACTCTCCGGGAACAGTCACATTATCAGTTGCCGCGGCGTTGACGGTAAAGAGATAACCGTCTTTACTCTGCGAGATGGAAACATCCGAGAAGCGGGGAGCTTCATCATCCAGATAAATCACCTCGAGAACCAACGTTGAAAAAGTATTGTTGGCTCTGTCTGTTTCAACGATACTGCCTTCGGCATCGACAACAGCTCTGATATTATGCATTCCCGGAGCGAGCACGCCCTTTGCAATGACGAACTGCCCGGAAACGGAAAATCCGGCAGCCAGTTCAGCGGGCACGACGGCATTGCCGAGATAAACATCGCCGTCATAGACAGAAACGCTGAAACCGGCAGCGGGAACCGTTCCGATATTCTGCACCGTGAAATAGAGTGTAACATTCTCTTTGTCTGTAACTTCATTTCCGGAAAGTCTGGCATTTGTCAGCTTCAAGTCACATCCGCCGACAACCATATTGACAAAAGCGGAATTGTTTTCCTCAGCCGCTTCAGCTTCAATATTTTCAGGATCAGTGACGATCCGTATCTGCCAGGTTCCTGCGGCGAAATCAGCCGTTGAAATTTCCAGGCTCAATGTCTCTGAAGCAGTACCGGGCTTCAAGGCTGAAAGGGGCACACTTCCCAGAAGTTTGTTTCCGCTGTAAACAGCAACAGAAGTTGCACCTGAGTCACCATATCCGGCGTTGCGGACAGCAAAAGAAAGGATGGCTTTGTCGTTGAGACCATAAGTTTCTTTGTCAAAAGCGACAGAGTCGATAACAAGATCGCATTTTTTCCTTTCTTCGATAAAGAGCTGGATGTTCTTTTCGTTGTTGAGTTTTGAATATTCATCGGCAGAACTTCCGGTATCGATCACGGCCCTCAGCTCATTGAGGCCGGTCATCAGTGTATCAGGAGCAATAGAATAACTCAGGCGGGAATTTCCTTTTGCTGCAACATCAACTTCTGAGATCACTCCCAGCAGCGTATCGCCGCAAAAGATCCTGACGGCGGCACCTGAAATATCTTTGGAACCGGTGTTGCTTATATCCACAGAGAGCAGCAGTTCGTCATTGGACGCCGCAGTGGAAACGGCACTGCCGTTATTGAAAATTCTAAGGGATTCCACTGCAAGTTCGGCCCTGCCCTCAACGGTATACACACCGGCAAGGGGTTCCAGAGAGATATTCCCGGCAGCATCATACGCACGGAGCTCGTAGGCAAAAGTTCCTTCAGCAACACCTGAAAGGGTAAAGCTGTTTTCTTTAAGATCGTAAACTTTGCCGTTGACGGTAAACAAAAATCCTGTCACAGCCACATTGTCTGAAGCCTGGGCCCAATCAAAACGGAGCGTATAATTTTCAAAGCCGGCACTCACACCGCCTGAAAGTTGAGGAGCGGTACGGTCTTCCACATAAAATTTCTTTTCAACACTCACAGAGGTGTTGCCTTTTTTATCGGAAACAGCCACTTGCAAATAGAGTTCTTTTCCTGCCTGCGCAGAAGAAAGTGTGAATTCATCACCGCTGATGAACTCTGCTTCAGCGAGAGCCTCACTGCTTTCTGCCCAGCGGAAGGAGTAATTCAAGTCGCCGGCAGATGAAAAATCGTCGGTTGCAGAAACGGCGATCCGGAAACCGTATCCCTCTTCGTCCTGGATCACCGCAGTCCGGTGGATGATGGGAGCTGTAATGTCGTTTTCCACAAGGAGCGCAAGCAGTTTGTTGTCCAGCACCAGAGAATAGGCATAATCTCCGGCAATGATCTGTTCTCCGACCGAGGTAAAAACGCCGAGGGTCGTTTCATTGGTGTCCTGCAGAGTCACTGTTGCAGAGAACTCCTCAACGCCGTTGGCAAGTTTATAGAAACCGAGAGCGGGAGAAGCTGCCACGGTCACAGAAAACTCATTGAGCCCTTCAAGCCGGGAATAAGCATTGACGATCACAATATCAGATGTGGTATGATCAGAAATGTCAAGGTTGATTTCTGCTTCAGAAACATCGGCACTTCCCTGAATCATCACCCGGCCGCCCCAATGCTGGCTGCCCGTCAAAGCTGCACTGGAATAGACCACGATCCGTCCGCTGGAATGTTGTTCCACATTTTCCACCACCGCAC
>JAZUPO010000217.1:0-12382 GCA_045605205.1 Victivallaceae bacterium
GGGGGATCGGACATTCTTCATTGAATGTTCTTGAGAATCTGGCTGTCCGGACAGGTGAAGCCCTGAAGGCGGCTCCCGGAGTCAGGATCGCTCTCGTTCACGCCAATCTCTGCGGCGATCCTCACGCGGCTCCGGCCTCTCTTGCCGAGCTGACGTCACTGCCTGTTGATTACTGGGCTCTCGGACACGTACACAACCGCCGTATTTTAAGCGAAAGCCCCTGGGTCGTCTATTCCGGATGTGTTCAGGGTAAAGATGTTCACGAACCGGGACAGCAGGGGTGTTATGTCGTGGATTACGACGGTTTCGGCAAACTTTCGATGACTTTTCATCCCACATCGGTGCTGGAATTTGAAACGATTTCTCTGAATATCAGCGATATTGAAGATCTGGGCAGTGTTATGAGACAGCTTCAGGAAAAACTTGCCCCCCTGAAAGGGCAAAACGACCTGCTCTTCCGCTTGAAATTGACCGGAATCACATCCCTTGACGCAGAACTGCGCAACTGGAATCAGGAAGAATTGCAATCTACTGTTTCTTCATTTCTCAAAGAACAGTTTGAGGGCTGTTATCTTGAAGAGATCGTGCTGCTGACACAAATGCCTGATCCGGAAAAATCCGGATTGCTTCCCGAAAAAGAACTTGAAGAAGCATTGCAGGAAATTACCGATGAAAAACTTCTTGAATCAATCTATACCGATATGAGAAACACCTACCGTTCCCTGCCCCCCATCCGTGCAGAACGCTTTGAGGAACTCCGCCGGGAGGGTAAAGCTCTGCTGGCTGAATTACTCACAGGCAGATTGGAGCTGAAAAAATGATCATCCGTCATCTGCATATTGACAATTTCGGTTGTTTTCACAACTTTGATCTTGACCTCACCCCCAATTTGAATTGCTTTACCTGGCCCAATGAAGGCGGCAAAAGCACCTGTCTGGAATTCATCCGCCGTATTTTCTGGGGATTTCCGGACAAACGCAGCAAACTTAATCCCTACCCTGCCCTTAATGGCTCAGGTCATTACGGCGGTTATCTTGATGTCATAACGGCTCAGGGAGAAGCTCTGCGTCTTGAACGGCGGGGCGAAAGAGCTCAATTAAAGATCATCCATTCTGACGGTGCCATTCAAAGGGTTTCTGACATCGGTAAAATGGCCGGAATTTCTGAAACCTTTTACCGTAATGTATGTGCCGTTACCATTGATGAACTGACCGCTTTTGCCGCCCTTGATGACACAGAAATACGCAACCGCCTTTACGGCAATGCTTTGAATATCGGAGAATATTCACTCTCAGAGCTTCAGCAGCTTCTTGCAGAAAAAGCTGCTGAAATATACAAAAAAAAGGGCTTCAATCACTCTCTGAAAAAACTTTCCGACGCTTTTGAGCAAAGCGAAAACCGTCTTGCTCAGCTTTCGCAGAATTTGCCTGCCTACGAAAAAGCTGTCCTCAAAGCAGAAGAAATCGAAACAGAATCACTCCAGCTCAAAAGTCAACTGGAATCACTCTATATCCGGGAAAAAGAACTTGAAGATGCTCTTGCAGCGGCAGAATTCCGGAACAAACTTATAAAAGATGAAGAAGCCTTTGCCCGTTCAACACCGCCCCGGCCAATGCCTCCGCCTCTGCCGCCTTTTTCATTACCGATCCCGGACAAGCCGCGTCTGCCGTCACTTGAGGATTTGCCCTTCCCTCCTCAAGCTCCTCATAAGTCCGGACTTGAAGGGAAATGTGACTTTTTACGGGCTGCCACCGTTGAAACTGCTGACTTTACAGAGCTTGCTCAATGGTGTAATACTCAACAGGATATAAAACAGTGGCCCTTTTACGCCATTACCGGAGCGGTGCTTATCATATCCGCCACAGCAGCTTGTATTTCCGGCAGCAAAGCCGCCCTTTTCATATTCCTGCTGCTTCTGCTTGCTGCCGGAATACTCTGGGGAAGATTTTATATCAAACACGCCCGTATTCTCTCTGCTCTGAAAAAACGTAAAGAACACTTCCTTTATAAATTTCTCATTGCTCCCGAAGTCTCTCAGGAAGAATACCCGGAACTCCTGGCGGCTCTTATGAAATTTCAAAAAGCACAGCAGGAATATGAAAAACAGCTTGAAGCCTTTACTGAGAAAAAAACAAAGTATGACAAACTCCGCATCGAATATGAACTGCGTCTGAAACTTTACAATGAGCAAATGAGTGAATACACCTCTGCCCGGAATGCTTATGAAGCCAAACAGCACAGTCAGGAAAAGTTGTGCCGTGAAATAACCGCCGCTCAAGCCCGGTATGAAGCAGAAAAACTGGCCCTGATCAAAAGAAGAAATGAACTGCCTCCTGAGCAATTCCCCGCCCCCTGTCAGGCTAATCTTGAAGCCATCAGGCAACAAATCAATGAATTAAAGCATCAGCTTGAAGAAAATTGCCGCCGTTCAGGTGCCGAGCGGCGGGAATCTATGCTGCTTCTGCAAGATAGAGACTGTGCTGTTGAACTTAACATCAGAGAACAGCAAAGAGGCAAAATGCGTTCAGCAGCAGAACGTTATCTCACATTGACCTCAACCAGACTGCTTTTGGAGCGGGCTGTGGAACGCTGTGAAAGAAAACACCAGCCGGAACTTCTGAAACTGGCCTCGTTGTACTTTGCTTCTTTTACCAACGGCATCTATTCCGTTATTTATAAACAGCTCTCGACCAACACTCTCAGAGTCAGCGATCCCCAAACCCGAAACGACAGGGCCGTAACTGAACTTTCCCGGGGGACCCGGGAACAGCTGTTCCTTGCACTTCGTCTTGCCTTGATCGCCTCCCTTGAAAATAATGCAGAACCGCTGCCGGTGGTTCTGGATGATATACTGGTCAACTTTGACACCAAACGCAAAGCATCTGTGCGACAGGGAATTGAAACCTTTGCTGCCGCTCATCAGGTGCTCCTTTTTGAATGTCAGTAAAATATAAGGAAAATCAATTATGTCTTTTGAAATGCGTCAGGGGACGGTCTATCTTGAAAAAAACAGCGGACGCCGTTTTATATTGGTCAATCATAATCCTATGGCTCTTCTTTCTATGCGTTTCTGGTCGGAATCCGCAGAATCACCCTTTAATTTAGCTCAGCCCGAAATGATCACCATTGATGAATTGATCGCCCTGCGGCAATCCGGAGATTATGAAGAACTGGGCGATCTCCCCGCAGAAACATTCAAAGCGATGATCAACGCTCTGATCAATGCGGCCAACTTTTCAGAAGAGGATCTGAAACTGCTCAAATCCCTGATCTGAACTTTATGCTGCCCACCCTCAAAAAAGAAAAATTAATGTGGATGGCAGGTGAGATCCATCTCGCCCGCCGCAGGATCAGAGAAGCCTATTTTATGATCAGCAGCAGTTCTGATCCTGAGTTTTTCCGCAAGTGTCTCCGTTTTGAAATCGACAATTTCAAACAGTATGCCCCTTTTTATGCCTATGAAGACAAAGATTTTCTCAATATGATCGTTCAGGGCGATCACGATGCGATCGGACTTGCCATTGATTTTCTTGAAGCCGATCCCTATTGTTTCCGTTCCGGATTCATCAAGAAAAAACTTTGTACAGCTCTGAAAAGGGCTCCACTCACCCGGGAGGAACGGGGCAAATTGCGTCATAACATTTTGCAGCTTGTCTCAACTCAGCGGCCGGTCTCATTTGCCGACATCGCCTCTCTGGGCTGCCGCCTTTATACACCCGGATTCCATAAAAGAGTCCAACAGCTCAAAGTCATCCCGCACAAATATCTTCTTCAAAGGCAAAAACGTTTTTTGTTTCTCCTCGATGAAGAGGTGCGGAAAAGAAAAAATCTGTCCCTGCTGAAAAACACCGCTGCTGTACTTTCTGAAAAACAAGGATCCCCCCGGACACCCCCTCATCCTTCCCTGACAGAAGTGTGCCTTTGGGTAAAACGATTTTTGTTTGCCTCCAAACAGCTCTTTGATAGAAAAATCCTGAAATGATCTTTCCGGACTTTTCCCTTCTTGCCTTCAGGAAAGAACACTCTTTTTTCCGCTCCGGGACTTGCGAATACTGCATTTTTGTGGTATAGTATGTAAATGGCAGAAAGCAATATCAGAAAATGCATAAATTTAAACTCAAAACTGAAGATCTTGAACAATACTTCCTTGAAGTGATGCACGGCAAACGGCAACGCTGGTTTGATCGTCTCTTGCTTTCTTTTCTTTTTTTCGTTTCCCGTTTTTTCAGCAACGGAGCCAAATTCCGCTTGTGGCTTTATGACAGCCGCATTATCCGCCACCATTCTCTGGGGTGCTTGGTGGTCAGTATCGGCAACCTGACCTGCGGCGGCACGGGAAAAACGCCTGTGGTGGAAGTTTTTGCCCGTTCTCTCAGTCAACAGGGACGTAAAGTAGCCATTCTCAGCCGGGGATACAGAAGTAAAAATCTCTCTTTCTGGCAAAAAATGAAACAGAAGTTCAGTTCTGAGCATAACGAGATCCCCCCGAAAGTTGTTTCCGACGGCAAAAATCTGCTTATGGATTGCGAATATGCCGGAGACGAACCCTATATGCTTGCTTCCAATCTGCCCGATGTTGCAGTTCTGGTGGATAAAGACCGGGTCAAATCCGGGGTTTATGCCATCAATCACTTTCAGACAGATGTTATCATCCTCGATGACGGATTTCAATATTTGATGCTCCGTCCGCATATCAATATTGTGTTGGTGGACTCCACTTCTCCTTTTGGAAACGGCCACTGTCTGCCCCGGGGAACTCTGCGGGAACCGATCGAACACATCAAACGGGCGGATTACATTTTCCTGACCAAATCCACAGGTACACGCCGCAACCGCCATTTGAAACGCTTTCTGAACCGCCACTGCCGCAAGGCGGAAATTATTGAATGCTGCCACAAACCCCAATACCTTCAGAAACTTTATTCTCAGGAGCACCTGGCTCTTGAAAGTCTCAAAGGCGTCAAAGCCGCAGCATTGAGTGCTATCGCAAGTCCCCGGAGCTTTGAGGGATTTCTTGAAAAACTTGGGGCAGAGCTGGTTCTGACCGACCACTATGCCGACCACCACCGCTACACCCAGCAGGAGGTGATCGATTTCATCAATCAGGCCAAAGAAGCCGGAGCTGAAATGATCGTCACAACCGAAAAGGATGCTGTCCGGATTCCCAAGCTCGACCGTTGTGATATCCCCTTGTATTTCCTGCGTATCCAGATCGACATTCTCAGCGGCAGGGAAAGTTTTGAACAATGTATTTCAAGAATTTGTTTTATTGATGAAGGAAAAAAATATGAATGATCAACTTATCAGGGAGTTTACCGCCCGTTTCGGTGCTGCTCCTGAAGCTGTTTCACAGGCTCCCGGCCGCCTTGAGATCCTCGGTAATCATACCGACTACAATCAGGGGTTTGTGCTTTCCTGTGCAGTGGGACTCAACACAGCCTTTGCCGCCCGCAGGATCCCCGGGACACGTTGTACCGTCCGTGATTTCCGGGATGGTTCAGAGAAACAGTTTGACCTTAATAACATCGATACCGCAGTCAAAGGGGATTGGAGCAATTATGTCAAAGGAATGATCGTTGCTCTGCGCCGCCGCGGTTTCACCATCGGAGCATTTGAAGCCGGTATGAGAAGTACAGTTCCCCTCTCAGCCGGGATGTCCAGTTCTGCGGCTTTTGAAACGGCCGCCGGTTTCGCTCTGCGGGAACTTTTTGATGTGAGACTTTCAAACGAAGAGTGGGCTCTGGCAGGACAGGAAGTCGAAAACGCCTATCTGGGCCTCAAAACCGGATTGCTGGATCAATTCAGTTCCATTTTCGGTAAAAAGGACTCCATTATCCTGAGCGATTTCCGCAAGATCGCCGTTATGCAGACCGTCCGGCTCCCCGCCGGCTACGCTGTGGCGGTCATCAATTCTATGAAAAAACACAACCTGGTTGACTCCGAATACAATACCCGCCGGGCAGACTGTGAAAATGCCGCGGCTGTTATGAAAGGACTTTACCCTGAAGCTCAAACCCTCCGGGATATATCTCTTGAACAGCTTGCCAGGGGCAAAGATTCTCTGGAAGACAGAGAATACCGCAGAGCTCTCCACGTTGTAGGAGAGTGTACAAGAGTTCATCAGGCAGTGGAATTCCTTGAAAAAGGCGATGTAGCCGGATTCGGCCAACTCTGGTTTGAATCCCACGAATCAAGCCGGGTCAACTTTGAAAACAGCACCCCCGAACTGGACTATTTGATCGAACTTGCCCATTCCATTCCCGGAGCCCTGGGAGCCCGTCTTTCAGGCGGCGGTTTCGGCGGTATCACCATTCATCTGGTGAAAAATGATCAGGCTGATGAATATGCCCGTAAAGTTTGTGCCGCTTACAAACTCCGTACCGGCATTGATGCTGAATATTACATTTGTGAGCTGGGCGACGGTGCCTGCTCCGGAAAAATAAATTGAATAAAGGTCTGTAAACTATGAGAATCCTTACCGGAATCCAGCCTTCGGGCATTCCCCATATCGGCAACTATTTCGGAGCCATCCGTCAGACAGTTGAAATGCAGAATAAAGGCGAAAATTTCCTTTTTATCGCCGATTATCACGCCCTGACCACCTACCCCAAAGCAGAAGACTTACGCAGCAACGTGATGAACCTTGCTTTAAGCTGGCTTGCTTGCGGGGTCGATCCGGAACGGACTGTCTTTTTCCGCCAGTCTGACATTCCTGAGGTGTGCGAACTTTCCTGGATCCTTTCCACCTTTTCTCCCGTGGGACTGATGGAACGTGCCCACAGCTACAAAGACAAAGTTGCCAAAGGTTTTGAAGCCAACTGCGGGCTCTTCACCTACCCCATTCTGATGTCTGCCGACATTCTGCTCTACCGGGCCAATCTGGTTCCCGTAGGCAAAGACCAGAAACAGCATCTTGAGATCGCCCGTGATCTGGCGTTGAAATTCAACAACCGTTTCGGCGACATTCTGACTGTTCCTGAAGAACTGATCCCTGAAGAAGTTGCTGTCGTGCCCGGAATTGACGGTCAGAAAATGTCAAAAAGCTACAATAACACCATTCCGATTTTTGACAAAGAAAAGGCTCTGCGTAAGGTCATTATGAGTGTTGTCACCGACTCCAAAGGTCTGGAAGAACCCAAAGATCCCGACACTTGCAACGTGTACGCCCTCTATAAACTTGTGGCTGCGCCTGAAGAACTTCAGGAAATGCGTGAAAAGATGCTGGCCGGAAACTATGGCTACGGTCACGCGAAACAGGCTCTTTTTGAGAAACTCTGGGCCTACTTTGAGCCGATGCGTAAACGCCGTGAAGAGCTGGAAAACAACTTGGATTATGTCCGGGATCTGCTCAAGACCAACGGTGAAAAAGCCCGGAACGAAGCGGCTATACTGCTTGACAAAGTCCGCAGTGCCGTCGGCTTGCGTTAATACCTCATCATTCCTTCAAAACACTCCGGCCGTCATCGTGGTGACCGGGGTGTTTTTTGTTGATTTTCCTGCATTTATCTTGAAAATTCCTGTTACAGTGCTATATTAACAAAATGTTCTTTTTTTTACGATTATTTTTGTTATTAAAAACAAAGGTTTTTTTAATGATCTCCATATACAATTCTTTGCATAACAAGCTCATCTGCGTCTTGCTTGCACTTTTTTTCAGTATCATTCCTGTTCTTTTTTTCATAACTTTTTTTACAGAAAAGAGCATTTCCTTTGAAACCAAAATCAAATTGGCACACAGCGGGGAGATCAAACTCTATTGTTCATCTTCAGAGAAAAATAATTTTGAAAACAACGTTTGTGTTATCAGTAAAAAATTAAAAGCCGGCAAAAACACCTCTTTGCGTGCCCGTATAAAGGCTCCTCAAATCAAACTTATCCGTCTTGAAATCTCCGCTCCCGCAGGGGATCACGAGATCAGTGCAATGACTTTGAGGGGTACACAAAGGCTCCGGGCCAAACATTTCAAGGTTCTGAATTCTCAAAAAATGACTCCGATACAATCCGGCAAGAAAAAAATCATTCTCAAAACCCGCAGTACCAATTCGGCAGTCACCTTTTATGCCACCAAAGCCGTATACAGTCAAAAACAATTGTTCACTCCCGGAACTTTTATCTGTCTGATACTTTGCACCCTTGTTTTCTCATTCGTTCTTATCAAGCTGGACTCTGCCGGCAAACTGAAAAACAAACAGGATGTGCTCCTTGTGTATCTTTTTATCGGAATGCTGTTCATTCCCTGCTGGAAACTTGACACTTCTGCCGAACTCCTCACTGAAAACAGAAAAAAAGCCCTGTTCCCCCATTTTTTCACACCGCAGCAGAAAATCAACAACAACTTCGGCAGAGAAATGGATAAATGGTTCAGTGACCGCTTTTTCGGCAGAAATGAACTGATCGCTTTGTGGCAGAAACTCCTTTCATACGAAGATGAGCTCCTCAATATTTCCAAATCCGGCAAGGTATTCAAAGGAAACGACGGGTGGTATTTCTATACCGGCGATGATGCAATGAAAAATTTTATGAATGCAATTGTTTTTACTCCCCGGGAGTTGAAGGAACATCTGAAAAATCTGACAGCACTCAACAATTTCTGCAAAGCCAACGGTATTTGTTTTTATTATTTCATTGCCCCGGACAAGCACAAGATCTACGGAGAAGCAATCAGCTCTTTCAACAAGGAAAGACCTGATTCAGAAAGCAGAGCAGCTCAGTGGGTGAATTATATACGGAAAAACTCCGATATCAAAGTGATTTACCCGGTTGATGAGCTGAAAAAACGCAAAAAATACGGACTCCTTTACTACAAAACAGACTCTCATTGGAATAGAGCCGGAGCCTACTATGGGTATCTGGAACTGTGCAAAGTGCTTAAAAAGGATTTTCCTGATCTGCCGCTTTTTTCCACCCAAAAAACAACGGTCAAACATAATTTGAAAGGCGACTTGCAACTTCTCAGTCCGGCCACAGTTCCGGAAGATAAATATGCTTATAAGATCCCCTATGTCCCCCAAAGATACAAAACAGTCAAAACCGGCAAACTTGACTACAAATTCACAAACAGTAAAGGCCGTTATTCCCTGTTGCTCCTGCGGGACAGCTTTGCAATTGATTTGCTGCCCTTTCTCGGCAACAGTTTCAAACAGATCGATTCCTTCTGGCAATATACTCTGCCGGAAAAGGTTATCCGGAAGCTGAATAAGGAAAAACCGGATATTCTGATCCTTGAACACGTTGAACGTTTTTTACCAATCGCAATGGAAGCTCAGTTCGAACATCTGCCCTTCTTGAAATCAGGAGAGAAATAATATGCTCTTTTCATCCGTCTCATTTATATTTATGTTTCTTCCTGCGGTTCTGCTCCTTTATCATCTGCTTCCCAAAAGGTTCAGAAACTATGTTCTTCTTGGAGCAAGTTTGTTTTTTTATGCCTGGGGAGAACCCAAATACTTACTGATCCTGCTTGCAGTTATCACGGTCAACTACTTTGGAGCCTTGCTCATTGACAAATACCGGCAGTACGGCAAATTGTGGCTCGCCGCAGCGATCTGCTGCAATCTGGGTACCTTGATCTATTTCAAGTACACCAATTTTCTCTTGGAAAATATCAATGCATTGCTTCACAGCAAAATCGATATGCTTTATGTCATTATGCCTATCGGTATCTCCTTTTACATATTCCAGTCTATGTCTTATCTGATAGATGTTTACCGTAAAGAGTGCAATGTGCAAAAGAACTACTGCAATCTGGTGCTTTACATCGTCCTTTTCCCTCAGATGATCGCTGGCCCCATTGTAAAATATCACGACGTTGAAAATCAAATCCTTACACGGGAAAGTTCTCTTGAAGATGTATCTTACGGCATCCGGCGTTTTATTGCGGGATTGGCAAAAAAAGTGCTTATCGCCAATACAATGGGAGCAGTCGTTGAAAAAATCTTCGCCCTTTCCCCGGCCTCTCTGCCGGGAGGCTGTTTGTGGCTGGGAGCAGTGGCTTACAGTCTGCAGCTTTTCTTTGACTTTTCCGGTTATTCGGATATGGCCATCGGTTTGGGGAGGATGTTCGGATTCCGTTTTCTGGAAAACTTCAATTATCCCTATATTTCCAAGTCAATTACTGAATTCTGGCGCCGCTGGCATATCAGTTTATCCACCTGGTTCAAAGAATACCTTTATATTCCTCTGGGCGGCAACAGAAAAGGGCCTTTCAGAACATACATCAATCTTTTTATTGTTTTTGTTGCAACCGGTATCTGGCACGGTGCCAGCTGCAACTTTGTTTTCTGGGGACTTTGGCTCGGATTTTTTATTATCGTGGAACGTCTTTTCAACTGGCATCAAAAGCCCAAAGGTATTGTTCTGAGTGTCTTTGCTCACTTATACACCACACTGGTATTTATGATCGGCTGGGTTATGTTCAGAGCAGAAACAATGGGGTATGCCTGTCAATATATTCAGTATATGTTCGGCATCGGTCAGAAAACAGCAAGTCCCCACTCTTTCGGATACTTCTTTTCGCCCTTTGACCTTGCTGTTATGTTTGTTGCGATCCTCTGTTCCGTACCGGTGTTCAAATGGCTGTTGGTCAGGCATACCGGTTTCGGGGGAAAAGTTCTGGATCTTGCAAGCGATATCTGGTTGCTGCTGCTCTTTGTGCTTTCAGTTGCCTCTATTGCCAACGCAACATTCAACCCGTTCATTTACTTCCGCTTCTGAGTCACCGATGGCAGCAGTAAGAAACAAGCTCTGTCTTCCTTTAGAAAACAGAGCTTGAGAAAGAAGGCAATGCCCCTTAAAATGTTTCGCTGTTGCGGACAGTATCCAGATGACAAATGTCGTTCCAGCTGCGCAAACGCCACTTGCCGTCAGCAAGACGGAATGCTTTGCTCACTGAAACATTGCTGCACATCGGTTGTAAATTTCCGAAAGCCAGAGGACCGACGATATGCTTAAAAATGCTGTGCATCGTCCCTGAATGGGTGACAATGACCACAGTTTTTCCGATGCTCTTATCGGCAATATCTTCAATACATCCGGCGACCCGCTTTTCAAAGGTATAGCGGGATTCGCCGCCGGGAACGGGAACATCCCCCATATCTTCATTAAAACAGTTCATTATCTCAAAGTGGCTTTTCCACAATTCTTTGCTGTATTGCCCTTCAAGTTCTCCCAGATGCCATTCCCGGAGTCCGTAGGTGGAAACAGGAGTTACCCCCATAACTTCACCTATGATCTGCGCCGTTTCAAAAGCACGGAGCAGATCACTTGAAAAAATAGCATCAACTGTTTTACCCCGCAGACATTCAGCCGTCAAACGGGCCTGCCGACGCCCTGTTTCATCCAGCGGCGTATCCCGGTGCCCCTGCAAGATCCCGGCTACATTGTCGGCAGTCTGGCCGTGACGGATAAATATGAATTCAGTCCGTTCCAGAGATTTCAAATCATTTCCCCCAGGCTTCATTGCCCAACAAACCTTCGCTGAAGAAAACAGGCTTGCATCCGTTTTCCACCATAATCTCAATGGACTTTGAAAGCCGTTCCATATGATCGGGGATATAGTTATGATAGTAGGGGAATGTATACTGTTCGTGGCTGGCAAGACAGAAGGCCTCATTACCGCATACGGCAGAATCTTCAAGAGCCCTCTTTAATCTGACCGGGATCACATCAAGGGGCACCAGATTGCAGCAGCAGCAGCCACGGAAAAAGGTCATATCCAGATGTGGATTGTACATCACTTTGTGCGTTTCCATATAGGAAAGTTCTTCGATCACATTAAAGTGTTCCTCAAAGCCGAATCCGAAATCCCCCGCCAGCTGATGATCACGATTGTAAGAAGCCGTTTTCATCTGGGAATTTGCAACCGTATTGCTCTTGGCTCCCACTGCACGTTCAATGGCACTGGGACCGCCCATAAGCCGGGGACGGAAAGCGTTGCTGTAACATTTGACGCCCCGTTCTTTGAGAACTTTGACACAGCTGGGTGAAATGATCGCCCAATGGATCACAACAGGTGTCGTGAAACTTTCTTCACCGGCAATTCGGACGATCTCATCGTGAACCATATCGTAGTCACGGGCAAAAACTTCTTCACATTCCTCAATATAGAGACGATCAGGGAATTCCCCTGAAGCGTGGAAAGAAAGTTTCATCCAGTCAGAGTTGTCTATAAACTCCTGTTTCCAGATATCCGGAACCTGACTCATATCGCAGTCAAAGTGGTCATTGTGATAAAAACAGTTCAAAGTGACCTTCAAGCCGGTACGGTCGTCGATCTCTTTCAATCCTTTGAGATAGAAGTGATCGAAGGCCCGTTTGGGGCGTTCTTTGGCAAGATCGGTCCAAAAGAAACTGTGGTCGTGAATGTAAAAATTGACACCCTTAA
>JAZUPO010000218.1:0-4934 GCA_045605205.1 Victivallaceae bacterium
CAATGTCTAATATAACCATGATTTTGAATTTTGCATCATAGGACATTGACTTTTTTGCATTTTTTTCCATAAATATGCACCCTTTTGTTGTGTCCAACATTTGGGGTGCATATCAAAAAGGGCTTTTCCACCGCCCCAACTCCCTCAACCTTTTTTACCGACCTTTATCGGGCACAGAGCTTATTCAAAAAGCCAGGTGGAAAGGTAACGTTCACCGGAATCGGGCAGGATAACGACGATTCTTTTATTGGCGAATTCTTTTTCTTTGGCAAGTTCCAGTGCGGCGTAGAGGGCGGCTCCGCCTGAAATACCGATGAGGATGCCTTCTTTAACGGCGGCTTCCCGGGCAGTGCGACCAGCATCTTCAGCTGTTACGGGAATGATCCTGTCAAGGAGTTTGACATCCAGTACTTCCGGGATGAAGTTTGCTCCGATTCCCTGCAGTTTATGGGGTCCGGCACTTCCTTTTGACAGCAGGGGACTGTCGGCGGGTTCCACGGCGACGATCTTGATACCGGGAATATGTTTCACCAGAAATCTTGCACTCCCGGTCAGGGTGCCTCCGGTGCCGACTCCGGCCACTAAAGCTGCGACTTCCCCGTCGGTATCTGCCAATATTTCGGGGCCTGTTGAACATTCGTGAGCGGCGGCATTGGCGGCATTGCTGAATTGCTGAGGAATAAAAGAGCCGGGATTGGCTTTTTTAAGTTCTTCAGCTTTTGCGATAGCTCCTGTCATTCCTTCTGCCCCCGGCGTGAGGACGATTTCTGCACCGTAAGCGGCCAGAAGTTTGCGTCTTTCAACACTCATCGTATCGGGCATAGTCAGGCAGAGTTTGTATCCTTTGACGGCGGCGGCGATTGCAAGTCCGATGCCTGTATTGCCGGATGTGGGTTCAATGATCAAGGCTCCTTTTTTGAGAAGTCCCGCCTTTTCAGCGGCTTCTATCATAGCAAGTCCCGGACGGTCTTTGGCACTGGAGCCGGGATTGAAACTTTCAAGTTTTGCCACGACTTCGGCGGAAGCGGTGTTGAGTTTGTTGATACGCACCAAAGGTGTATGACCGATGGTTTCGAGGATATCTGAACAGATCCTGGACATAATATTTCTCCTGATTAAAAGATGCTTTCCCTGAATATAACACCGGGAAAGCAAATTTTCAATCAAAAAATGCCGGAAATCACCTTATTTTCCGGAAGCAGAAAGCGTATGACTGCACTTCCATACCTTGACTTTATGGGGATCTTTATCAGGATAAGGGTCCTCAAAGATCAGTTCAAGCGTGGCATCACCGCTTCTGCGCCAGAACAACAATCCTTGGGTATCTTCAGAGAAGTCAGCCCGGATCCTCAAAGGATCGCCTGGGGTGAAAAGTTCGCAGAAATTCCCCTCAAACTCACCGGGTTTTCCGAAGATCCATTTCGGTCTCGGCTTGCCTTTACGCAGATACATCCGGCTCTTTTCCGCCGCAGGATCCTCAAAAGAAGCCGTCTTTCTGCCGCTCCATTTTCTGCCACTTTTTTCAGCGATCAGATGGGTCATCCGGTAGCGGAAGAAACGGCACTCTTTCGCAGGCGTCACTGTTACCTGAAACTGAAGCTGTTTCCTGTCACGGAAGATCTTGATGCTTTTTTCAATGACCAATCCGTCATAAGCGTAATGTTTGACCTTGTTTTCCATCTTGACAACAACGCCGTCTGCTGTAAAATCCACATCGGTCAATTCAAGAGGGACTTCTCTGAAAAAGAGAGAATGAGGTTCGACAAAGGAGTCTATCCCCACCGCAGCGGCAATAAGCTCTTTGCCGCTGCTCCAGCGGCCGCTGCCGTTGCGCTGCAGGTCGATGAGCAACGCCTGGACCGGAGTCGTCACCAGCAGGCACCTTCCCCGGGGAACGACAGAGATCCCGTTCTGGCTGCGGGCCTTGAACTTTGCCGCCATTTTTTCACCGGCAAGGCGGTGTTTTTCCCTTACGGAAGCAACGTTGAAAAGAGGAAGCTTTTTCCCGTTTCCTGTATCGAATTCAAGGATGGTAAATCCCAGCGGGGCCAGCTCCAGCGTAATGCCCTGCAGAAGTTCTTTCTGACTCCAGCGTTTTTTTCTGCCGTCGGGAGAAAGAAGCTTTTTCTGCACAAACTCCCGGACTTCATAGCTTTTGCCGTCGGAGTCATTTTTCTTCAAAAGTGCAAAGCAGCCGTTATGGGGACTGTTGTTGAGCAGAAGGACCATATATCCTCTTGATGTCTTTCTGGAAACACAATAAAGCTCCTGCCGCCGTTCTGAAGATATGACAAAGGGAGTCCGTTCCGGCAGAGAGGAGTTTTTGAAAGGCTCCTCAAGGCGGCTGATAAGGGTCATCACCTCTTTGCACGCCGCAAGGTAGGAGCCGTCCATACGGTAGAGACCGCTGCCGAGGATCACATCTTTGATCCCCGCAAAAAAGGCGGCCAGTATCTGCATCTGTGTCCGTTCAGGATAATATCCCTCCATAGTCCTGTTGACTCCCCACCCCGTGTCGAGAATGGGCCACAGCGGTTTCTTCAACAAACGGGCCGCCCGTTCCTGACGGAGGTAGAAGTAGACATTTTTACCGTAGTTCATCATCATCTGCACATCCACATAGCGATCCATAGCACAAAGGTCGATACCGAATTCTCTGCGGTAGCGTTCCGCTTCATCGGCCGCAGGCATAGCCTTGGTCACAACGGCAAAACGGGCGGAGGGATTGAACTTTTTTAATCCCCCTGCCATAGCCCCCATAATCTCCGCTCGCTGCTCATTGCGGAAGTCGATCCACTGTTTTTCGTGCTTCTTCAGGATTTCACCGGGCGGAAGTTCTTTGAGTCCGTAACGGGCGGCGAAGGCGGCAATGCACGTCCGGCAGAAGCAGGAGGCGGTCACAGCATAGCGGTTGATGGAGGCATAAGGCTCATAATCCACGCCCACCAGAATATTTTTCTGCGCCAGCAGAGCCTTGCGGGAAGAACGTCTGATGCGTCCGGCGTAGTAATCCGCTCCCCCTTTCAACAAAGCCGAAGGACAAAGCAATGTACCGATATTCCCCCCGGCGATGCCTTTGGCCCGGGGAAGTTTGCTGTCGCCGTCAACGGTATAAGGAGCTTCGGCGGCAGTAAAGTCCAGAAAGTAAGGCCACTGCACACCCGCCACAGGGTTGCGGCTGCCGCTGAAACCTGATTTCTGCCAGTTCTGCAGGATGTTTTCAGCGATACTCCCTTTCCGGACGGAAATTCTTGACAGGGGATGGATATTCCAGCTCCAGAGACGGAAATCCTGTGGTGAACGCATATCTGCTTTGGGAATGATCCTGACGGGGAGAGCGTGTATTTCCTTTTTGCCGCCCGTTTCAAGGGTCAGCTTGAGCGTGAATTTGTCAGGAGTTCCCGGGGCAGGCTGAAACAAAAGAGCATTAGCGGAATCTTTCCAGTTGACAGTTCCCGGCAGGATGAACTCTCCCGAACCTGTGGGCAAATACCGTTTCATTCCCTTTGTTCCGTCAGCCATAAAGAGTTCCATCCTGACTGTGGAAGGAAGGGAAACCTTTAATTTCACAGGTCCCGCAAACTGGGCAGAGCGGGAAAGAATAATATAACCGCCGCATCCCTTTTCAACGGTATAAGGGGTGCCCGGCGAACAGAAACCGGGGGCAAAACGGAACTTACCGCCGTCTTTTTTATCACCCTTCCTGCTGCCCCGGATCCCCTTTCCTTTATATTCAGTAAGTTTCGGAGAAGACACTTTGAGTTCTCCGCCGGAGTTGTTGCCGTAAAGGGTGAAGCGGATCTCCAATTCTCTGGTTTTCAAAGGATCATTGGGAGTCAGAAGCGCCTCCACACGCTGAAATCCGGGAGCAGCGCCGGAAAATTTCCGCAGCGTAAAGGATTTGGCTTTAGCCGTTCCTTCATTGCGCCAGTAGCAGTGAACCAGAGCTTCCCCATTTTTGATCGCTTCTGTGGAAATATCGGCCGTCAGGAGATACTGTTTGTCTCCTGCAGCAGGAAGACGCACACTGGCCGACACCCTTTTCCTGCCCCGATCCTTGAGGGTAAAGGTATTTTTTTCCAATTTCCCCGGAATGTGCCAGCGGCACAAAGGAGCCTTTTTTCTGTCAAAAGAGATGAGAGAACCGGAAAAAGCAGAAAAACAAAGTCCAGCTCCCAGAAACAGTGTTATAAAGTATTTCATCACGGCTTCCTTCCTATACAAAAATAGGGTTCAAAGGAGTCAAGAGTGATAAATATCTCTTTCTGCAAAGAAATATGACCGTCTGCCCAGAGGATATTGGCTTTTTTCACAGGATGGCGGCGGTGGATACGGTAGGATTTATCAAGAGAATTGATACTGGTGTAATCACCGTCCAGTACCACGATGGTGTCAGAGGGATAACGCACTCTGCCCGAATGCTGCTCTGCCACACCAACATCTCCCTGCAGGCGGTTGTTCCAGCCGTTGTACCACTCGTTGTAGGTGTAGGAGTTGTAACGCCCCGCAGAATAACGGCCGGGCTCCGTATCAGTATCACGTCCGGGGAAATCATTGGCTTTGTGATCGGGGCATTTGAAAATGCCTGTTGTACAGAGATCGGCATTGTAGCCATTCATATACTTGCCGTAGTTCAGAAACATTGCCCAGTTGGGGAAACCGGATTTGTATTTGACTCCGTAATACATCTCATCACCGTATTTGGCGGGGGGATAGTAGGTAAGATCAGTCGTGTACTGGGCAAAACTTTGTCCTATCTGTCTGGCATTTCCGGCACATTGAGAGGTCTTGGCACGGGCACGGGCCTGCTGCAGAGCAGGCAGCAGCATAGCGGCGAGAATGGCAATAATGGCGATCACAACCAGAAGTTCTATCAAGGTGAAAGGAGCCGGGGAAGGAAGGGAACCCTTTTTGAAAAAAGGTTCTCCCTTCCT
>JAZUPO010000219.1:0-4192 GCA_045605205.1 Victivallaceae bacterium
ACAGAACGACATGGCTACGATCCGACTTCCATTTTTGAACTTTCACATCATCAGAATCCGGTAATCTGCCAATTTGGACGGGCATTGGGCTTTGCGGCAGAATGTAAATATGATATGGCAGGTAAAGCCCGTTTTGTCCTGCTTCAAAAGGTTTGACCTTCAATGGAACATTTTTCCAAAAGACGCAAGCTCCACTTGGAGCTGGGCCGTTTCGGAGAAGACACGGCGGTCCGATTGCTGCGTTCCAAAGGATATCATATCCTCACCCGGAATTTCCGTCTGAAAAGCGGCGAGTTGGATATTGTTGCTCTTGACGGAACGACTGTTGTTTTTGCAGAAGTAAAAACCCGCCGTCAAAACAGATTTTCGCCCCGCTCGAACCTTTCGTTCCGGCAATTAAAAAGAAACTTTGCCACCGGAAAACTCTATCTTTCTCTTTTCGGGATCCCGGAAGCAAAGAGACGGTATGATCTTATTGAAGTAACTGTTGACCGCAAAAGATACCGCCGTATCGTAAAACTCACCCATTCTTTGAACATACTGATGCAATGATGAAAGAACTGCTGCGCCGTTTTGCTGCCTGGAGCGGCTTTTTCCGTTGTCCTGTGTGTATGAAGCACAGCGGCAACGGACAAAATGAAATATGTCCGGAATGCCGCAAGGAGCTGCCGCTGCTGCCGGTCAAAGACCGCTGTACAGGATGCGGAGGCCCAAATCATTCGGCGCTGGCGGTATGTCCGGCGTGTATGGAGTTCCCTCAACGGCCTTACAAGGATGCACTGGCTGTTATGGAATACACCGGAGGCGGCAGAACTTTGATCCAGAAAATGAAATTCTGCAATCATCCGGAGCTGACACGTCCCCTGGCACTTCTGGCTCTTGAAAAATTAAAAGAAAGCCAAATGGAGTTCGATGTTATCGTTCCTGTTCCGCTTCATTGGAAAAGATTTCTGGTGCGTTCCTATAATCAGACGGATCTTCTGGCCCACCTTCTTTCCCGGGCAACAGGAAAGAAAGTGGTACAGGGGTTGAAAAAAATCCGTTCCACTCCCCATCAATCCAGATTGAAAAAGAGTGACAGGCAAAAAAATCTGAAACACTCTTTTGCCCTCCGTGATCCTGCTTTTGCGGGCAAAACGGTACTGCTTATAGACGATGTCATCACAACCGGAGCCACTGCTTCAGCTGCGTCACAAATCCTCCTCAACAACGGTGCAAAGGCCGTCAAACTTCTCTGCTGTGCCCGCACCCCGCTCAAAGCCGGTTCCACCCGGTAAAAAGATCCTGACAAATCAGAACTTGACCTTTTCGCACCAGGCGTTGGCGATCAGGTGGTGCCCCGCAAGAGAGGGATGCACGCCGTCAGCAGACCAGAAAGCACCCGGCTTGACGGTACAGGCTTCGTCAAAGATACGCTGCAGATCAATGAACTCTGCATCAAACTCTTTGGCGATCTTGCGTAATTCACTTTGCCGCTCCTGCAGCACAGGGAGCCAGCTTTTATGCTCGTCGCTCACAGGCAGCAGAAAAGGCTCAAGCAAAACAAAACGGATTTCAGGATTCATCTTACGGCACCAGGCCAGCAATGCACGGTAAACGTCTCCGTAAGACAGGGGATCTTTGCCGTATTCTGTGGTACGGCTCTCAAGAGCAGAATCGTTGATGCCGATCAGCATACTGAGCATATCAGGAGCAAGATCAAGGGTATCTCTGCGCCAGCGGGAATAAAGGTGGTAAATGTTGTTGCCGCTGATACCGCGGTTGGAATTTTCAAATTCTATCTGCGGATAAGCAAGCTGAAGTTTTCCGGTAACGATCGAGGGATAACCGGGTCCCAGACCGTGCTTCGGAAATCCTGCCGTGGGATCCAGCATTCTGCCGGAATCGGTAATGGAATCTCCCTGAAAAAGAATCTTGTAATTTGACATTTTCACTTAAACTCTATTTTTGTTAATTGACGGGCCTTCACAAGGCCCAGACGGATATCTTTGATGGCGGTCAGATATTCACTCACCAGATTATGCACTTTTTCGTGCTCATTGCTTGAAAATCCTTTATAGCTCCTGCTGTTGCTTCTGCGGCTTTTACCGGAAGAAACAGACGTATTGCGGAAAAAACGGGAATTCCGGCTGATAAAGGAATCCAGATTGGCAGCGATCCTTTCTGCGATCCACCTTTCATATTCAACAATATCCACATTGCTCAAATTAGGATAAACCTTTTGTGAACGACGCCGTGACCTTTTCCTGCCTTTTTCATTTTCTGCCTCTGCCATTTCCTCTTTTTCCTTCTGAAGAGCACGGAACTCTTTGGTGTAATCAGACATTCCCGTCCCTTTGAAGTTAAAATAAAAGGCCTGAATGACAGAGGGCTTCAATGTGCCGAAATTACCACTGAGAATATTGAGGGCAGAATCAAACCTGACCCGGGTGTGCAGCCGTTCCCGGCGAAGCTGTGCCCAGACACGGTTAAGAGTGTTGTGCAACTTGAACAAACGTCTCTTGACAGCAGCGTGATAATCTCCACTGCTGTGACGTTGGGCAAGCCAGTATTCTTTTTCTAAAAGATCCAGCTGACGTCCCACGTCATCCAACAAGTCAGCTTGTACAAGAGTACAGAAAAAAAGCACCGGAAGCAGGATAAAACGTTTCATTTTCCCCTCCTTGCAAAGAATTGTTTTTTTCAGTTGATGTTCAATCTGCGTGTGATTTTCTCAGCTATTTCCGCCATTTGTCCGTCAGCATAGGTCAGCTGACGCCAGTTCCAATGGAAGTCATCTTCAACATTCCGGGGAACAACGTGCAGATGGGCGTGCATAACGACCTGTCCTGCGGCAAGCCCGTCGGCAAGATGCAAATTGTACCCGTCCATATCCATTTCACGTTTCATAGCAATGCCGATGCGGCTGCCGACTTTGAACATACGTCCAGCAGTTTCCTCAGGAATAGTGGATGCAGATTCGTGATGCTCTTTGGGAATAACAAGAGTATGACCGAAATTAATGGGTGAAATGTCAAGAAAAGCATAGACAAGTTCATCTTCATAAATCTTGACTGAAGGGATCTCCCCATTGATGATCTTGCAAAAAATACAACTGCTCATAATATTATTCCTCCTTAAAAAGATCAATTATTGACTGGCGGCTGCCGAAAACTGTCAGCTGGTCGCCTTTTTCCAACATCGTTCCGGGACCGGTGGGGGTGTTTTCCAGAGACCCGATCTTGCGCAAGAGCAAAACAGTCACATTGTGATTTTTACGCAGATCGAGCTCCAGCAGAGTCTTGCCCGAAAGTTTCTGGGGCACGATGACTTCTGCAATGGCAGCCCCTTTGAATTCCAGAATATCTGAAATATTATGCCAGGTCAACCGTTTGCTGAGGCGGTCGGCCACATCCTGTTCCGGCTGGATCACCTCATCGGCCCCCAGACGGTACAAGATCCGTTCCTGCACATCGTTGGTTGCTTTAGCGATAATTTTCCGTGCTCCTTCCTGTTTCAAGTGGGTCAAGGCGAGGATTTGATCCTCAAAGTGAGAACTCATCCCCAGGATGATAACATCGAATTTTCCGACGCTGAGTTCTTTGACCGCATCAGGATTGCTCACATCGGCAATGACAGCTTCGGTAACTTTATCTCTCATTTCGTCCACACGTCCCGGATCAACATCACAAACCAGAACGGTATTTCCCAAATCACTCAAAGAGACCGCCAACTTGGCTCCGAAAGATCCCAACCCCAGAATTGCATAACTGTTTCCCATAAACTTGCCTCTTGCTTTATTGCTTATCCGATAATGACCCGTTCAGCAGGATATTTCAAAACGCCCGGTTTTTCCCGGCTCAACAAAAAGAGCAGGATCGTAAAGGGCCCGAGCCGTCCGATGATCATAAGCATAATAACAAAAATCTTACCACCCAAAGTCAACTTTGAAGTCACCCCCATTGAAAGTCCTGTCGTCGTCAAAGCAGATGCGGCTTCAAACATCGTATCAAGCAAAGGAATTTCAGCCGGATTGAGAGTATGCAGCACTGTTCCACCGATGCAGAAAAGGAGCAAAAAAATCACCATCATCGTAAATGCCCTCAACACGATATTCATTTCCACCGAGCGTTTGAAAATCAAAACTTCACGGTTGCCCTGCAACGTATTTCTGATAGCGGCAAAAGCCACTGCGGCAGTTGTGACTTTCATT
>JAZUPO010000220.1:0-14210 GCA_045605205.1 Victivallaceae bacterium
CCGGCCCGGTGCAGTCGCCGCCGGAAACGCCCGCCGTTCCTGCAATGGACGCAGCCACGAAGAAATGAGCAAGCTCCTTGCTGAAGAAGTTAAAAATACGCCTCCCCGGTTTACTGATGAGGAGTGCGAGTGCTTCCTGAAATTTTTCACCCAGCTCAAACCCGAAACTGCCAAACGCAACGCCCAGCTGTTGGCATTGGTTATTTCCGGAGTTGCCCTGCGTACCAGTGCAGAAAAGTTGACTCAGTTGGTTGTCCCGCTCCGTGAAAAAGCCCTTTTCTGGCCCGCAAAGCCTGCCGCTGCGTCCTATGAGGTCTTGGGGATCTGGGGTGCTCTGCCCGCAAAAAATCTGGAAGGGCTTGCCAATGCGACCATCGTTGCCTTTGATGAAGACTACCTGACTGAATGTGCAATGGTTCTGCCCCTCAAGGCTCTCAACAGTGTTTGTGTGCTCATTGATGCAGATCAATTGTTCTACACAGCCAGCCACGAAGAACGCTGCAGCAGTGATTTACTGATGTGGATCTGGAAGAACCGCAAAAAACATAAACACGCAGAACTTCTTTCTCTGGTCAACATTGAAAATGTCTGCCGTGCCCTGAATATTATCGAGGAGCCTCCCCAGGCCTGGAATGCCGCCCTGCGTGAATTGCGGACTTCTCTGATGGACAAGAGTGACTTCCAGCAGCACTTGCTGAACTCCTGTGCCACCGTGGAAGAGTTTGCCATCGTGCTTCAGGGAGCAGCTTTCCTCGGCCCCCGTGACCGCCAGAGTCTTCTTGCCAAGATGGCCCGCGATTCCGAAGAGTTGCGTGCTTATCTTGAAGGCGGTGCCGCACGCAAGCTGATCAATGCCAATGCGGAAAAGGGCGATTCTATTTCCGCACCCAAAGAAACTGCGGAATTTACCAGTGTTCTCTCCCGTCAGCGTATGCAGGATGAACTGGACGATCTCATCAATGTCCAGATCCCTGAAAACCGTGAAGCTCTTAAAACGGCCCGTGCACACGGTGACTTCCGTGAAAACTCTGAGTTTGATGCCGCTAAAGAGCGTCGTAATTACCTGCGCCGCCGCCGGGAAGAGCTGGAACACGATCTGAGTGCCATTCAGGCTATGATGATGAAAGATGTTGTTGTCGAAAACACTGCCGTCATCGGATCTATTGTTGAACTTGAGTTCTCTGACAACACTAAAGAAACCTACTTCCTGCTGGGAGCCCGCGACGGTGATCCCGACAAAAAATACCTTTCCTACCGTTCCCGTTTGGGAACCGCCATTCTGGGTCACAGCGTGGGTGATTCATTTGAAGTTCCCGGAAATCGTCAGTGCAAACTTGCTGCTGTAAAGGCACTTCCCGCGGAGCTTATTGCGGAGCTTGACGCTTGACGGAAAGTAGATTAAAACTTTATTTTCCCTCTCTGATCCCCAGATACCGCCACGCCCGAAAGTGGCGGTGTCTGAAAGGATATGGGGAAGCTCCTCTTCTTTCCGGAAAAGGTGCTGTAAAAATCGTTCATTGCCGCTTCCCGGCCAGATGTTCAAAGGCTATGGGGAAGCGGATATTATTTTTTTCTGATTTGCACTACGCATCAAAAGATGCTTTTCTTGCTTCAGAATTGAGTAAAGCTGTCAAAGAATTCAATCCGGACATTCTTCTTTGCGGCGGCGATTTGTGTACTGATGCCATTTCCATTAACTCTCTGGGGCCGGTGCTGCAAGAGTTATCACAACTTGCCCCCTGCTGCGTTACCATTCCCGGCAACTGGGAACGGGGAAAAAGTTGGCTGTCTGTTGAGTTTTGGCAGCAGTTTATGCGTAAACACAACTGGAACTTTCTGTGCAACAGTGGTCTGGAAGTCAAAAATTGGGGATGGATTTACGGTTGTGACGATATTTCCAAAGGCTACCCTGCTCTTCTTGAAAAACCTTCTGAAACACGGGAAAATATTTTTCTCGTCCACCGTCCCGACACTGTCATTGCAGTTGACCGGGAATCCCCCCTTGACCCCTTTTCCCTTATTCTCTGCGGCCATACCCACGGCGGGCAAATCCGTCTGCCTTTCTGGGGAGCAATCACGGTTCCCAGCTTCTACGGCCGCCGTCTGGCCTGCGGTCTTTATCAAAAAAAAGACAGCGACACCCGTATGCTGATTTCAACCGGAGTCAATCACGCTTCATTTCCCCTGCGGATCAACTGCCGCAGAGAATTGCTCCTGATCGACTTTAAATAAATATCGAGGTATAAAAAATGAGCTCAAAAAATCAATACGAAGTCACTCCTTTTTCCACCTTTGATGAAAAGGAATGTGATGTCATTGTGCGTATGGTTCCTATGCGGGACGGCAAAAAACTCTACACGGTCATCTATCTTCCCCCTGAAACAAAAACTCCGGTGGGAACTCTGCTTTTCCGTTCCCCCTATTTCAGGCGGGAAAACATTTCCCTGCCTAACGCTTTCGGCCTTAAATACGGTTTTGCTTCAGTCTTCCAGTGCTGCCGGGGAACAGCCTGGAGCGAAGGGACCTATTTCCCCTCTCATCCTGAATTTGAAGAGCACGACGGTGAAGACACCCTTGAATGGATCTCGCAGCAGCCCTGGAGCAACGGTAAAGTTGCCCTGATGGGTTCCTCTTATTCCGGCTGGACCCAATGGGCGGCAGCATACAGCGGCCATAAATCCATTGTCGGATTCCGCCCCCACGTGGCTCCCATCTACGGCTGCTGCACAATGGCCCGGAAAGGGGGCGGCAGCAGCCTGGGATTTATGGTCAGTTGGGGCTTGAGTATGTTCCATCGCAACAAATTCGGATATGACAACGTTCCTGATTATGATGCCCGACTTGCTCATTTGCCCGTCAATGAAATGGATCTGCTTTACAACTATGGAGTTGTTGAATTTTACCGTGACTTCATCCGCACCACCCAGAAACCGGCTTTGGACTGGGAAGGGATCCGCCAAAGATTCAGTAAAATTTCAGCTCCCGCCATTATTTCAGGCGGCTGGTTTGACGGTTTCAAGCGTGAAAGTTTTGCCACTTTTAAACTGATGAAAGAACTTGCAGCAACTCCTGAAGCAAGGAATTATACCCGTTTGATCGTCGGTCCCTGGATCCACGGCGGTCTGGTCAATAAAGAAGCCTTCGGAGAAGAAAACGATCACCGGGAACTGGTCAAGATGCAGGACAGTTTTATTCTTAACTGTATGAAATCTGCCAAAGATGACCCGACTCCGGAACTGCCCACAGTGTACTTCTTTCTTATGGGAGAAAACCGCTGGTGCTCTTCTGAGGTCTGGCCCCCCGCCAACCGGGAAAAACTTTTCTATCTTCAGGAAAATGGAAAGCTCTGCGATGCCGCCCCCAAAGCAAAGGAAAGCATTTCACGCTACACCTATGATCCTGCGGAGGCAACGCCCTCTTACAACGGCAAACGCAACTCTCTCGGCTACTACGACCGGTCAGCAACAGAAAAGCGTTCCGATGTCATCACTTTCACGACCCCTGTCCTGCAGGAAGCTCTCACGATCGCCGGAACAGTCAAGGTGCGTCTTTTTGCCCGGAGCAGTGCTCCTGACACCGACTTCTATGTTACGATGACCGACCTTTATCCTGATGGCCGTTCAATGTACCTGATGACCGGTATGGTCAGGGCACGGTTCAGTAAATCTGAAACAGAAGAGTGTTTCCTGAAACCGGGCGAGATCCGTGAATATGAAATCGATTTGGGAGAAGTCGCCAATACCTTCAAAGCCGGACACGCCGTCCGTATTGCCGTCCACAGTGCCAACTTCCCCGCAGAATCCAGAAATTTGAATACCACCGCCCCCATTAATGAAGGGGTGACGATGAAAACGGCTCAACAGGAAATATTCCACGATGCCGAACATCCCTCTGTGCTGATTCTGCCGCAGAGTGTTGAAAAAATTTAATTTTCATCTGAGAAGGGGGCTGAAAAGCCTCCTTTTTTTTTGCCCACGGACGAACAATGTTAAAATTTAACATTATTTTCATAAAAAAACTTTACTTCCTCCTTAATTGCACTTGTTTTATAAGATAAGAGGGGTTATTTTACCTTAGACTCATTTTTCTTCACACTTTTGAGGTGTGCAGTAGGAAAAATGAACGTGTTTATCAAACAGATTTGTATCACAAATTTAAAGGAAGTAAAACTATGGCAGAACAAACTTTTGATCAGGAGTTCAATTTTTTCAATGTGATCCCCTTCTCTCCCGGCGAAGAAAAACAGCTGGCTCAAGAAATCATTGAATATGTGGAACGCACCGGCAACCGTAACGTGCTCTACTCACTCACCTTGAGTCCCTCCTGTGCTCCGGCGATGAAAAAGGTGTACTTTATGCTTGACAGCTATAAGAAACTCAAAGCAGAACTTCAGGGCTCCCGGGCCCGTCTGGGCATCCTCTTTCAGGCAGTGCTGGGCCACGGTGCCCGGAACTTCCCCCCTTCCGAACTCAAAAGCCGTCCCATTGAACCCTGGGTGCGTATGGTGGATGTCAAAGGAGAGCAGAGCCGTTACTGCCCGTTGGACCCCGGTTTCAGAAAATACATTTTTGATATGACAGTGCTTTTTGCCAAAGAAGCCCCCTGCTTCATACTCGGAGACGACGACATCCGCAGTTTTTCACCGGCAGAGTGTTTCTGCGAACTTCATACGGCCGAATTCAACCGTATGACCGGCAAAAACTTCACTCCCGACGAATACCGTCAGGCGGTCATTGATTGCAAAAACGGTGATGAAGTCTTTAATGCTTACGAAACTTTGCGTAAAGGTATTCCCAATACCGTGGCGACCACTATCCGGGAAGCCGTCGACAGTGTTGACCCGGAAATCCGTTGCGGCTCCTGTATGCCCGGCTGGGAGTTTCTCTTTAACGGTGAAACTTCCAAATGCTTTGCAGGCAAACATCCCCCTGTTATGCGTATTGCCAATGCCAATTATAACGAAACGTCTGCCAAAGATTATCCTTATCTTGTGGCCAGGACTCAAGCTCTGCGTACCGCCCACTCCGATATCCCGGTGGTGCTGGACGAATCAGATACCTGTCCCCACAACCTCTGGAGCCGTGCCGCTATCAGTTTCCACGCAAAACTGTGTTCCAGTATTCTTGCGGGAGTCAATGGTGCAAAGCTCTGGTATGTAAATACCCACAAGGGCTCTGTTCCCATTTCAAGAAACTATACGGACATTCTGGCAGAAAACAAAGGTCTCTATCAGACTCTTGCCGCAGAAGTGAAAAAAACCGTTCCCACCGGTGTCATCATTCCCGGCCATAAGAACTTTTCCGAATGGCACGCGGCCCACTATGACGAACTTTCCCCGAAACTTCAGCTTGTTCCCCGCACCAATATGGCGGTGGTTGAACTGGGACAGATCGGTATTCCTTTCAAAGTTTCCTATGATTTCAATGAAAACGAAGTTTATGCCGTTACCGGTGCTGATGCTATCAATCACCTGACAGAAGAAGAACTCAAAAAACTTCTCGGCTGCAAACTGCTCCTTGACGGTCCTGCCGCAGTGGCAGTCTGTCAGAGAGGATTTTCTGACGCTCTGGGCATTGAAGCTGAACACAAAGTGCTGCCCTACAACCGGGAACTGCGTACCGACTGCCAAAAAGGTTATGTGGCTGTAATGAATCCTCAAACACCTCTTTTTACCATTAAAGACAAAGCTGTTGAAGTTTTCACGGAATTCCACTACGCCTCTTACCCCGGTTCAGATGATTTGGAATATCTTGCTCCCGCCTCAGTTTTCTATAAAAACGCTTATGGCGGAACAGTTTGTTCTATGGCGTTCCACCACGCTATGGCTTACTCACAATTCAATGTGGGCCGCCGGGAATTTCTGACCGAGATCATCGAAAAACTCAACGGCCGCAAGATGCCCATCCGCTGTACCAGTGAGCAGAATGTAACGCTCATCACCCGGGAATATGAGGACAGTTCCATCCTCTGTGAAGTCTGCAACATCAACTTTGATCCCTTGAAGGTAATTGAGCTGCGCTGTGCAAAAACGCCTGAAAAAATCGAATATCTGGCAGGTGACGGCACCTGGAAAAGTGCCGACTTCACTGTTGAAAATGAGACCGTCAAAGTCAACTATCCTCTTAACTGTTATGAATTGGTGATCTTCAAACTCAGCTGATATACTCCTTTGAGGAAGGTAATGTTATGAGCGAAAATCTTTTTGAACGCAAGCTGCTTTTTTTCAATATTATGCCCTATTCACCGGGCGATGAAAAAAAGTTGGCTGCCGAGGCCATTGACTATTACAAGCAGACGGGCAATGATCTTGTCCTCTATTGTATGACACTTCATCCAGAAGGCTTTCCCGCTATGAACAAAGCGGAACGGATGCTGAAAAGTTACCAGCTGCTTAAAGCAGAACTGGAAGGTACCGGAGTCCGATTGGGAGTTCTGATCCAATCCATCCTGGGCCACTGGCCCCGGGTGGATAAAGATGAAGAACCCTGGACACGTTCAATCAACATTGACGGCAAATTCACCCGTTTTTGTACCCTTGACCCCAATTTCAGGAAGTATATCTTTGACGTAACAGTTATGTTTGCCAAAGAAAAGCCCGTTTTTATGCTGGGGGACGATGATATCCGCAGCTTTGCCCTGGGGGCTCCTGAATGTTTCTGTGAACGCCACACAGCGAAATTCAACGAAATGACAAACTGCCATTTCACGCCTGATGAATACCGGCAGGCGGTCAAGGATTCAAGTTGCGGAGACAAGGTCTTTAACGCATTTGAAACATTGCGTCAGGCTATTTCAACAGACACAGCGACCATCATCCGGGAAGCCATCGACTCTGTTGATCCCTCTATCCCGGCCGGGACCTGTATGCCGGGCTGGGAGAGACGGCTTTCAGCAGATTCTGCAAAATGTATTGCCGCAAAAAATCAGCCGCTGGTAATGCGTACCGGCAACACCTTTTACCTTGAATCCTCTGCCAAGTTATTTCCCTATATCGTGGCAAAGACGATGGCCTATGTGGAATTCCACAAACAGATCCCCTATCTGTTGGATGAAGCAGACTCTTTTCCCCACCATCTGTACAGCAAGTCAGCCAAATCGATGCACGCCAAACTTTATGCCGTGATCTTTTCTGGCTTGCGGGGAGCTAAATTGTGGTATGTCAATGCCAGCAAATTTGGATTTCCCATTCACAAAAACTACACAAAAATACTTGGAAAGTTCCACAACTCCTACGACGTTCTCGCAGGAGTTGTGGCTCAAACCCGTTTGAGCGGTGTGATCATTCCCGCCAGTAACTACTTCCCCGATTGGCATACCGGTCACCCTGACCGGGCCAGAGAAAACTTCACTGAAGAACCTACTGTCGGCACAAAAATTCTTGGTGTGACAGGAATCCCGTTCCAATGCAGTTTTGATTTGGAAAAGGATCAAATCTATGCCCTCGCCGGTGAAAAAACAGTCAGCCGTTTCACCGATGACGACCTTAAAAAACTGCTTTCACGCAAACTCTTTGTGGACGGTCCTGCGGCAGCAGCCCTCTGTGCAAGAGGTTTTGAAAAGTATCTGGGCGTCCGGGCAGAATTGATTGATTTCCGTTTCAACCGGGAAACAAATGTCAAAACAAACGCTTTTTACCAGATTTCCAAAACCCCCGGCGTTCCCAAACTGACTCTGCTTGATGACAAAGCTGAAGTTATGACTGAACTGGGCTACGGAGCTTATAGCGGTGCTCCTATCGAATCCGTTGCCCCGGGAACAGTTTTTTACCGTAACGAACTGGGCGGATATGTATGTACTTCAGCCTATCATCAGGATATCACTTATGCTCAGCTTCTGGAATCCCGGAACAAATGGTATATTGATATCCTTGACAAACTCAACGGCTCCAAACTGCCCGTGGTATGTACCGAGCAGCAGGAAGTAATGCTTCTCACCCGGGAGTACGCCGACGGGAAACAGCTGCTTTTAATCACCAATCTCAACTTTGACGATCTGGAAGAAATCAAGTTCCGTTTTGCCGTTACGCCTGCCGGAATTTCCCGTCTCACACCGGAAGGAAACTGGGAAAAAGTAAATTTCCAATGTCAAGGGGATGAAGTGATCATCAGCCGTTCTCTGAAATGTTACGATACAGAAATTTTCAAACTCAACTGAAAGTAAGAGGTAACAATGAGTACAAACATATTTGACCGGAACTTTGTCTTTTTCAACATACTGCCCTACTCCCCCGGTGCCGAGAAAACTCTGGCTGCTGATGTCATCGACTATTACAAACAGACCGGCAACGACATTGGTCTTTACTGTATGACCCTCCACCCCGAAGGCTTTCCTGCTATGAAAAAAGCACAAGCAATCCTGAAAAGTTATCAGCTGCTCAAAGCTGAACTTGAAGGCACCGGGGTCAAATTGGGCGTTCTGCTCCAGGCAACTCTCGGCCACTGGCCCCGGGTGGATAAAAATGAGGAACAATGGACACGTTCAAGCAATATTGACGGAAAATTCACCCGTTTCTGCATCCTCGACCCCAATTTCAGGCAATATCTCTTTGATGTTGCTGCGATGTTTGCCAAAGAGAAGCCGGTTTTTATGCTGGGCGACGATGACATCCGCAGTTTTTCTCTTGCGGCTCCCGAATGTTTCTGCGAACTTCACACAGCCAAATTCAACGAAATGACGGGCAACAACTTCACTCCCGACGAATACCGTCAGGCGGTGAAAGACTCCAAAGTCGGAGACAAAAACTTCACCGCCTGGGAAACTTTGCGGCAGAGCATTGCTATGGATACAGTAAAGCTCCTCCGTGCGGGTATCGACTCTGTCGATCCCACCATTCCTGCCGGAACCAGTATGCCCGGCTGGAAGATCCGTTATTGCCAGGGGCTTTCAAAGGTAATGGCTGCCCCGAATCAGCCTTGTGTAATGCGTATCGCCAATGCTTTTTATTTTGAAAATTCAGCCAAATATTTCCCCTCCGTTATGGTGGAAGCTATGGCCCTGACCGATTATCACAAAGATGCGATCCCCTTCCTGCTGGACGAGTCAGATTCCTGCCCCCATCACCTTTACAGCAAATCTTCCAAAGGTATGCACACCAAACTTTATGCTTCAATGTTCATCGGCTTGCGGGGAGCAAAATTGTGGTATGTGAACACCCGGAAAGCGGGATTCCCTGTCCACAAAAACTACACAAAAGTTCTGGCCAAATACCAGCATTCCTATCAGGTGCTCACCGGGGAGATCCCCAAGACCCGGATGACCGGTATTGTAGTGCCTGCCAGCAAATATTTCCCCAAATGGCACTCCGGACATCCTGATGTCGCCCGGGAATATTTCACTGAAGAACCCACTATCGGCAGCAAATATCTGGGCCATTCAGGAATTCCCTTCCAGTGCACCTTTGATCTGGACAGAGACGAAGTCTACGCTCTTGCGGGCGAAAGAAATGTCAGCCGCTTCACCGATGATGACCTCAAAAAAATGCTTTCCGGCAAACTTTATGTGGACGGTCCTGCGGCCGCGGCTCTCTGTGAAAGAGGTTTTGAAAAATATCTGGGCGTCCGGGCTGAAATGGTGGATTTCCGCTACAACCGGGAAATCAATCTTGCAACTCAGCTCCGTTACGGTATTTCCAAGTCGGCAGGCGTTCCCAAATTGACACTGCTTGATGACAAAGCTGAAGTGATGACCGAACTGGGCTACGGAGCTTATAACGGTGCCGATATCGAACCTGTTGCCCCGGGAACGGTCTTTTACCGCAACGAACTGGGCGGCTATGTCTGTACTTCTGCATTCCACCAGGATGTGGGCTATGCCCTGTTCCACGAAGCCCGGAACAGATGGTATATTGAAATCTTTGACAAACTCAACGGCAGTATGCTTCCTGTGATCTGTACCGAGCAGCAGGAAATTATGACAATGACCCGGGAATATACCGACGGCAGTCAGCTGCTCTACATCACCAATCTCAACTTTGACGAACTGGACACCGTCAAACTGCGTTTTGCAAAAATTCCGTCAGCCATTCTGCGTCTGACTCCGGAAGGCAAGTGGGAAAAGACCGCATTTACGGTTGAAGGCAACGACATCACGCTCCAGTGGTATATGGGATGCTATGACGTGGCCGTTTTCAAAATCGAATATTGATATTAAATCTCAAGGAGTTGTTCTCTTATGAACAAAAATATTCGCATTCTTTTTATCGGAGCTCACCACGAAGAGATCGAAGCGGAATGCCCCAACACAGCCGCAGCTCTGACTCTTGCCGGCTGTGAAGTGACCATTCTCAATCCCGTCGGCGGCTGGAACTGGACTTTTATCCGTTCTCTGGGCGAAAACGGCCGCGAAAGAACCATTGCCGATGCTACTGCCGCTGCGGCAGAATTGGGCTGCAAAAAGGTGATATGGGACTATCCCGTTGCACAGACAGACCGTTACCGGGATGAAATGATGGACCGTATGGCTCAGTTTCTGGTGGATTATTCCCCGGAGATCGTTTTCATCCACTGGCCTTTGGATACCCACGCCGACCACCGTATCGTATCTCACGTTTCCCGCCATATACTTGGTCCTGCTGTGAACATCATTCCCGGCAGTGCCCCGGATTTCAAGCCGCCAGTGGAAGTTTATGCCTATCAGACAGGTGTGGGACAGGCTTACAATTTCATTCCTGATGTATTGGTCACAACAGACAGTACTACAATGGCAATGGCGGACCGCTGTATTGATTGTTTCAACAATACAGCACCTTCATCGGTTCCTTACTGGAAAAAGAATTTTCACACCAAGGCGGCCTATTGGAGCAATCTTTCAAATACAGAAGGAGCTGAAGCGTTCAAATTTCTGGGTCCCCGGCTGCCCCTGACGGGCTTCAGGCTCAAAGAGATCCTGGGAGAGCGTATGCAGCCTGCCCTTTATGAAATTTACAATTGCAATCAGGATTTCCAGTTATAAGACGTTACCGTTTCATAAAAAGTGTTTTTTTCCACTTTTTTGTGTATTGAAAATTGCTTTTTTTTCGTTGCGGTTTTATAATATGTAAGAGACATTCCAAACTGTAATAAGGATATTGTGGAAATGAAAAGTTACCGTATGCAGGATATGACTTTCCCTGAAGTGAAAGAATATCTCAAGACCAATAAAACCATTATCATCCCCTACGCCCTGAGTGAACAGCACGGAGCACATCTTCCTTTGGATGTGGATATCCGTAATTGCAACTTTGTTTCCGCCAAACTGGCCGAAAAGCTGGGCTGCATCACAGCTCCCACTTTGAACTATACCTTTTCCGGCGGTATGCTTCCCGGCACCATCAATGTGAAGCCCAACACCTTTTCCAATTTGGTGGGCGAGATCATCGAATCCCTCGCTCTGCAGGGGTTTGAAAACTTCATCATTGTTCCCGGTCACGGCGGCAGCGAAAGTCTGCTTCACCTCAAAGAATCCCTGCGTATCTTGAAGTGGCTCAATCCCGCCCTCAAAGATACTCTCATTCTGCTGACCCAGATCTGGGACTTTTCTCCCTCCTGGACCCAGCTTTTTGCAGAACACGACTATCACGCTGCCTGGGCAGAAACTTCACTGCTGCTCCACTGGTGTCCTGAAGTCGTCCGTATGGACAAACTGGAAATGGATGTGCCCGAAGTGGCCGAAAGACTCCGTGAAGATCCCGACAGCTATCAGCTCCGTGAAAGTTTCACCGAAATGAAGCAGGAAGTGGTCCAGACCACCCAGCGCGAAGATGTCAAGATCGGCGTTATGGGATTCCCCGAAAAGGCCAATGCCGCTTTCGGCGCCAAGATCGAAAAAGAGTTTCTGGACAACGCCGTTCCTGCCATCAAACAGGCTATCGCCGCCGCAGTCGATGCCCGCAAGACCGGCAAGCGGATCGTCCAGCCTGACAACGTCAAGATGAAAATCAACGCCATTTAATAATCAACAACCAAACCAAGCAACCAAGGAGGTTCACTATGGCTATCGACAAGAAACATTACACCGGCGGAAATACCGAAGGCGGTATTACCAGCAGCTACGCCACCGATGACGGTGTGAAGCTGAAAGTCCCCTACTCCTTTATGGGTTCCATTTATGATGATGCCGAATATCAGGCTGCCATCGCTGCTATGAAGCAGGACACCCTGACTATGGGCCCCAAAACCCAGGAATTCCAGAACAAGTTTGCTCAGAAGCACGGCACCAAGTATGCTTATGCCTGCTCCAACTGCACCACCGGTATGCACGTCATCACCCAGCTGTTTGACATCAAACCCGGCGACGAAGTCATCGTCACCCCCAACACCTTTGTGGCCACCAGTCTGGTGATCCTCAAGGAAGGCGGTATTCCGGTTTTTGCTGATATCGATCCCCGCACCTTTAACCTCGATCCCGAAGATGTGGAACGCAAGATCACCAAAAAGACCAAAGCTATCTATGTGGTTCACTACGCCGGTCTGATGGTCGATATGGATCCCATTATGGAAATCGCCCAAAAGTACGGTCTGAAAGTTCTCGAAGACTGTGCCCACGCTACCGGTTCTTCTTACAAGGGCCGTATGGCCGGTTCTATCGGTGATGCCGGTTCTTTCAGCTTCCACAGCTTGAAGAACATCACCACCTGCGGTGAAGGCGGTATGATCACCACCAACAATGACGAATATGCCAAAGGTATCCAGAATCTGCGTTGTATGAGCAATCAGCCCCAGAGCTGGAACGATCAGCTTGCTGACATCAACAATCCTGTCTGGAACTTCGGTAAGATCACCTGCAAAAAGACCGATCCCATCGAATACTGGCTGCCCGCTCACTTTGACGTGATTCCGTGGAACGGCCACTGGGGCAGCAACTACCGTATGAACGAAATCCAGGCTGCTGTCGGCTGCTGCCAGCTGGAAAAACTGGATATGCTTATTGAAAAACGTCGTAACATCGCTCACCAGATCACCGCCGGGATCCAGGACATCGAAGGTATCGAAGCTGTCTACGAACCCGAAGATTACTACCACAGCTTCCACCTCTACACCGTCTGTGTGGATGAAAAGAAACTGGGCGGCAGCCGTGACGAATTTATGCGTGTCCTCTATGAAGAAGAAGGTGTCCAGGGTATTCTTCACTATCAGCCCACCTTCCACTTCACCGGTCTCAAACGTATGGGCTACGATCCCGATCAGTGCCCCAAGGCCAGCGAATTCTTCTACAAGCGGGAACTCAACATTCCTATGCATCCCAGACTTACCGAGCAGAACATTGCCGATACCATCGAAGGTATCAAAAATGCCGCTGCCAAGGTTCGTAAACGGCACAACAAATTCTAATAAATTTAGAATTTTCTCTTACAAAGGCTGTTGCACGCTTGACAAGGCAGGCAACGGCCTTTTTTATTGTTCATAAACAGGATTCAGACTTGCAGAATGATTTTTCTGCCGCTGTATCCTGAGAAAACAAACGGAGCAAAAATGTTTTTCAAATACACCGCCGCCTTTCTCTTGTGCTTTGCGGCACTTTATGCAGCCCCTCTCGAACTGGTAAAGAACGGCAAAAGCGATTATGTGATCCTGCTTCAGCCCAAAGCCCTGCCCGCCACTGTCAAAGCGGCACAGGAGTTCAAAGAATACATCAAAAAAGCCACAGGAGCCGATCTGCCTTTGATCAGAGACACAAAGAGCAGCAAACCTGCTGTCAGGATCGGATTTCTGAAAGTTGCTGAACCTGAAGGCTATATCATCAAAAGAGAGGGCAAAGATCTTCACATTTCAGGCAGCGATACCCCGGGAAATCCTGAAATGATCCATTGGAGCAAAGCCGTTCAGACCGGCTCCTGGTACGGTGTCTGTGCCTTTTTGCGTCAATTCGCAGGTGTCCGCTGGATCTTTCCCGGTCCCTACGGTGAATATGTCCCCAAAACAAAAAATCTCATTGTCAATATTGACACCATAAAAAAGCAGCCCTTTATGGAGTTCCGCAAATTCGGACCGATCTACTTTAAAGAGCGTTCCAAAAGCAAATTGAACAAAGAGATCCACATTTGGGCACGGCGTAACGGAACAGGATACAGCCGAGGATTTGACGGTTCCCACTCCTGGGCCTTCTGGGAACGTTCCACGGATCTGTTTTTGACACATCCCGAATACTTCCCCCTGATCAATGGCAAACGTCAGGCCATCGGCGGACAGTATATGAAAATCTGTACTACCAATCCCGAAGTCGGATCGTAGCCA
>JAZUPO010000221.1:0-2529 GCA_045605205.1 Victivallaceae bacterium
CTGGGAATTCCCCGGCGGAAATATCGGTAAGTTGAGCATTTGCGGTACAGTCAATGACCTTGCCTGTATGGGAGCTGTCCCCAAATATCTGACCTGTGCCTTTGTGATCGAAGAGGGATTTCCCCTTGACAAACTGGAAGAAATCGCCGCAGCAATGGAAAAAACAGCTGCCGAAGCCGGAGTCAGAATCGTTGCCGGAGATACAAAGGTCGCCGGTAAAGGTCAGGTGGACAATATCTTTATCACCACCACCGGTATCGGTGAGATCATACCAGGAGTTCGTACTTCCGGTACTGCCGCTCAAGTGGGGGATGCTGTCATCGTCACAGGAGACGTGGGACGTCACGGCTGCACCATTCTGCTGGCCCGTGATGAATTCGGCATTGAAGCTGATGTGACCAGCGATTGTGCTCCTCTCAACAAAACGGTGGAAGAGTTGTTCAGTGTCACAAAGGATATCCACGTTATCCGTGATGCCACCCGGGGCGGTGTGGGAACTGTGCTTTATGAAATTGCCGGACAGAGCAATGTGGGGATCCGCATTGATTCTCAATCTGTTCCTGTGGCAGACGGAGTCCGCGGCGTTTGCGGTATGCTGGGGCTTGAACCTTTGTATCTTGCCTGCGAAGGCAGACTGGTGATCTTTGCTCCCAAAGAACACGCCGGGGCTATCGTCGAAAAATTGCGGACACTACCTTATTCCGGCAATGCCGCTGTTATCGGTGAAGTGATCGCTGATCCAGTTGGTAAAGTGGTACTCACAACTGAGATCGGTGCCCAGACGATGCTGCCGCCTCCCGGGGGCGAACTGCTCCCCCGTATTTGCTGAGTGAAAGGAGAATGTCGCTATGCTTGAAATCACATCTCACAGAAATGGTGAAGTCCTCAACAGACGCCACGGCAAAGAAAGTTCTTCCGAACTTCTGATCGGCCTCCGGGGGATCGCCTCTGTTCAGAGTTATGTCACGGTGAACGGTATCCCTGCATTGCGTAATGACAGAGAGTTTTTTCTTGAAGTTCCGTTGCGGGAAAAAATCAATCACGTCACAGTCAAAGCCAAAGATAAATACGGTGAAAAAAGCCATTCTATCGTTCTTGTCTGGGACAAAGGTTCTTTCAAACGTTACACAGTGCGTATTGACGACAACAGCTTTGTGTTTACTGATCTTGCCCGGAACAGATACGATTCTCTTTTTGACCATTTCTACTTGAAAGGCCTTAAAGAACTTCACGAAAAATACGGCTCAAAGTTTATACTCAAATGCTTCTATGAGAATGCCCACGATCCGGCAAAATCCAACCTTTCCCAAGTCCCGGCGTGTTACAAAGGTGAATTTGAAGACAATGCCGACTGGCTGCATCTGGCGTTCCACGCCTGGGCAGAGTTTCCGGACAGACCTTATCAGCACTGTACTCAAGAACGGCTTGCCCACGATTACGATACCACCACAGCAGAACTGCAGCGTATTGCAGGTAACAAGGCTTGTACGCCGCCTACCAATGTTCACTGGGCAATGCTTGAACCGGGGAATTTTCCCTTTATGCGCAGCCGGGGAGTAAAAATCCTTACTTCAAGCGGCTTTATGTCCAACAGGATCATTGTTGACGGCCGGGTGGAAAATCTTGAGCAGGGGGGCTGTGATATCGGCTTTTTCTATGAACAGGATGTGGCAAGGCATATGGTGGAAAAGCGGTGTTTTTATGATGCAGACTTTGATCTTTTTCTGTCAAGAACATTTTTCTGCTTCAACATCGACACCCCGGAAGAAATCGAAGATAAGATCAAGGCTGAGGATGCCAAAAACAACAGCGATATCCTTGAATCTGTCGGCCACGAGCAGTATGCTTATCCGGCTTATGCAATGTTTCTGCCAGACTACTTCAAACGCCTTGAAGCTTCCTGCCGGGTTCCGGCGGAACTGGGATATAAACCGGTCTTTTTTCAGGAGGGTATCTTTGGAAATACCGCCTGGGAAAAATAAAAAATTTCCCATTGAAAAAGGGAGCTGCACTTTATATTGTGCTGCTCCCTTTTTTTGGGGGACGGAACTTTATTTGACAATGTCAATAACGTCGATCCATTGGACTTCCGGATCTTCGGCAAGCATCGCAAGTTTCTGTTCAAATTGATTCCACAGACCGGCACAGTCCAGCATTTCATAGGAGTGTCCCCAGAAATAAAAAATACCGTTTTTCTCTTTGACCGCCTTGAATTTTTCACAGAACAGCCGATCCATAAAGTGGCAGGATGAATCCAGACGCAAAGGAGAATCAGTCACCCCCACATTATCTGTGTAGGCAGTTGTACGGCCGTAAAGGAATCCCGCTTCTTTGAGCAGCCGGGCGGCCTGAGGCGTAAAGTCGCCGCCGGGCCAGGCATATCCCAGACACTCTCTTTGAAAAACATCTTCCAGAAATTTACGGGCATCCACAGCATCTTTGATAAAATCCTCAGCAGGGACGCTTCCGCCTTTATGAAGCCAGCCGTGTGAGGCTACCTGAAAATCACCGTAGATCTCTTTCAGTTCA
>JAZUPO010000222.1:0-16342 GCA_045605205.1 Victivallaceae bacterium
CCCGATGTGGCAGGGATGCACATCTGGCACTTTGCCGACTTCAGCACCAATCAGCTTCCTCTGCGTGTACAGGGCAACCGCAAAGGGATCTTTTCCCGGTCTCTTATCCCCCGCACCCGGGTCGACCGCTGTACTTTACTCAGCAGTAACACTTTAACAGCATAGAAAAATCAAATACTGATTAAAATTTCAGAAAAAACATTTCGTTATTTGCAAATAACTTTTTTTATGCTATATTATCTAAGAGAGTTTAATTTCTGCTTAAAAGATCGGAAAAGTTGGAAAGGAAGCATAATTGTGAAAATGCGATTGACAGTCGGAATATTAATTGCCCTTACTCTGTCTGCCCCGACTATTCTGCCGAGCTCAGAAGTTATTGAAATCATCATTCCGGAAAATGCTTCTGCTGCAACAGACAAGAATGACTGTGAAAGTCCTTCACAAAGAATATTGGATTCCGCCCCGGAGAAGCTATTTATAGGGGCCGATGATTTTTCTTCAGTCAGTAATGCCTTTCAGGTCGACACAAAAACAGACACCGGGAATGCCGTAAGAAGGCGTATTACCCCTGCGTTGATACTGCCTCATATCAATGGCTCTGTACTGCATTACCCTCACTTCAGACTTTACCGGAACTCTTTTTCTGTGCCCCGGGTGGTATATCACAGAGCCTCCCGCGTTCCCCATTCTCCCTCTCCTATTCTTGTCCACCAAGTTTTTCCCAAGCGTCATCTTGCCGTCGCTTCTCCCCGTCCAGGTCCGTGGCGGCGTCACAGCTTGCATTCCCCTCCTTCCCGCCGGTCCGGTCTACGGCGGCCTCACAACATTCACCGACCGTCGCCATCGCGTTCCGGCCGGAGCCCACAGCGCCCCCCAGGCCAAAGGGTTCCGCCACACCGTAAATAAAATTACACTTATTGACTTTGTCGTTCCGACAGAAATTTTTGTTTTCTGAAATATTCAACTTGCCAAACCAAAAGGAGAAAAAAATGCGATTCCCCAAAACTGTATTTATTGCCCTTACAATCCTCGCTGGAGCCGTCTTGTGTGCTGCACCTGCCAAAAAAATCCGTATTGCCCCAGGAGCTCTGTGCTATGCTTGGAACAAGAATACACTCAATAAGCCCGACACAGTTCCCGCAGGTGGTTTTGTGGATGAAAGCACCCACTTTACAGGAGGAAATATTTACAAGTGTCAGGAGCTCATCAATATCAAAAGTGCAGCATTTATTATGTGGGAAGGCTATCTCAGAGTCCCTAAAAACGGGAATTACCGTTTTACACTTTCAATATATGCTAACAATTGGGATTCCAACAAGCTGGCTACCAAGATATTTCTCAACAATAAGCAATTGATCCACAGAGCCGCAGATTCAGACAAGACTGTAACAGCCCAGGCATCACTGAAAAAGGGATTTGTAAAAATTCGTCTTTATGTCAATCCGACCGGCTATGTAGCACATGCAGGTTTTACGCTGAAATTTGCTCCTGCAACTGGTATGAAGATGACTCCGATCACCCCCGCCAGTCTCTATCATCCTGTTTCTGAAGAAGAGTAATTTTTATGAAAAATCCGAAAATATTTTCCTTAAGACTGCTCTTTTGTTTTTGCACTGTATTCTTTTTTTGCTTTACTCCAAATTATTCAGCAGGAACAGAATTTGAAATCGTCGAAACTGAAACACCGCAGAATCAGAAAATTTCCTCTTCAAAAGATTCTGCAGATGAAGTCGCAGAATTTGAGATCGTCAGCAAGGAGAGTGCCGCAAAAAAAACTTCCGCCGCCGGAGAAGAGCTGTTCGATGTTCCCGGCTTTGAGATCGTCCGTCGTTCCGGGACAGGATCAAAAAGTGAATATGAGCGAAAAAAAGCCGAATATGACAAAGAAAAAGAAGCGTATGATGAGCTCATACGCGAAAAAGAACGTCTGCGCAATTTCGGTCCCTTTCACTATTCACCTCTTGAGAACACCATCAACGGTATGGATGCACGGCTTTTCATCACCCTGACTATCGTTTCGCTGGTTGCGGTTCTTTCTATGCTCTATGTTCTCATCAGAGAATATGGTTTTATACCGCCTGTTTATTCCCTTGAACAAATGCAGGAGTTGAGAAATGCCGGTTATGCCTCCGTCTCCAAAGAAGAGGCCGACGCCTATGTCAACAGTTTGTGGCACACTGCCACTGCAGGACAAACCGTAAAAGAAGATCAATACATTGATATCGACAACCGCGGCGATCTGTACATTTTAAGCAATGAACTGCAGATAACCGCAGCGACACTGCCGGTCAACAGCAGTACCGTTGATAAACTCAACCGTATTGCCGAGGCCATTTGTTTCTGGAAGAAACGGCATCTGGTTTGCCCCGGTATCTCAATTGATTCGGGAATGTTCAAACGCATTGTTATGGCAGTCATCTATGTCGTATTGCTCTATATTTACGTTAATCATCCGATGTACCTTCTGGTAGTATTTTGTCCTCTGGCTTTCTGGAGTCCGGCTTATCTGGTGGAAAAGCGTGAAAACTCCTGGGTCTACCGTATGCTTGGCGGCTCACTCAAGATTTTCGGTAAAGTCACAGGCAATGCTTTCAGCGGTGCCGCCAATATGGAAGGGGCCAGTGTCACCGTCTATAAAAGCACTTGGGGCAACACTGCTTATGTTGAACACAATTACTGGGGTGTCCTTATTGTGTTTCTCATCAAAATCGCCTTTGCGTTGTTTCTGCTGTACCTGATTTTTATGTTTGCCCCCTTTCTTGTCCTTTATGCAGTCATACGCAACTACATTCTTGCCAAATAACAAAGGGAATCTGAAAAATGCCTGTTATTGATGTGGTCAAGTGGAATGCCGCTCCTGATGAGTTGGTTTGGAAATTTCCCTCCGACCAGTTGAGTACCGCTACACGTCTGATCGTTTCAACCTCTCAGGAGGCAATCGTCATTCTGGGCGGAGAAATTTCTGCTGTTTTCGGTCCGGGGACCCATATTCTTGATACGGGAAACATTCCCCTTTTGAGAACCCTTATCAACATTCCTTTCGGCGGTCAGACTCCCTTTTCGGCAGAGGTCTGGTTTGTTCAGAAAACTGCACCGCTGAACCTGCTCTGGGGAACCTCCGACCCTGTGCCGCTGCTGGACCCTAAATTTCAAATTCCCGTCTCTCTCAGGGGATTCGGTCAATTCGGAATCCAGATCGAGGATTCACGTTTATTTGTTGAAAAACTGGTAGGGACATACGATTCATTCAACACCGCTATGATTTGCGAGTACTTCAAAGCTATGGTTCAGACCAAAGTCAAGACCATTTTGGCCAACAAGGTAGCCGAGGCCGGTTGTTCCATATTTGAGATCAATCAGCAGTTGGACACGCTTTCGCAGTCAATGGCAAATGAACTTGTCCCCGCCTTCAAGCCTTATGGCGTAAAACTCACGGAGTTTTTCATCCAATCGGTCAATTTTCCCAAAGATGATCCGGCGATCATTGCGTTGAGCCAATCTCTTGCCAAAAAAGCAGATATGACGATCCTCAACTACAATTACACTCAGGAACGTTCCTTCGATGTTCTTCAGGGGGCCGCCGAAAACGAAGGAGCCGGAGGTGCTTTTGCCGCAGCCGGTATGGGATTGGGTATGGGTGTTGCCGCAGGAGGGGCTGTCGCTCCCGCTATGATGCAAGCTGCCAACGGTCTGGTCAATATCTCTTCTCCGGCAAACGTCAATGCAGTTTGCTTCAGTTGCAGAACTCCCCTACCGCCTGATGCAAGATTCTGTCCCGGATGCGGAACGCTTCAGCGTCCTGTCTGCTGCGGAACGGAATTGCCTCCGGGAACAAACTTCTGCCCCCGCTGCGGCAAAGACTTGCGGAAATAAACGAGGGTAAGTAATATGAAAAATCTGATACTCAGACTGACTGTATTTTTTTCAGCAGCAATCTTGACTGTGGTTATTCCTGTTCTGCTTACCGGACAACTTTCGGTTCAGGCGTGGACAGGTATCGGTTTTCTCGTTCTGGCAGAAGCTCTCAATACCATCCCCGGAACAGGCTTTAAGAAGAAAAACTTTCCCTTTTTTCTGCCTGTCAGACTGGTCGTCTTACCGGGATATTTGGTCGCCGCATTGGTTTTGGCTTTCTGTGCCCGTTTTTTGAGTGTAAACTGGTTGCTGGCAATTGAGCTGATCTTGTGTTTCCCTGTTATTGTATCACTCTGCATTGCCGCTATGTGTGGAAAAGTTGAGGAGAATGAAAAATAATGGCGTTTCAATCATTAACTATTGAATGTAAAGGCTGCGGAGCTTCTGTTTCTCTTGACCCTGCTTTCAGAAGCGGCGTCTGCCCCTACTGCGGAAGCAGTAATACGTTAAAAATCACCGGTCCTGAAGCAGAACAATTTCCTGCTGTTCAACATATATTCCCCGCCCGGATTTCTGAAGAAAGTTTCAAAAATGCTGTCCGTGCCTTTCTCTGCTCTGATCCTGATGTACCGGATTCCCTTTATGAGACCCTTGAAGCACGGGAAATGGTTCTGACTTTTATGCCATTCTACAAACACCGGATCGACTGGAGTTCCAACTGGACTGCCGATATCGGTTATGATGATGAGGAAAACAACGGGAAAATTTCCTGGCAGGGAACCAGCGGTCAGACAAACGGTGTTTCAGAAGTATATTCCCCGGGTTCTTCTTATCTTCTCTCACGCGATTTCGGCTTCGACTGTTGTCTTATGGCCGCAAAATCCGGGGAACAGCCTTTGCAATTCCAGGTGGAACTGCTGGAAGGCATTTCTTATTTGAGATGTGATGTCGATGCTGATGCCGGAGAAAAAGAATTCACAATGGAACAACTTGATGTTTTGATTCACAACGAGTCCATTGATAATGTTCCCGGAGATTATCAGAAAAATTTTCATTACACTCACAGGATTCACGATCGCAGTGCCACACTGCAGCTGATTCCTTTCTGGCTCTTTGTATATGAGTGGAACGGAGAAACCTACTATTGTTTGCAGGATGCAAGTTCAGGAGAAATCAAAGGGACTCTTCCAACAACCTCAAAACGTAAAGTCACCTCGTGGATCCTGACCGCAGTTACTTTGCTTATTCTGAGCTTTATTTCGTTTCTTTTGTGGAAACTGCGTTCCCCCTACGACGCGGCTTTTTTTGCCTCACTCACCTATCCCGTTATTGGTGCCGGACTTGTTTACCGTGAAATGATTGCTTTCAAAAAATCAAAAATCAAATTCGCTAATGAGTCAATCATTTGTGATGAGTTACAGAAAATCAAAAAATTTGAAGCAAATTTCATTACCAAAGCCTGCACTTTCATAGGGATCTGGATCGCAGCCGCAATCGTTGCCACCTTTGCGATAGCTTTGCTCCTGCCTATCTGGTGCAATCCGAAAAAACCTCTGCCCCCCATTCCTCCTGAACGTCCGGGAATTCAGGAACAAAGCAAAGTTATCAAGCTGAAAAAGAAAAAGGTGGAAAATCTGATAGAAGAGGTCTCTGATGATGATGGTAACGCCTTTGTTATTGAAAAGTAATACAGAGGAGTCAATTGAATATGAATAAATTTATTTGTCCCTATTGCCAGTTTCAATGTAAAACAGAAGTTGCTCTGACAGAATTGCAGCACGTTCTTTGTCCCAGATGCAATACAAAACACGTCAATGTCAATTCACGCCTCATTCCTCTGTTGCACGAACTTCCCCGAAAAAATAATTTTCATCGGGGAGCTTGTCCTTTCTGTAATTCCCATTATGAGTTTGAAGACAATGTTTCTGCCGTTTTTTCCTGCCCTGAATGCAAGAAAGAATTTTATGTTGAAGCAGTTACCCCTCCTCAAAAGGTAGTATTTCAATGGGGAAACGCTCAAATTCAGAGTCAGATCAATCAGTCCACTGAATCTCAGCAGTCTGTCAATCCCGTTTTCTCTCGACCTTTTGATCAAGCGTCTGTACGTCAGGTGGAGTCCCCCCAGCTTCCCCCTTCTGTCCAGTCTCCGGTAACGTCTCTTCCGCCTGTTCCTCTGTCTGCACCTGAGCCCGTGCAAATAAAGCCGCAATTTGTTGAAGAGCCGCAACCGGCACAAATACAGGAAACAGTTATTCCCCAAACTCCTCAAGAACAAACGCCTTTGCAGAGTGCTGTTGCCGGACTGTTTCTTTTTGATAAAGAGACCACATCTTCGCGGCAGGAAATTTCACCGCTCCCGGCAGGAGTCAAGATCGGTATATCCAGAGAAGTCAAAGGTATTGATAAACTTCTTGCACAGATCGCCGCGAAGTTAAACAAGTAAGCTGTTGCAAAAAACAACACTCCTGCGGGCAGGGTCATTTCAGAACTTTGCGGCGGTATTCTTTCGGCGATACGCCCGTGTGTTTGCTGAAAAAACTTGAAAAATAAAATTCATTGGCAAAGCCCAGTTCAACTGCAACTTCCCGCAGGGGACGCAAAGGCCCCGCAAGCAAACGGCAGGCACGGCTGACGATCATCCGGGTCAGGAACTTTTTGGGAGAAATGCCGGTCTCAGAGGCAAATTTCCTGGAAAAACACTCTCGGCTGACTCCGTGAAAAGCCGCCAGTTCCTCTACCGTAACCCTGGCCGGAGGTCGGCTCTGAAGATAATCCAACTCCCTTTTAAAAGGTGCAAAACGGCTGACACTTTCCCATTGGGCCGTGGTCATAGAACGGCTTAAAAGAGCGGCAAAATCAGAAACAACTCCCTGCAGCAGAAGGGCCGACGAAAAACTATCCGGCTCCTCAAAGGATTTGAGAGCACGGTCAAAAAAGGTGGGATCTTTTATTTCACAAATACGGTGAAAACCGGAAAATATATCGATCCCCTCATAAAGTTCCAAAGTAAAGTGGATGGAAATAAATTCCAGTTCACCATCCAGCAGAAATCTGCATTTATGGTGCAAAGGTGCAAAATAAGCCCGCCCCGGAACTAAATCAAGAGAATCATTTTCATCTTCAATACGGCAACGGTTGTTCCCGGATTTTTTATAAGGAAGAAAAAAACGGTTGACTGTCATCGTTCCGAAATCTTTTTCCCAGGTCGGATAACTCCCTTTGGCAAAATGATGCAGTTCCAGCTTCATTCGCTCTACGGTCTGAAGAACACTGAAACGGTTGTTGACTGACATTGTTTTTTGCCCTTTCTTTTGGAAACTGACTTAATATACAACCTTTTTCTTTTTGATACAATCACAAAAGTATAAATTTATTTCTTTTTTTTACATTCAAAAAAACTCTTTGATAGAGTATATTATAATAAAATCAAAAAGCAGAAAACTATAAATTAAGGAAAATCATTATGCTTTATAAGGATTTTGATGCCGACAGAGAATATCTGATCAATAAATTCCGTCATCCCGTTTTTGAAGAAAACTCCGGCATAGATCAGAATGAGATCCGTTCCAATATCCTGTCTGTGGCAGAACCCCTGATGAAAGGCGGTCTCCCCAAACCGGTGGTCAAGGCACGCTGCTTTGAATATGTGTGCAATAATATGTACATCGACGTCAATGTCCACGATGTATTCCCCGGATTCGGCTGTTTCGACCGGAAAAAACGCCCCCTCGCCCCCTTACTGGGCCGTTGGAATCATATCGTCGATACCACCGTCAATCAAGAGTGTGCCCGGATCTGTGCCGAACGCAACTCGGCGGGACTCCATATGATCTGGAAGGACTTTGACCATTCCGTTCCCGACTGGGAGGCGTTGGTCTCTCTGGGATATCCGGGATTGCTGAAGCGGATGCAGGAGTACAGAGAACTCCATAAAAAACAAGGCTCTCTCACCCCCGCTGTGGCAGCCCACTTTGACGGTATGGAACTGACCGTCAATGCTATGCTCTCTCATATCGGCAAACTTATCCTTTTTGCCCGGGAACATCATTCCGGCAATCCCCGTATCGAAAGAGAAATCCGCTCTCTTGAAAAGATCCGCACCGGCATCCCGGAGGATTTTTATGATGTCCTTATGATGATCTATCTGCAATTTTACTACTGCGAGCACATCGACCATATGCAGGTACGCTCTTTAGGGGGGAATCTGGATGGTCTGCTCCGGCCCTATTATGAAAAGGATCTCAAAGAAGGAAGATATACCCTTGAAGATTTCCGGGAGTTCCTCACCTGTTTTCTGATGCAGTGGGGTTCCATCGACAATTACTGGGGGCATCCCTTCTATCTCGGAGGCACGGCAAAGGACGGCAGCACTCTTTACAATGAGCTTTCCTTTCTGATCCTTGATGTGTTTGATGAACTGCATATCCCCACCCCTAAAATCCAGCTCAAAGTGGCCCGGAATACCCCGCAGAAACTTCTTGACACCGCCTTCCGTATGATCCGTGATGGCCACAGCAGTCTGGTTTTTGTTTCCGAAGAGGGGATCAGAAAGATGATGATGGGCTACGGCTATTCTGAAGAAGAAGCCAGAACGTGCAACATCACCGGCTGTTACGAAATGGCTCCCCGGGGCACCGGCAACGGTACGGGAGCAGCGCACATCAACTTTATGAAGATCTTTGAACTGATTTTCAACAACGGTGTGGATCCTGCCACTGCTTATACCGTCAGCTGTCCTGCGGCAAAACTTGAGGAGATCACTGACTTTGACGGATTTCTCAAGGCTTATCTGCGTTATCTTGATGAGTTGATCGAAACCTGCATCCGGTGTGCCGGGGGCAATGAAAGCAATCTGCAGGAGGTCAATCCTTCCCCCCTTTACTCCATTACCACCTTGAACAGTCTTAAAACAGGAAGAGACTCCTTTGCCAACGGCAATGTCTATAACAACTCCGGGATTCTGCTCTGCGGCATCGGAACGGCGGTAGATGCTTTGATGGCGGTGAAAAAGTTTGTCTTTGAACAAGGTGAAGTCACACTGCAGGAATTCAAAGAAATACTGCGCCGAAACTGGGAAGGGGCAGAAGAACTCCGCTCACGGATCTTGCGGGATAAAGATAAATTCGGCAACGGCATAGAACAGGTGGACCGCTACGCCCATCTTCTTTCACACTACGCCGGCAGAAAGATCAACGGCCGCCCCAACGCCCGCTTCGGAGAGTACCGGGCCTCAGGGCACTGTGCAAGGCAGTTCATCGTTATGGGCGAAAAAACAGGAGCCACCCCCGACGGCAGATTGGCGGGAGAAGAGTTTTCAAAGAACCTTTCGCCCACTATGGGAATGGACAGAAACGGCGTCACCGCTCTGATTAAATCTGTCTGCACGATGAGTGCAATGGATCTGCCCGGGGATTTTCCTCTGGATGTAATGATGCACCCTGCCACTGTTCAGGGGGAAGAGGGACTTGCTGCATTGAGAGGGTTGCTGTATACCTACTTTGCCAAAGGGGGCCTTGCTGTCCACTTCAATATTTTTGATGCGGAAGTGCTGAAAGAAGCTCAGAAAAATCCCGAAAAATATGCCAATTTGCAGATCCGTGTCTGCGGCTGGAACGTCCGTTTTGTGGAACTTGCCAAAGCGGAACAGGACGCCTACATCAAACGGGCGGAAAATGTGGCGGAGTAAAAAATGTCTGTTACCGGAATCCTGCTTGATACCAAACGCTTTGCCGTCCACGACGGCCCCGGCATACGGACAGCCTTTTTTACCAAAGGATGTCCTTTGAAGTGTCTCTGGTGTCACAACCCTGAAAGTATTTCCCCCTCGCCGCAAGTGGGCTTTTATGCCGATCTCTGCTGCCGGTGCGGAAAGTGTGCTGATGTTTGTATTAACGGAGCTCAGAGTATTTCTGCCGGCAATCGTATTTTCACTCCCCCATCGTGCCGTGCCTGCGGCCAATGTGAAACAGAGTGTCCCGGAGGAGCATTGAAACTTTACGGCCAAAAGATGACCGTTGAAGAAGCCCTTGTCCTTGCTCTGGAGGACAGGGAATTTTATGAAGAATCAGGTGGCGGTGTCACCATTTCAGGGGGAGAACCCCTCGTTCAAAAGGAGTTTACTCTTTCTCTGTTCCGTGAGCTGAAAAAAGAAAATATCCACACGGCTCTCGATACTTGTGCTTTTGTGCCCCGGGAAGCTCTGAAAGAAGCTCTGGAAGTGACCGATATGTTTCTGGTGGACTTCAAGCACGCCGACTCTCAAAAACACAGACTTCTCACCGGACAGCCTAACGAATTGATAAAATCCAATCTGGAGTTTCTTTCATCATCAGGAGCCCGCATTGAGATCCGCATTCCCTTTGTTCCCGGATGCAACGACAGTGTGGAAAATATGGAATCCACCGGAGCATTTTTAGGGAAACTCAACATTGAAAAGGTAAAACTTCTGCCCTATCATTCACTGGCACGGAACAAATACAAAGCCTTGCAAATACCCGATACGATGCCCGTTGCTGATGCCCCTGCGGATGAAGCCCTTGCCGCCGCTGTAGAAATATTGAAAAAATACGGAATCAACGCCTGCTCAGGCAGAGAGTAAAATTATGCCGTCACCACCCGCTGGACCCGGGGAGAAATGGCACAGAGGATATCCCAAGTGTGGGTACGCTTGTAATTGGCCCAGTGGACAAGATTGATTTCATCCCCGGGAGTTGAGGTAAACAGTTCCACTTCGTCGCCGATTTTTGCTTCAGGGACATCATCAAGACAGATCATTGTGTAATCCATCGTAACTCTGCCCAGTATGGGACAAAGTTTCCCGTTGACCTTGAAAAATCCTTTGTTGGTCAATTGCAGCGGCACCCCGTCGGCATATCCTGCGGCGACAGTGCCCACAAGGGTCTCTTTAGTAAGTTTATGTAGTCTGCCGTAACTGACGGTCCCCCCTGCCTGACACCGTCTGACGGCGGCAAGGCGGCTTTTGAATTTGACCGCCCCCTGCAAGGGGACTCCGGGGAGCACGCCATACATAGCGATCCCCAGACGGATCAAATTAAAGGGGGCTTGTGTTGCACCCGGCATAAAAAGCGTTCCTTCGCTGGCCGCCAGATGATACTGGGGCAGCTGAAAAGCTCCGGCAAGCTGTTTCATTCCGGAAATCTGTTCCAGAGAAGCGGTGTCGCCGGGTTCAGCTTTGGGGAAATGAGAGTAAAGCCCTGTCACTTCAAGATATTCAAGTTTCAGGATCTTTGCAACTGTTTCCCGGGCCTGACAAAGGGGAACACCCACCCGGCCCATACCGGAATCAATGGCGATCTGAACTGTTGTTTTGCGTTTCTGCCGGGCAGCTTCAGCATTTATGATACAGGCGGATTCAAAGTCAATGACAGGGAGAGTGACTCCCAGCTCAATGGCAGGAGCGATCTCTTCGGGCATAATGCCGCTCAAGATACGCAGTTCCGTTCCATATTTGAGAAGTTCAACAGCTTCCCCCAGAGTCGCTGTCCCCAATATCTTTACACCGCACTCCAAAAGAGCGGGGACAACGATATGAGTACCGAGTCCGTAAGCATCGGCTTTGACGACTCCGAGGACGGCACAATCCTGCGACATACTCTGCAGGGCTTTTACATTGGCTTTGATCGCTGACGGATCGATTTCCAAACGGGCCCGGCAGGAAAAATTCCTGTTCATAAACTTTTGACAAAGCCTTATTTTGCGTATTCCACAGAACGGGTTTCCCGGATGACGGTCACTTTGATCTGACCGGGATAGGTCATCTCTTTTTCGATTCTTTCGCTGATCTCTCTTGCCATCATCTGAGCTTCGCCTTCGGCCACCTTTTCGGGGATCACCACCACACGGATCTCCCGTCCGGCCTGCAGGGCGAAACAGGATTCAACGCCGTTGAATTCGTTGGCGATGCCTTCGAGCTGTTCCAGACGTTTGAGATAGAGTTCGGTGGTCTCGCTGCGTGCACCGGGGCGTGAAGCACTCAAAGTATCGCAGGCGCCGATAAGGATATCATAAAGGCTTTCGGGTTCCACTTCGCCGTGGTGAGCAGCGACAGCGTGGACGACCTCTTTGTTTTCGTTGTACTTGCGGAGCATATCGGCACCGATCTTGGCGTGGGGACCTTCGATCTCGTGGTCAATGGCTTTGCCCAAATCGTGGAAAAGGCCGATCCGTTTGGCCCGTTTTTCGTCCAGCCCCAGTTCAGCGGCGATGATACCCATAAAGTAGGCGGTTTCCAGAGAGTGCTGGAGCACATTCTGAGAGAAACTGTAACGGTATTTGAGCCGTCCCAGCAGACGGATGATGGCGGGGGGAACGCCCTGGATGCCGGTTTCGAGGACTGCAGCTTCGCCTTCCTGGAAGAGTTCATCTTCGATTTCTTTGCCGATCTTTTTGGCCAGTTCCTCCACCCGGGTGGGGTGGATGCGTCCGTCACCGATCAACCGTTCCATAAGGCGGCGTGCCACCTCTTTGCGGACGGGATCGAAACAGCTGATGACCACAGCTTCGGGGGTATCGTCGATGAGAATGCTCACACCGGTAACGGCTTCAATGGTGCGGATATTGCGTCCTTCGCGGCCAATGATGCGGCCCTTCATCTCGTCGTTGGGCAGCGGAATAGTGGCTGTGGTACGTTCATAGGTGCAGTCAGAAGCGTAACGCTGGATAGCGTAAGTAAGGATCCTGCGTGCCTCTTTTTCGCTGCGGGCCTTGGCTTCTTCGAGGGTATTGCGAACCATAATACCCGCTTCGTTGCGGATCTCGTTCTGGAGTTTTTCGAGGAGCACATCTCTGGCCTGTTCGCGGCTGAAACCTGAAATACGTTCCAGTTCATCCACCTGAGCGGCGATATGTTTGGTAAGTTCAGCCTCTTTGCCGGAAAGTTTTTCCCGGAGAGTTTCGATATCTTTTTCCTGTTTTTCCACGCCCTTGAGTTTTTCGTCGAGGGAGTCAGCTCTGCGGTCGAGATTTTCCTCACGCTGAGCCAGACGTTTTTCATTCTGCTGCTGTTCCCGGCGGCGTTCTTTGATCTCCTGCTCGCACTCTTCACGCATCTTGATGACTTCAGCTTTGGCTGAAACTTTAGCATCACGCAAAAGGTGTTCGGCCTCTTTTTCGGCATCCTTGCGGATTTTCTCGGCCCCTTTCTGAGCAGAATCCTTTTGGAGCTTTTGAATATAATTGTTGATAATAATTCCCAGCGCCACGCCGATGACGCTGAAAATACACGCTACTGCAACCAGCTGCCACAAACCCATTTTTTACCTCTTCTTCCTGCACAGCTTCCCTGGCATCGGGTGTGCTGTGCTTTCAACAATACACAACGTTGTTTTCAGTCACGATGATCCCCATTGGAAGATCGTGAGAGGCGCACGGTAAGGAAGGGGCAATCTGGCACGAATAGATCACTGCGATCGGCTTTTTGGCAGCTCCGTAAAGCAGCCTGTCATAGAATCCGCCGCCCCGGCCGAGCCGGACACCGGCGGGCGAACAGGCAACTGCCGGAACAAAAAAAAGTATCTCCTGCCGGACGAAATCCAGAGCCGCAGCCGGAAGTTCCGGCAAAGGTTCCGGGATCCCGTATTTTCCCGGTCGTAAATCACTTTCCAAACTGGTGATCTCCACCAAATCATATTCCCCACGCTCCGCTGAAAAGCGGGGCAGGAACGTGCGCTTTCCGAAAAACAGTTCTCTCAAATCCGGCTCTGCCCCCCAGGGAATAAAGAATGCGGCACATTCTGTTTCCCGGAATCCGGGAAGCTCCCTGATTGCGGCACAAATTTTCCTGTCGCTTTCCTGACGCCACACAGGGTCAAGAGCTTTGCGTCTGGCGGAGTAGACCGCCCGGAGACAGGATTTTTCCGGATCGGATGAGTGCTGTTCCACGAAAAAAACCTCTTATTTCAATCTCTTTCTGTCACAGCAGGATGACAACATACTCTTTTCCTGCTGTAAAAACCAGTCTGAGACATTAATTAAATATAACACAACTTTGCTGTGAATTAAAGGTCTATATGCTGTTTTTTTTGATTTTTTTTGAATTTTTTTTCACTTTGCATTTCCCGGAGCTTTTTTGAGTAAAACAAGTGCTTGATTTCTCCTTTTCCGACGGCGGAAAACGGTCAATGTTTTTTTTCTTTCCGGTAGGAACTCGGGGAAACTTTGCAGCGGCTTTTGAAAAATCTGGAAAAGGGATAGATCCCTGAAAATCCGCACCGCAAGGCAATTTCAGAAACAGTCAGTTCCGAATTGGCAAGCAAATGCTGTGCCAGATTGAGTTTCTGACGGGCCATAAAATCCCTGGGGGTCTGTCCGGTCTTTTTGCGGAACAGGACGTGCAGATATTCAGGTGTCACATTTTTCCTTGCGGCGACACGCTTGAAGGGATCTTTCACAGGGGGCATCTGCATCATCAGTTCGCACAGTTCTCTGACATAAGATGTAGAAGCCCCGGGCAGTTCCGGCGGCGTCTCTCCCGGATGATTGCTGCCGGCAAGGAGTTCTGCAAGCAATATCTGCAAAGAGGCCCCGCAGGAACCGGCAGCCAGAGGATCTTCACGCCGGACATAAAATTCCAGAAGCGATTCCAGGTGTGCCAACGCTCCCGGAGTCAGGCGGCTTCTGGCATTGCGGAACCCGGAAAACCATCCTTTATCGCTGCTTTCAAAACGCAACAGCAGCCAGCTCACCCGCCGTTTGCGGCTGTCGGGCAGACGTATATGGGGCTGTCCCGGCAATACAAGAGTGCTTTCATTGGCGTGCAGTTCCAGATGTGCCCCGTCCACCAGGAGCTGACCGGTGCCGGACAGACAAATCCAAAGCACATAATAACCGTGAATATTGGGTACGGCCCGGTATTCGATCTCATTACGCCGGAAAATGTGGATATTGTGCAGCTCAGGCAGCCGGGGTGAAAAAGCCAACTTCCGGCTGCTGTCAAAAGTGATTTTTTTCATCAATTCTGCAAGGGGGGCATTTTTTTTGAACTTATGTGCAGAATCGGTTAAATTTTTCTCTTTTTTGACCATTGTTTTTATCCTTATGATGTGATATAATATATCACGTAAAAACAGATAAAGCAATTTATATAAGGAAAAATTATGACCGGAAAATGTGCAATCGCAGTTATCGGCGTAGGCCAGAGGGGGTATGCCTATGTGACAATGCTGCAGAATCATCCTCAGGTGGAACTTGCCGCTTTGTGCGACACTTCGCCCGAAAGGCTCAAATGTTTTGCTCAGGAACTTGGCTGTACAGACACACCTTTGTTTCACAGTGTCGATGAACTTCTTGCCTGGGGAAAATTTGATGCTGTCATCATTACGACTCCGGATTTCACCCACAAGGAGTGTGCCGTCAAATCTTTCAAGGCGGGCAAGCACGTTATGCTTGAGAAGCCTATGGCCCCTACGGTTGCTGAGAGCCGGGAGATCATTGCCGCCGCCCGGCAGAGCAACAAAATGCTGCAAATCGGTTTTGTGCTCCGGTGTCATCCTGTTTTCAAAGGGGTCAAAAAGGAACTTGAAGCAGGAACCATCGGTCAGCTGCTTTCCATCAACTGTTCTGAATCTTTGCGGGTGATGCACGGAGCAAGTTATATGCGCCGCTGGCACCGTAAATCCGCCAACAGCGGCGGATTTCTGCTTGCCAAGTGCAGTCACGACCTGGATCTGATGTCGGATTTCACTGATTCACTGCCGGTGCGGGTCAGCTCTTTCGGGGGGCTGAACTTTTTTACTTCTGACAAACAGAAAGCTCCCGTATGTTCCAAGTGTTCCGATGAAAATTGCCGCTTCCGTTTCAAAGGTGAAATGGTGCGGATGACGCCCGAAGACAAACTTGATCCGGCGGCAAAACTCTTTGATCTGTGTGTTTTCAACGCCGACAAAGATGTGGTGGACAATCAGCAGGTGCTTCTTGAATATGCCAACGGTGTCCGGGGAACTTTTTCTCTGAACCTCTTTGCCCCTCTCCCTAAACGGGAGTGGCGTCTTGTGGGAAGCTGCGGATATATTGACGCTGATACGGGTAAAAAAGAGTATACTGTCACTTTTTCCGACGGCCGTGAGGGGTATACCCGGCACTGCGAAGCGGACAACAATTCCGCTCACGACGGCAGCGATATGATTTTTCTCAATGAATTTGTCAACAACATTCTTTCGGGGCACGCTCCTGAAGCGGATGCTGCGGCAGGTTTGACTTCAACTGTCATCGGCAATGCCATTGATAAAGCCCGCCTGACGAGAACTGTCGTCACCATTGCCCCCGAAGAATACAAATTTTAAGGCATATCCTTAACAATATATATAAGGACTGTTTCATTATGTATAAGAAAACATACGCTTCTTTCACCTTGATAGAACTTCCCGTAAGCAAAACTTGTCAAATATGTGCTTATGTTTTGCGAAAATTTGCCTCTTGCCTTGATATTTGCCGTAAGTTTTTGGCAGGGATGGATGGGGCCCGGGGAAGG
>JAZUPO010000223.1:0-12103 GCA_045605205.1 Victivallaceae bacterium
GAACTTCTTGTCGTTATAGCCATTATCGCCATTCTTGCTGCAATGCTCCTTCCTGCATTGCAGCAGGCCCGGGAACGTGCCTTTATGGCAAACTGTACTTCCAATCTGGGTCAGTTTGGCAAAGCTATCAGTTTGTATGCCGATGACAATAATGATTACATCCCCGGAGTCCGGTCAGCAAGCGGCTATACCGGTGCGTCTGAATCCCCCTGGGGAACAGGAGCTACTTTGGAGGGAAGTACGAGTTCTGAGCCCTACGGTACTCTTGCCCCCTATCTCGGAGCCGTCAATGATGTGGAGCATATCGGTGCCCTCAGCAGAGCCAGAGGAAAATCCCGCTATGCCTGTCCCGGAGTCAAAACAAACTATCAATGGCGTTATTATACTTATGCTTACAACGCCTGGTTCTGGTCTTTGGGAGCAACTTCTGCCAATATGGCAAAACGGAAACGTTCGCTGCTCACCAAGCCTTCCCGCAAGATGAATCTGGCTGACGGCGAAAACTTTATATATCTCAATTATACTGAACCCAAATTTTATTCCTACCGTCACAATAATGCGATCAATGTTCTCTTTTGTGACGGACACTCCCGCCTGCTTGCAAAAGGTCAGTTCCCTCATAACACAAGCGGCTGGCCCGGTTATGTTGCCGGTGCCAACACCTCCACGACTTTCTGGGGTCCTACTGGAACCTGGGATCTGACCTGTTACTGAAAAACCTTCTTTACAAAACAAAAAAATCCGCCGCAAAGAACACTTCCCTGCGGCGGATTTTTTATGCTTGAAACAACTGAAATCAGGGTTCCCAGATAAAGTCGTTATCGGAGCGGCGCATAATCACCAGCTCAGGAGTTTCTTTAAGGATAGGCAGCACAGTGGCACGCAAGATCTCAGCATCCACCAGACGGCTGAATCCCAGACCGACTTTGCCCCATTTGAGACCGCCGGCAGCTTCCACAACGTGTTCCATATCCACGAAATAATCCTTTTTGGGGGAATGCCAGTGGTGCTGGATAGTACGGACATTGCCGTCATAATCGTGAATATAAAGTTCACTGGTGTTTTTGGTATGAAGTCCGGGCACCCGGGCTTCGATTTCCAGAGCGTGAATACAGGTATTGCAGGTAAAGTTGGTTCCGAGGAAGAGAATGTGTCCGCCGTTACGCATCAGTTTACCATAAGGTGAGTCAGGAGACCAGGGGGTGTTGATGTCGATGTGACCTTCGGTGAAAAATTTGGCCTTGGGACCGAAAGCACAAATGGAGTGCACCGGGTGCAGACTGCGGATCACCCCTTCACGTTTGCGGAACACATTGGCCAGAGTTCCCACAGTGCAGGGCGTATTCTGCACATCGAAAACAGGCTGGTCAGGATTGACGTTGCCGCCCACAGTGGACATCATCAAAGTACCTTCGGGGCCCAGCACTTCAAGCAAAGCATCGATCACAGTGTCCGCACCGCCTTCGACGGGACCGACACGACGCAAAGAGGAGTGAGTAAGCAGGCTCATTCCGGGCTTGATGCCCAGAGCTTTGAAATCATTGACGAGAGAATTGAAATCAGCCATTGTCATTTTTCCTTGATTCAGTTATTTATCAATATATTTGTCCATAATGTCACGGATCTCACGCACCGTGGATTCTTCCAGATAATCCACAGTGCTCAAGTGTTTCATCAGGTAATCGTCATCGCCGGGTTTCATACCGGGCAGATATTTCATAGCGGATTTGCGCTGACGGTAGCCGTTGACGATGTGGTAGTCAAAGGGCATACCGGGAATCAGCAGTTGAGGCAGGTCAGGAGTTTTGAAAGCTGGTCCGAGAGCCACCATAATCTTGATGCGGCCGGCAGCCTGTTCGTGAAGTGCCATAAGACGCTTCAAATCAAACTTGTTTCCGGGCAGCAAACCACCGGTCAGGATAAATTCGATTCCCAGATCCACAGCCTGTTCCAGAGCTTTTGACTGATCTTTGACCGATTCAAACCCCCGGTGCAGCGTGAACCGTCTGCCGGGGACCCGGTCGATGATCTGCTTCATACGTTTCACATCCAGTTCCCCTTCGGGGGTGACGATGCCGCACATAAAGCCTTCGGCACCGGCATCGTAAAGGGCTTCGGTGTCCCGGAGCATCACATCAAATTCGGAATCACTGTAAAGAGGATCACCGGAACGGGGACGGATCATCACAAAAATCCCAAGTCCGATCCCGGTGGCTTTTTTCACATCCACCATCTGCTTTACAAGGCCGTAACTGGGGGTCAAAGCACCTTCAGTGGGGCTTACATACAACTCCACCCGGTCGGCGCCGCCGTGCCACGCTGCAAGAGCGTCTTCAACAGTTCTTGCACCTACTTCAAGTTCGTATTTCATAATCGCATCAACTCCATTAAGTTAATTTTTGAATCTTTTTAAAATATAACACCGTCCCAGACCTTTTTCAAGGGAACAGACAGGGGATTCAGCAGGAACTTTTTAATATCCGCGGGGCATTTTTAAGGATTTTCAGTAAAAAAACCGTTCCCGCCCACAGGGGATTCTGCCCGTAGCGGATCTTTACTTTCAGTTCGTCCTTAAGACACTGAAGTACATAACGGTCAGAGAGGCCGTCTTCCAGATAGTAAGCAATGTTTTTGGGCACATAAAGGGGCAGGATCTTTTCCGCATTGACAGCCCGGTACATAAAGTCATAATCCCCCAGAAGCCGGAATGATTCATCGTAAGTACCGATCCGTTCATAAATACAACGGGGCACAAACATAGACGGATGAGGTGCAAAGGCTCCCATATAACGATTTTTTTCCCGGAAACCCTTGACAACGCCCAAATGTTCATAAACCACATCGCCCCAAAAAATCCGGTCAAGGGCCCCGTGAGAAGCAAAAGCCTCAGCCACAGTTTCCAAAGCTCCCGGCAGATAGCGGTCACCCGAATTGATCATACCGATGACATCGCCGGTACACTTGCTGATGCCTTTATTCATAGCATTGTAAATACCGTTGTCTTTTTCGCTCACAAAAAAGGCAAGACGGGAAGCATAGTTTCTGATTATTTCAGCGGTCCCGTCTGTTGAAGCTCCGTCGATGATCACATATTCCAGTTCAAACCCTTTTCCGGTCTGCTCCAGAACAGATTTCATCGTTTCTTCAATATGCGAGCAGTCATTGCGGACGATTGTAACAACAGATATTTTCATATTCACCAGATTTTTATTAATTAAAATGACCGGGGAAAGAATCTCCCCCCCCCGGTCATTTCAAGATCCCCTTCCCGGTATCACCTTTCATACCGGAACAACAGGATCAATGTTGCTCTGAAATCACTTTTTCACACCTCAGTCGTCACCGCCGACAGCGGCTTCAGCATAGGTACGCTCAAGCTCTCTGAGGGCGACACCCCGGTGGTCGCGGACGCGGTCAGTCAGCACATAGAGCTGATGTCCGACCTTGTCAATGGCAGTATCGAGTGTCCGATAAAGATCGAAGCCTTCAATTTCTGCCTTGAGGGTATGATACTTGCAACGCAGGACGAGGGTGGTGGAAAAACGGTTCTTTTCACGACCGAAAACAACGGTAGCGGAGGTAATTTTCAAAGGAGTTGCGGAAACCAGGGACTGAAGCTGCTCGGTAACGTAACCGTAAATAGCCTGAGTAATTGCGAACTGTCTGCCGATGATGGAAATGTTCATAGTAACTCTCCTGTTTTATTAACCCCGGGACCTGTTCCCGGAATTATAGATCACAACTTGAAACCGCGGCCGAGATAAATCTCCTGCGCTTTGGGATCATTGATCAGATAATCGCTGGTCCCTTCTACCTGAATTTTTCCTTCTGCCATAATGTATGCCCGATCCACTACGTTGAGGGTATCGCGGACATTGTGGTCAGTAATAAGGATTCCCAGATTCCTTTCGTGTTTGAGTTTGATAATAATATCCTGCACACTTTTCACAGCCAGCGGGTCAACGCCGCTGAAAGGTTCGTCAAGCATAATAAATGCGGGATTTGTCACCATAGCCCGGGTGATTTCAAGACGGCGTCTTTCGCCGCCTGAAAGGGTCATTGCCTTTTGCTTACGGAGCTTGGTCAGCCCCAATTCTTCCATAAGGGCTTCGCACCGCTTGCTGCGTTCTGCGGCAGAAATATCCAAAGTCTGCAAGATCGCCATAATGTTTTCTTCGACGGTCAGTTTACGGAAAATGGAAGGTTCCTGGGCAAGATATCCCATCCCCATACGGGCTCTGAGATACATAGGCATATCGGTCACATCTACGCCGCGGAAATTGATAGATCCTTCGGTAGGGCGGATCAACCCCATCACCATATAAAAACTGGTGGTCTTACCGGCACCGTTGGGACCCAGCAGTCCCACGACCTCACCGGCACGCACATTAAGTGAAACACCGGAGACCACCCGGCGGCCACGATAATCCTTGGCCAAACCGCGAGCCTCGACTAACACTTCATTTTTCGGTAAATCGCTCATAGTTTTTATTACCTGCTACTATTATAATACATTGTTTTATATTTTTCAAGTCTTTTTTAAAAAAAAATTCATTTTTTTTCTGAATACACCATAACCCGCTCTCCGCAACCGGGCAATTCAAAGGGGGCTGTCATCTGCCACTTGGCTTTAAGTACAGGTAGTTCTTCGGCGGCCTGCCCCGGAGTTTTATAGAAAACAAACCTACCGCCTTTTTTGGGGAAACCTGAAGCCGCTTTGGCAAGGATGGGAGATTCCGCCACTGCCCGGGCGACAACAAAGTCGAAACGGTTGCGGAAAGAATCCTGTTTATTGAGCTCCTCGACCCGGCCGTGAACTGTTTTCAAATTGGTCAACCCCAAAGCCTGAGCGGCATTATCAACAAATTTAAGTTTTTTCAAAGTGCTGTCAATGGCAGTTATTTTTAACCCCGGATAAGCCAGAGCCAGTATAAGTGAGGGGAATCCTGCTCCGCACCCCAGATCGGCGACTTCGTACTCCCCGCTGGTGATTTCCGGAAAAAACCGGGCGATCACCAGGGAATCCGCCGCGTGTTTGAGATCAAACTCCTCTTTGCCCGTTATACGGGTCAAATTGACAAATTTATTGGTTTCTTCAAGCAAAAGACGCAATTTCTCACAACGCTGTACAAAAATGTCAGGTGATTTCACCTGACAAACAGCTGCAAATTCCTCAAGATCGAAACTCACAAAGCTCCTCCTTTGGTCATAACAAGTGCCCAGAGTGCAAGGAGCATTTCCACGCCCCAGAAAGCGGCACAAATCAGACGGATATCTTTCCGCCGGGCAGTAATTCTGAAGTAATCCCGCATAGCACAGGGCTTTCCGGAAATCCATATTCCGGCGATTCCTGTCAGCCATCCGGCAACGGCAATAACCGCCCCTCCGGGCGTCAAAAAGTCAAACGAATAGTGCACAAGATAATAGCCGAGAAAGATAAACGCACCGCCTAATGCCCGGGCGGCAGGATAATCCAAACTGAAAAATCCCAGTATGGGGACGATCAAAGCAATGGGCCACAGCCAGGGGAGCAGAAAGGCAGGAGCCACCACCACCGCGTGAGGCACACAGAGAGCCAGAGCAAACCAGCCGACAAAAAGGCCGATCCAGCGGTTTCTCGCCAAAGGTTCAAAGAAAGACAGTTTGTTCGGCGTTGAAAGCAAAGTTGCCGCAGCAACCGCCGCAAAGACAAGAACTCCGGCAGCAAAAGTGGCTCTTGCACAAAAAAATTCGATCATTTCACTGTTGTTCATACAAAACACTCCCGGCTATACTGTTGGGGAACATTCTTTTCGATCCCGAAAAACCGTTTGCCATTGGCAGTTGCAAGATCACAAAGTTCGCTGATACTTACGCCTCTGACTTCCGCCACTTGAGCTGCGACCAGACCGAGGAATCCGGGATGATTTTCCTTTCCCCGGTAGGGGATGGGGGCAAGGTAAGGGGAATCCGTTTCCAAAAGCAATCTGTCAGAGGGGACAAGTCTGGCGATCTCACGGATATTTTCCGCACGCTTGAAGGTAACCATACCGGTAATACCGATATAACCGCCGAGTTCGATAATTTTTTCGCCCCACTTCCAATCCCCGGTGAAACAATGTACCTCAAACCGGCCTCCGGCAGAGACAAAGTCCTGCAGCAGAGCCATACCGTCAACAAAGGCGGCATCATCGCCCTGATCCCGCAGATGAACGATGGCAGGCTTCTGCCATTCAAGGGCCAGCTGCAGAAACTCTGCAAAAACCTTCCGCTGTTCAGCGGCTGTTTCGGCTGCGTAAAAATAGTCAAGTCCCAATTCCCCCACAGCCACCAGCTGCGGGTCGTTGCGGAACGTTTCAAAATCGCTGATTTTTTCTGTAAAGCGACTGACACTTCCGGGGTGAACGCCCACGGAAAAAACACAATCTTTCACAGCGTGAGCAAATTCTCTTGCCCGGAGACTTTCCACAAAATCGCCCCCCACAGCATTCAGTTCCAAAGTTTCCGGAAAAACACCTGCTGCAAGGGCATCGGTCAGGATCCGGTTCATATATTCCCCCGGAGAAGCCTCTCCGGAATAATGAAAATGGGTATCAAAAAGGTGCACGAAAAATAACTCCGAAAAATTCAGTTACGATCAAAAAACACACGCCAGACACCGTAGCCGATAAAGCCGAGAGTCGGCAGTGTTCCGGCAATAAAAGGAGGTACGATCCCCCCCTTGCCAAAGATCAGAAACACCTGAGCGATCACAATATAGGCAACGATGATCGCCACAGCTGAAATGATTGCCATAAGACTGCCGGTACGTTCATTTTTGGTAGCGAGGGGGATTCCCAGAAACACTGCGATCAAACAAGCCCACGGGAAAGAAATACGGTAAAAGAAAAGGGTCATATAAATACATTTCACCCGGTCAGGCATATTGGGATTGCGTCTGACCAAATCAAGAATAACTGCGGTTGAAAGATCATCCTTTTCCTGAACAGCGTTGTGAATATCCTCAATAGGCTCCGGGATCATATCCCTGTCAAAAGTCAATTCCTTGTAAGCCACAGCATCGTGCACCGCAGATGTCCCCCGGCTGGCTGATGTATCATATTCATCCTTGCGGTCAAAACTGATAAAGTTGCCCTCTTTGAAATACCAGTTGCCGCTTTTGCCGTCATAGGTGACTTTTTTGGCAAAAATATCCACCTTTCTGCCGCTCAGGGCTTTGAAAACGATCTCTTTCTGTCCGGCGGTATCAAGAGAAAGGAGCTTGGCAGAATAGGAAGGAATGATCTTTTTGACCATTTCCGCATAACGGGGAGAACCGGGTTCGCCGAAAACGTACCGGATCAATTCCTGGTTCCAAAAGGTTTTCAAAGTCACATCGTCTTGAGCTTCCCCCTTGACAAAGGTTTTGAAAAGCCAGTGACGTTTGCCGTCAGGACTGCGGAATGCCAGCAAATGCTTCACGTGTCCCCGGCGTTCAGCTGCCTGTGTGTAAATACGGTCAGCCAGATTTTCCGTTCTGGGCACCAGAAATTCGTTGAAATAGACATTGATTCCGGTAACGACGATCCCCACACACAAGATAGGCATACCGCAACGGAAAAGAGAAACTCCCGAAGCCCGCATAGCAGTGATTTCCAGATTCTTTCCAAAGGTCGCCATACACCACATACTTCCAAGCAGCATAGAAACAGGCAGAATAAAACGGATGTTCCCCGGCAGCTTGGCTATCAGAAAACGGACCATTTCTTTCATAGAAGCCTGGGACTCAAGAAAGTCGGCAATGGTGTTGTAAACATCGCTCAAGATAAAAAGGATGACAAACACCAGCATCAATATGCAATATTTAATGAGGAATTCACGCAATATATACCAGTCCAGCACCCACAGGGGAAACCAACGGCGGGGCAGAGTTACAAGCTCTCTGTACTTGGCTTTGTCGATAGATTTATTCACAAAAATTTCTCCATAAAATTTAATGTCGGGGATGGAGCCGTCTTTGCACAGCCAATGCCCCATTGAGATCCACGTGCGTGTAAACCTCTGTCGTCGAAATATCACTGTGCCCCAGCATTTCCTGGATGCAGCGCAAATCGGCACCGTGAGAAAGCATATGAGTGGCAAAACTGTGTCTGAGCGTATGAGGATGAACACCTTTTACGATCCCGGCTCTGGATGCGGCTTCCTGAACGATCGTCCAGACCCATTCCCGATTGAGTTTTCTGCCGTTTTTTGACAGAAGCAGCCAGGGGGCTCTGGGAGTTTTTTCAGCCAGTACCGGCCGTGCATCGGCGAGGTAGCGGTTCATAAGCCGGAACGCAGGTTTTCCGCAGGGCACAACTCTTGTTTTACTGCCTTTGCCGGTCACTCTCAGGACTTCGCCTTCCATATCGCAATCGGTGATTTTCAAAGAAACAAGTTCAGAGGCCCGGAGTCCGGAACTGTACAAGAGTTCCAACATCAACCGGTTACGCATTTCAAGCTCTGATTCCTTGGGATCAAAGGCCTGAAGTATGGCATCGACCTCTTTCTCTGAAAGGAAATCCGGCAGGATCTTCCAACGCCGCGGCGAATCCATTACGGCAGTAAAGTCATTTTCGATACGCCCGTCATCGGCCAGGCGGCCGAAAAGAAGTCTGATCGAAATCAGCCGCCGGGCAATAGTGGAACTTTTTAAGGGATGCTCCGCACAGCATTGCAGATAATCCAGCACATCATCAGCCTCCAGAGCACGCCACGATGTTTTGCCTGCCCCGGCAAAAAAACCGGCAGCATCCCTCAGGTCTGAAGCGTATGCTGCAACGGAATTTCTGCTCAATCCCCGCTCAACGGCCAGGTATTCAGCGAGCAAATTTATATCGCGTTCAAAGTCCATCTGAATTCCGGAATTTTATTTGACAGAGCTGTGTCTGCTGTAACGGTGACAGCTTTCCAGAAATGTGACAGCCTCCTCAGCGGTGTCGACCACTCTGAAGAGCTCCATATCTTCCGGAGAGATCATTCCGTCAGCTTCAAGCTGATTGCGGAACCACTGCACAAGTCCGCCCCAGAAAGTAGTGCCGACAAAGATAATGGGGATCATATTGATCTTCTGAGTCTGCACCATCGTAAGGACTTCAGAAAGTTCATCCAAAGTCCCGAATCCGCCGGGATAAACGATCACTGCAGATGAATACTTCAAAAAGCAGACCTTACGGACAAAGAAGTATTTGAATGAAAGAGACTCATTCTGATACTTATTAGGGAACTGTTCCATAGGCAGCTCGATATTGAGTCCCACTGAATGCCCGCCCGCCTCGTAGGCGCCACGGGAGGCCGCTTCCATAATGCCGGGGCCGCCTCCGGTAATAACGCCGTATCCGGCTTTGACAAGCAGGGCCCCGGCCTTTCTGGCTGAATTGTAATACTCGGAGTCGACAGGAGTTCTGGCAGAACCAAAAACAGAAACGTGCAGCTGTTTGGAATTCCCCATACGGTCAAAAGACTCAACAAATTCAGACATAATCCGCAATATACGCCAGGATTCAGCAGGCAAAAAATCCAGATTACTTCCGTAATTCATCATTTCAACAACATTTCTTTCCATTATTTTCGACTCCTCATTCAAAACTTATTACTCAACAGGTGCAAGCTGGCGGAAAACAGGCTCTGTCCCGGGGGAACTGAAAGCCTGCGGAGCATTGGCAGGTTTCCTGCGCAACGCAGGATTCTCATAACGCAAGACAAACTTTTTGTTTTCCGAAAGATCCGCAAGGATGATCGCTGAACGGCCGGCATAGATCGTGTAACTGAATTTCCACAGTTTGCCGATCTCCCGATCCATATCCAGATGAACGATACGGGATTCCGGATCAACGGAATACTTGCCGCCCCACTCCCAGTAGCTCAATGAACCGGGAATATTTTTACCGGCTTTCACTCTGAGAAAAATCAGATCTCCGTACACCATAGCGAATTCGCCCCGATCCTTTCCGGCATATTTTCCCCCTTGCAGCTGCACAGTGGTACAACCGGTGACCAGAAAAAGCAAAGCTGTCAATAAAAAGAGTTTATATCCAATTTTCATAATCATTCGCTTTCTGTTTTGACAATATCAAATTACAATATTAATGATGCGGCCCTTGACGTAAATGAATTTACGCAGCTGTTTACCTTCCAGCAATGCCGCGATCTCGGGCTGTTCAAAGGCGGCCTTTCTGGCACCTTCTTCATCGCAGTCAACGCTGACCATAATCCGCTTACGGGGCTTGCCGTTGACCTGGATCATAACTTCGACCTCATTGACTTTGAGTTTTTCCTCATCCCAAAGGGGCCACTGGACATAGGCAATACTTTCTTTGTATCCCAGATGTTCCCAGAGTTCTTCGCCCAGGTGAGGAGCAAACACTGCCAGCATTTGCACAAATTTCTCTGCGGCCTCGCGGGGGATCTCTTTGAGAGTTGCCAGCTCATTAAGGCAAACCATCAGAGCACTGATAGCCGTATTGAATCCGAAAGACTCAAGGTCGGAAGAAACCTTTTTGACCGTTCCGTGGATCAGACGAGCCAGTTCAGGGGTGCATTCTTTGTCCACGACAGGCGTAGTTCCCAACACGCGGCAGGCACGTTTGAGGAAACGGAAAACACCTTCCACACCGGTGGTATTCCAGGGTTTTGTCGCTTCCAGGGGGCCCATAAACATTTCATAGAGCCGCATACTGTCAGCACCGTATTTGGCGATAACATCATCAGGATTGACCACATTACGCAGAGACTTGGACATCTTTGCGGGGAATTCCACCAGCTTTTCGCCGTCAGCCTTGCGCACGGGGCCTTCAGGAGTGAACTCCACCTGATCGGTGGGAACCAACACGCCGCGGGTATCCTTGTAAGAAATACCGAGGATCATACCCTGATTGATCAGCTTGCGGAAAGGCTCCTTGGTGCAAACAAATCCCAGATCGTAAAGCACTTTGTGCCAGAAACGGGCATAGAGCAAGTGGAGCACTGCGTGTTCCGCACCGCCCACATAGAGGTCCACCGGCATCCAGTATTTTTCTTTGGCGGGATCCCAGGCGGCATCGTTGTTGCCGGGATCAATATAACGCAGATAGTACCAGCAGCTTCCGGCCCACTGAGGCATCGTATTGGTTTCCCGGCGGCCTTTGCGTCCGGTTTTGGGATCGACATAATTGACCCAGTCAACAGCCTTGGCCAAAGGAGGTTCACCTGTGCCGCTGGGTTTGAAGTCACTCATCGGAGGCAGTTCCACGGGCAGATCTTTTTCATCGACCAGTTCGATGGAACCGTCTTCATAGTGGATAATGGGGAAAGGTTCACCCCAGTAACGCTGACGGCTGAAAAGCCAGTCACGCAGTTTATATTTGACCGCAGCTTTGCCCTGATTCTTTTTGGCAAGGAAGTCGATAACGGTATTCTTGGCGTCTTCCACAGAGAGGCCGTTGAGAGAAACTTCATCGTTGGAAGAGTTGATATGTTCTCCTTCGCCCACCCAGCAGGCCTTACCGGCAAGAATGTCGTCATAGTTGACACCGGCTTTTTCAGCTTCAGCTTTTTCAGGCTTCAGGATGCAGATGACAGGCAAGTCGAATTTGACTGCAAACTCAAAGTCGCGGTCATCGTGAGCAGGCACGGCCATAATGGCACCTGTTCCGTAAGAGATGAGCACATAATCAGCGATCCAGATGGGGATCTGCACGCCGTTGACAGGATTGATGGCATAAGCTCCGGTAAAAACACCGGTCTTTTCGGTTGCCATTTCAGCCCGGGCGAGGTCGCTCTTGTTGGCAGCTTCTTTACGGTAGGCTTCGACGGCAGCTTTATGCTCAGGAGTGGTAATGGTATCCACCAGCGGATGTTCAGGAGCAAGAACCATATAGGTGGCTCCGAAAAGGGTATCAGGACGGGTGGTATAAACGGTGATCTCCACTCCGGCGGGAGTTTTGAAAATCACTTCAGCACCGGTGGATTTGCCGATCCAGTTACGCTGCATTTCTTTGATGCCTTCGGGCCAATCCAGTTCGTCAAGATCCTGAAGCAGTCTTTCAGCATATTCGGTGATCTTGAACATCCACAAGTCGGAGGCCAAGCGGTCTTAGGAAGACAAGTTAAGGTGACAACTCCTTGG
>JAZUPO010000224.1:0-5729 GCA_045605205.1 Victivallaceae bacterium
CCATCTGTTCCGATATCATAAACGGCATTGATGACAGCACTTCCGGTATCGGTGGCCGTACTGTTGATATACAAAAGCCGTTTAACACCGTTAAGCTGGGTTTCAATAGGCTGAATGACCGTTTCCTGAACCGTTTTGGCATCGGCACCCGGATAAGATGTCGTCACAGAAACAACTCCGGGAGTGATATTGGGATACTGTGCCACCGGCAAAGTAAAAAGAGCAACGATCCCCGCCAGAGTCATAACAATGGAAATGACAAAGGCGAAACGGGGCCGGTCAATAAAAAAGCCGCTGATCATTTGTTTTTCTTTCCGGCCGGAACGCTCTTTTGCTGAAAGACGGCCATTTCGTGATACAGAACTTTGCATTTGCCGCCGGGCCGGACGTGCTGGATTCCGGCATCAATGATCGTTTCTCCGGCTTTCACGCCGGATTTGACAACTGCAAAACCTTTATCCCGGTAAGAAATTGAAACGTTCCGCCGGGAAACAGTCCCGTCAGAAGAAACAACATACACATATTCCCCCGCCTGATCCACCATAAGAGCTTCTTCCGGAATCATCACTCCTGAAAGATCTTTCAGAGAAGTAATGCGGATCCTGCCGAACATCCCGGCAGTCAAAGTTCCCTTCGGATTGGGGAATTCAGCTTGGATACGGAAAGTTCCGGTATTGGTATTGACCTTGTTGTCCCAGAAAGAGATTTTACCGGGATAAGGATAAACCTTGCCGTCCTGAGTAATCAATTCGATCTTGAAACGATCTCTTTTTCCACCTTTTTTGTCAAACACATTGAGCACAAGCAGTTCAGGAACAACAAACTCCACCCTGACGACATCATTTTTGACAATGGTCGCAAGTGTTCCGGAAGAGGGACCGACCAGATTGCCTTCGCTGTACCTACTCAACCCCACGATTCCGTCAAAAGGAGCCCGGATCTTTGTATAAGAAAGATTCTGAGTGGCGATTTCCAGTTCAGCTTCGGCACTTCTGATATCTGCATCCGCTTCCAGTTTTGCCGCTTCGATCCGGTCAAAGGTTCTTTCGCTGACAGCTTTTGAAGACAGAAGTTTCCGCTGCCGCTTGTAGTCGGTATCAGCATTTTTTCCGGCAACCCGTGCTTTGGTCAGTTTGGCTTGAGCCGCCTTGACTTTTGCCTGGTAGAGTTCCGGTTCGATTTCATAGAGCAAGTCACCCTTTTTGACCCAGCTGCCCTCAACGAAACGGCGTTTCCGCAAGAAACCTTCCACACGGGCAACAAGATTGACCTCATCTGCAGGCTTGACCTCAGCAATGACCGTATTGGCAGGATTATAGGAATGAATGCCAACCTTGATTCCCTTTACTGCAGGCAGTTCCGCTTTTTTCTGCGGGACTTTCGGATCACATCCTTCCCCAAAGAGGCACAATGCCGCTGCAAAAAGGAAAAAAAGTTTACGCATCAGCAGCCGCCTTTTCCGCTGCACGGACAGCATTGTCCATAAGCATAGCGATGGTCATCGGTCCCACGCCGCCGGGAACAGGAGTAATGGCTCCGGCCACTTCAACGGCGGATTCAAAATCGACGTCGCCGGCAAGTTTTCCTTTGCCGTCAGGCGTGGGGATACGGTTGATACCGACATCAATAACTGCGGCACCTGGCTTGATCATATCCCCGGTGATGAAACAGGGCTTGCCGATCGCGGCGATCAGGATATCTGCATCCCGGGTAAAACGGGCAAGGTCGGGAGTTCCGGAATGGACGACAGTAACAGTTGCATTGGCCCCTTTATTTTTCTGCATCAGCAATGCTGCCAGGGGTTTTCCAACGATATTGGAACGCCCCACCACGACGGCGTGTTTGCCTGCGGGGTCGATCCCGGCAGCCTTGAGAAGCTCCATAACTCCGGCGGGGGTACAGGGCAGGAAACCGTCGATACGGCCTTCAAGGATCCTGCCCACATTACGATCACAGAAACAGTCCACATCTTTTTCAGGAGAAATGGCATCAATGATCTTTTCCTGATCCAGCTGTTTCGGCGGGGGGAACTGCACCAGGATCCCGTGGATCGCAGGATCGTTATTAAGAGCATCAATGGTTTCCAGCATCGTTTCCATTGTCACGTCGGCAGGCAGATCGATCCGGCGGGATTCGATTCCCAGCTCGGCACATTTTTTGATTTTGTTACGCACATAAACCTGAGAAGCCGGATCTTCGCCGGCCAGAATAACTGCCAATCCGACAGTTACGCCCTTTGCTTTAAGTGCTTCAACACGCTGTTTCACCCGGGCTGTCACTTCTGCAGCCACGGCCTTGCCGTCAATTATCTGTGCGGACATATTTCTGCTGCTCCTTTCGGTTCGGTAATAAAATCTCAAAAAATACACTTATACAATATACACCGGCAAGCGGCATATTGCAAGCAAAAAGCTGCTTTCCTGCCCCCGTTCCTGCGTCTCTTTTTATAAAACTGCTTGAAAAAAAACAAAAGCTGTGCTATATTATACGGTATGAAAACAAAACTTTTTGTATTATTGTGTGCTTTTGGCACTGTATTGTCCTTGCTTTGCGGCTGTAACTCAACTCCGCTCCGGCAGGCTGAACGTGCTATGGTTCCCGCCGATCAAGTCAGCAAAAAACTTTTCGCCCGGCGGGCGGCGGCTTTGCGTGCCGTTTTGTCTTCTCTGCCCCTCAGGGGAGCAGGGCTCAAGCTGAGTTCCTATTCCCACAGGCTCCTTCCCGGCAGGGAGATCATCGAAATGGTAAAACTTCTCGGTTTCAACCGTATCTACTGTTACATTTCCTCTGAAACAGAACTTGGCGACGAGCTCAAAGATCTGCTTCTCAATGCATCATCAGCCAATATTCCGGTTGAACTGGTGATCCGTCAGGGGGATTTCAGACACCGTTTGCGGGGCAATGCCCTGGTCCGTATGCTGCTGCCCCAGTTCCGCACACTGCCGGAACTGGCACAGGACATTGCAGAGTTCAACGATACCCTGCCCCCCAAAGGCAAACTTTCCGGTGTCACGGTCCGTTTTGAGCCCCATTTGCTGACCTACGCCAACGGGGCGGACAAGATTCCCGGTCTCAAGTACATCTGGAACATCCACACATTCGGTCCCGGTCTCGATAATGATCTTCTGGTTGCTCTTTCAATCGAACAGCTCAAACAGATGAAGGTCAATTTGAAAGGACTTCCCCTGTCAGTGGAGCTGCCGGATTTCTACCCTGTACTGGTGGCTGAAAAGAAACTTACCAGAGGAAAAGTCAAAGACTTCGACGCTGTCGGTAAAGTCATTGTCCAGTGTTCCGGCAACAAACCCAGCGAACTTGTCAGGATGAGCAATGCTGCTTTGAGCGAAAATCCAAACACTGCAGTCGTTATCCCCCTTGCTGACCACACTTCTGTCCGCACCGGTGCTTTACGCCGCCGGAATTGGAGCGATTTGGTCAGAGCGGTGGATTTCTTTGTAAACTCAGCTCGGAAAAATAACTGTTCCGGGGTCATCTTACGCCCCCTTTCTGAACTGGGCTTTATGCTTTTGGAACAGGAGTGAGAGAAATTTTATGCGTTGTCCCAGATGCGGTGCCGATAACGACAAAGTCGTTGATTCCCGCGGCAGCAAAGAGGAGCCGGTGGTTCGCCGCCGCCGTGAATGTCAGGAATGCGGCGGCCGTTTCACCACAATCGAATCCATCGTTCCCGACGAATTGACTGTTATCAAACGGACGGGAGGCAGAGAAGAATTCAATCCTGTAAAACTCCGTACCGGTTTGAACCACGCCTGTTACCGCCGCCTGACTCAGGATCAGGTGGAAGAAGTGGTGCGTAAAGTCACAAATTCTCTTCTGCGGGACTTTGAAAAAGAGGTGTCAAGTTCCGAAATAGGCCGTCGGGTTATGGCATTGCTCCGGGAATTGGATCAGGTAGCTTACGTCCGTTTTGCTTCAGTTTACAGACAGTTTGAAGATGTTGATGCCTTTATTGATGAAATCAAGAGCTTGAAATGAGCAAAAAAATAGTTCTTAAAAAAGGACGGGAAAAATCCCTGCTCCGCCGTCATCCCTGGATTTTTTCAGGTGCAGTAGATCATATTGAGGGAACACCTGTTTCCGGGGAAACTGTCACTGTTACTGCCGCAGACGGTACCTTTCTCGGGACTGCGGCATTTTCACAAGCCTCCCAAATCACCGGCAGAGTCTGGTCATTTGACAGCAATGAAACCATTGATGCTGAATTTTTCAAACGCCGCATTTCTGCTGCCGCCGCCCTCAGAGAAAAATTAGCTCTTATGGATGCAAACGGCGGGTGCCGCTTGATTTTCTCTGAAGCAGACCAATTGCCCGGCGTCATAGTGGATCGCTTCGGAAAATTTCTTATTCTTCAGCTTCTGTCTGCGGGAGCTGAATTCAACCGGGAACATATCATCAACGCCCTCTGGGAAGTGTGTGCTCCGGCAGGCATCCACGAGCGTTCAGATGTCTCTATCCGCCGCAAAGAAAACCTCCCCGGCCGTTCCGGTCTGCTCAAAGGGAAGGAACTTCCGGACGAACTTATTGTTGCAGAAGATGATATGCTCTTTGCCGTTGACGGCCGCAAGGGACAGAAAACCGGATTTTATTTCGACTTGCGTTCAGCAAGAAAAATGCTCCGCCGCTTTTCACAAGGCGCCGATATCCTCAACTGCTTCAGCTATACAGGCGCTTTTGCCGCAGCAGCTCTGAAATCCGGTGCCAACCATATCCTCAATATGGATTCTTCCGCTCCTGCCCTCAAGCAACTGGAACGGAATATGGAACTCAACGGCTTTGAAACATCCCAATATGAAAACCGCTGCGGCGATGTTTTTACACACTTACGGGAACTGGTCAAAGAAAAACGTCAATTCGATGTGGTCATTCTTGATCCCCCGAAACTGATCGACTCCCAGCGGGCCTTGATGTCCGGAGCCAGAGCCTATCAGGATCTGGCACGGCACGGATTCAAACTGCTGAAACCGGGCGGTGTTCTTTTCAACTTTTCCTGTTCCGGATTGATGACAGCGGATCTTTTCCAAAAGATCACGGCTTCGGCAGCTCTTGAAGCAAACTGCGATGCCCGGATCATTGCACACCTGGAACAATCCCCCGATCATCCAACACTGCTTTCTGTGCCTGAAACATTTTATCTCAAAGGGCTGGTCAGCTGCAAGCTCTGAAACAGCTCTTACTCTTTCTGTAAATTTGCAAGATCAACAGTGAATGTTTTTCCGTTAAGGCATACGCTGAAAAGATTTTCCCCTCTCTTTTCTATCCGGGGCAGCTTTTCACTTCTTTTGACCGGAATAAGCAAAGTGGCAAAGCGGCACTCTTTTTTTCCGTAAAAACTCATCGTCAGCGTTGAACTTTTGTGAAGTTTCTTGTCGTTACGCCCCACAAACCACCCCCCCATAGGAGGCGTGTCCACACCGCTGAGGACACAAGATTGCAGTTCATCTGCGGCAAGAAGCGGAACGATCAGAATATCCCAGGAGCGTCCGTAATCCGAAAGCCAGGCCCCGGGAATTTCAGAACACTGTTCCATTTTCAACGTATCAAGCTGCCAGCGCAATTCATAAGAGTGTACATTTCCGTCAAGAGAACTCAAGGTATCCAGCACACAGAAAAAATCCGGTTTGAAAAAGTGCAACTCTCTGGTATGCCGGGCAGGACGCCTCAAGGTCTGTTGTGCATCTTTTTCACAAAGGACAAGGGGGCCGAATTCA
>JAZUPO010000225.1:0-20652 GCA_045605205.1 Victivallaceae bacterium
GGGTAGGTTTACACGGGGGGGGTGGGGGGGGTGACGGTGGGTGTCATTGTCCCACAGCCGCAGACGTACCGGACCGGGAATGACGTACGGTTTGATCTCGTGACGCCGTGAAATGCCTTTGCGGGCAGCTTCATAAATCAGCTTGCACGCTCTTGAAGGAATAAGACTGCACGCCTGGTAGCAGGAAAGGGCCTGTTTGGTCTGGACCTGTTCGATGTTGGGGATCTTTTCTCTGAATTCGGCACAGATCTTGTCATCGCCGGACATCATTACAGAAGGAACTCCCAGATCACCGGCAACGGCGGCGGCCATCGTACCTTCGCTCAAATAAAAATCTCCGTCGTTGACCTCCCAGCGTGAGTGAGGAATAATGGCATTGGGAGTCGCCCCCATTGCGTGCATACCGATCTGCAGCATACAGTCAAAAGAGCTGTCAAGAATAGGCAGCCAGATACCGCAGGAACCGTTACGGCCGTGGATGATCTGACATCTTTCATCCAAATCTTCAAAAAGAATATTGTATCCGGAACCGTGATTGTCGTTGACATAAACTTCATCGGCCCCTTCGTCAAAGGCGGCTTTGATTGCGGCGTTGACTTCAGCGGTCAGAAGTTTGTACATCCGGTAACGGTGCTGGACACCTTCAACGCCGGTGTTGGCACGGTGTTCACGGAAACAGAATCCGGCAATACCTTCAATATCGGTTTGAATATAAACTTTCATAATAACAGTTCCTTATGTTTATTTCTCAATAGTCATTGTGGAAGAAATGGTAAAACTTTTACCGCCGGGGCCCAGTGTCAGGAATTTGAAACAGGGTTCAAAAGTGCCCGCTGCCTGCCGGCCGCTGTCCCACACGGCGGCTCCGGCGAAACTGGCTGCAGGAGCCAGGGTCATCTTGACTTTGAGCCCGGGAGATGCGAAAAAGACAGGGGCCGCATCAATGGGACGGTTGGGGGATTTGACAGAAAAGAGTTTGCGGACATTGGTCTCAAATTCTTTGTCGATACCGGTGGTATAGAGAGCTCTGGCGTGGTCACGTTTGAATTCAACAGCTTTCCCTTTGGCCATAATCCGGGTGAAGCCGCCGTTTGTTCCGGGGGCGGCGGGAATCAGGTTGTAACGGACACCGAAACTGATATCCCGGTCAGAACTGTTCACAAGACAGGTGGTGACAGTGATCTTGCTGAGTTTATCTGTGATCTTGAAACTCTGTCTGATGACGAGACCTGCCAGTTGACTGCGGTCGCGGTCAAGCATACGTTTTTCGCCGATGATCTCAAGACCGCCGGGGATCTTTTTCTGTTCGACAACGGAAAATCCGTTTTTGATTTGAGTGGAAGGCTCCCAGAAAGCCACGCAGCCGAAACCGCTCATCTTGTTGCCGTGAACAACCGCTTTTTTACCGGTGTTCCAGTAGTTGACGCAGAAAGAAGGAATGTAAAGTTCTGCTTTGTTATTTCCGCTGGTCAATATAAAACGGTTGTTTTTTCTGTCAGCTTTGCAAGAGATACCGGCATTGGAAATGTCTTCCAGTTTTGACTCTTTGATGCCATAGATTTTTTCATACTGAGCATCAGCGGCCTGGGCTTTGAGCAATGCGGGACGGGCCTCTTTTTGAGCCTTTGTCATCTGTTCGGCCGTAAAGAGAGCAAGTTTCCTGTCTGCGGCTTTTTCAGGTGCGATCTCATAGACGGCACAGCGGACGGCTCCGGCGTGGAGTGTGACACCGTCAGCAAGTTCTTTGCCGGTAAAGGATTTTCCGCCTTTGGCTGTAAAACGGGTGTCTGCGTTTCTGACGGTGTAGCGGACTTTGGGGGAAAGACCTTTGACTTTGAGGGTGAAAAAGACTTCACCGTCCCGCCAGAAGTTGAATGCCGCCACGATCAGTGTGCCGTTGAGTTCATAGGCGTTGTGCTGGAGCATTTCACTGTAGAAGTGAGTTCCCAGGAGGGGTTCAAGGACCGCTGTTTTGGCCGCATAGGGAGCCTGAGGAGTCAGAGAGACTCTTGCATCAGCCTTTTGGCCCTTGAACACATATTTATCATAACGGGCGGCCACGTTGGAAGCGTCGGCAAAGGATTTCCAGAAACGGGCATCATAGCCTTTGGGGAAGGCATAAACAGTGGCACCTTCCCAACCGTTGAACATAAAACTCAGGAGTTCAATGGCAATGGATTCGGGCTGAGTGACCCAGTCCTGGAGCTGCATACCGTGGGGGAATGCAAGGAGTTTGATATGTTTCTTATAGTCTTTGTTGACAGCGGCACGGACATCTTTTGCCTTGAGGTAGGTACGCAAATTGAAGCTCTTGTTGTAAACGTAAGGAGCGTGAGCGTTCCAGAAAGCGTAGGGGCCCCAGGGATCGATCCAGTCAAATTTTCCGGCGTAGTCGATGGGATGGGTTTCTTTGTCGAAACCGTTGAGACGCCAGGTGGAACTCATATTGTCGACCTGCACGCCGGGGATAAAGCCCAGGGATTTTCCCTTGCCGCCTGTGGCTGCGGTGACAGCTTCATTGACGGTGTGCATCAGTTTTGCGTGCTCAAGGCTGCGGAATTTGACCGCCTGCTTATGATATTTGCGGCCCATAGCAAGTTCCTGGGGCCACTCTTTTTTCATCTGTTCAAGAGGTACATTCACAAACTTGGCAAAATTTCTGCAGCAGGTGTCGCAGAAACATCCCCGTCCGGCATAACCGTAAGGCTCCCAGTTGGCCCAGAGACCGTCGGCCCCCTTAAGATTTTTGGTGATGTAAGGAACGGTACTGTTAAGGTAATAGGGGCGTTTTTCGTAAACAGCTGCGGGACAGGTGGAACGCTGCATTTCCAAAAGGTTGTGAGTGCCGATGGCACGGTATTTGTCCGCTTCGGGACGGCCTTCGGGCAGCCCCACCCGGAATCCGTTGGAAACGTAAAAAAGTTCCGGAGTGATAACTTTTACGCCAGCTTTACGCCAGGCGGCGTAGGCAGATTGCTGACTGCCGATGATCCAGCGGACAGCGGCGGCATCGAACATCTTTGCACAGCGTTCAATATTGGCAGGAGTGCTGTAAGCCATATACACACCGCCGAAATAGATTCCCGGCAGATAGTGCTGAGGTTTGGCTGCCTTGAATTTGGGGATGACCATAAAATTCACGGGAACGATATTGGAAAGACGTTGTCCGTTTTCCTCCACCCAGGCTTTGCCCTGAGCCAGTTTTGATCCGGGAGCAGCTTTGGTGGAAAGCAAAGCTGAGTGACGCAAGTAATTGTCAAAATCTTCCATTTGAGCCGGGCGTCTCCGTCTTCCTCTCAGGTCGATACGGTATTCTACAGTTTTTGCTCCTTCCCGTTTGGAAAGAAGCTTCAGAAAGGCTGCTTCGTGGAATGTGATCTCTTTGGGCAGTTCCATAACCAGTTGAGGTCTGGTCAGTTCAGCTTCTGCCTTGCTGCCGTTTCGTTTCCAGATAAAAGCGATGGTGCCGGGCAAATCTTGGGCCAGAGCAAAGGTGTTGTCCAGACGGCCCATAGGAGAAAGCTGCAAAGTCAATTTTTCACTGGTGCTCCGGGGAGCAGCGGCGGTGACAGCAGGTTTTCTGAAATCCAGCCGGCCTACGCCGTCGATTCTGTAAACGATTTGCAGGGATTTGACACCTTTGGGGAGCAGGATCGCATTTTGATAGTTCTGCCAGTCGTTGGAAAGTTTAATGCCGTAAATCTTGAAAAAAGGCGACTTTGCCTTCCACCATTTTCCTGCGGGTTCGGTAAATCCCTGGACGATGAGGCAGGCTCCGCCGGGGCCGTCGAGAGTCCCTTTGTATTGGAACGTAACGTTGTACAGGCCGCCTTTGTCATCCGGCAGATTGACTGCTTTACGCCAGGCACCTGAGGTGGAACGGACAACGGTAAGGGGCAGGATCTTTTTCAATTCCGCAGGTTTTACAACGGTGAAAACGCCATCTTTAACACTCCACTTGACCATTTTTCGCACCTGGGCACGACGGGGATCTTTGCCGGGGATCTCTTTGGTGTGCAGATAACAGTAGTTGTCCTGCCAGGCAAGAGGATCTTTTGGGGAGTCCTTGAAATTGTAATCGGCATTGGTAATGAGATTGTCCTTTTGCGGAATCGCTTTAACGGGCTTGAAAAGCTCATCGGAGCTTTTTTTCAGGTCAAAGGTGACTCCGCCTTTGTCCAGTCCGGCTGCTGCCAGAGAAAGGAGCATCAGAAAGGCGGCGGCGAAAAAGATTTTACGATGCATAATTTACCCTTTTACTTTATGTTACAATGGAACGCAATATATATTGTAGAAATCAGCGGTGATCCTGCCGTAGATTAAAAATACATCCGCAAACGCGATTTGTCAAGAGAAAATGATTTTTCTGTACAATATATAAGGTAAAAAATCAAGGAGCTTTTTGCGTGAGATACATTCGGGGAAAAATAAAACAGCTTTGAAGAGGGACCTTCAAAGCTGTTCAGTGTGGAGAGGCAGGCAAAAATTATTTTAATTCCTGCAATATTCTGACCACCTCACGAAGCCAGAGAACGACTTTTTCGGTGGAGTCGATCTCAAGATATTCCTCTGTTGTGTGGCAGTGGTGTTCGGTGGGGGCGAATGAAAGCATTTCAAGCTGGGGAGCTTTGGGGGTAAAGATCCCCGGTTCGAGTCCGGCGTGGATCGCTCTGACGGGAATCCTTGAGCCGTAAACTTTTTCACACGCCTTCTGAGCTGCTTCAAGAAGTTTTGAATCTGCTTTGAACTTCCAGCCGGGGTAGGGGCTGTGGGCTTCAAAGGAACCGCCGAACTTGGCAAAGTGAGCTTTATAATCTTTGCTGATCTGCATCCATTTGGCATCGTCAAATGCCCGGGGATGACACCCCACTTGGAGTTTGCCGTCAGCCAGAGTGGAAATAACACCCACATTAGAGCTGACTGCTACGGCATCAAGTTCTTCAGAAAACTCAAAAACACCGTCAGGCAGTGTGTCAAGCATCGTCAGAAAATCCTTTTGGAATTTGGGGGTCCAAACTTTTTCTGGCATCCGGCAGGGGGTGAGTCTGAAGCCGAAATCTGCTGCGGCATCAAAGGTGCTTTTAAGTTTTTCGGCAAAGCTGTCCGCTCTTTTTTGCAGTTCTTCAAAAGATAACTCTGTGACAATGTCCGCCACAGATTCCCGGGAGATGGCATTGACTACGCTGCCGCCGGCAATGGAAGAGACCGAGATATCGCTGCCCTGTTCAACAAGGAATGCCGCCATAAATTTATGGGCATTGCCCCGCTTCAGGTGGATATCCGCTCCGGAATGACCGCCAACGAGACCGGTGACTTCGATTTTTACAGCTTTCCCGCTGCCGGTGGGGGAGGTGAATTCCGGGGTGAAAAATCCGTAGTCTTCTTCTCCGCCTGCACATCCGGCATAAAAGCAGCTGTCACTTCCTGAATCCAGATTGAGCAGATATGCTCCTTTGAGAAATTCGTCAGCCAGAGCTCTTGCACCGTTGAGGCCGATTTCTTCCTCCCGGGTGAACACTGCTGCCACAGGGCCGCAAACAACTGATTTGTCAGTGAGAAGATCCATTGCGACGGACAAGCCGCTGCCGTCATCGGCACCGAGGGTCGTTTCTCCGTTACAGTGGATCTTGTTGCCTGTGACCACTGCGTTGAGGGGATCTTTCTGAAAATCAAAGGAGCTGCCGGGAGTTTTTTGAGGGACCATATCCAAATGGGCCTGCAATATAAGGCAGGGGGCTTTTTCATATCCCGGAGCGGCCTTGCGGTCGATACGCAAATTGCCGAAATCATCCCGGCGGACCTCCAGACCTGCGGCTTCAGCTTCCCGGGTAAGGAGTTCGCAGAGCTTGTCTTCGTGTCCGGAAGGGTGGGGCGTTGAGCAGACCAGGGAAAAGTATTTCCAGACGCCCCCTTTTTCCTGAGCAAATTCGGTAAGGGTTTTCATATAAGAGACCTGATAAAGTTGAAGTTTTCTTCCAGAGTTTTGACTCTGCGGGGGAAGTTGCCTTCCTGAATACTGATTTCGTAGTTAAAGGGGCCTTTATAGTCGATATCCCGCAGAGCTTCCACAAAACCTTTCCAGTCGATGACACCGTGGCCGGGCAGCCAGTGGCATTCATCGATGCCGTTGTAGTCGGAAATGTGGGTGGTAAAAAGCCGTTTGCCGAGTTTTCTGGTTATTTCCGGGATCAGGGGATATTGATTCATAATGTGATTGACGTCAAAGCAGACACCGAAAACATCGGGATCCATTCCTTCAAGGATCTGATCCATATCGGCAAGGGTGTTGCCGATGCAGAGACGGGGCAGAAATTCAAGGGCGACCTTGACCTTCATCTCTTTCATTTCCGCTTCGATCTCACGCAGGCTCTTGCGGAGCTGGTTGATCCGTTCATCCCGTTCGGCTTTGACATTGGTTTTGACTTCCATTGAGGGATGCAGCACGATGAATTCGCATTCAAATTCACGGACGGCGGCGAGGTGGGAACGGTATCTGGAAAGGGCCCAGACACGGGTCGCTTCATCGGGGTGTGAAAGGTCATCGTTCCAGGCGAAAGGAATGTGGAACGAGATCACTTGCTTGCCGGTTTCTTTGAGCATTTCTTTGAATTCTTTGCGGATCGCTCCGTCGTAGTCATAAAAGAACATCGACGCATTAAGTTCAAAAGTTTTCACTTCGGAGTCTCTGAGAGCGTTAATAAGAGACTTGTCCAGATAAGTTGTCAGGGATGAAAGAGAAGTTCCCAAACCGCAGTCAAACATTTTTTTCTTCCTTTATGTATGATGACAGAAAATTTTTATAAAAAGACCATAAGATTTAATATACCGTTGTCAATTGAAATATTCAAGCTCTTTTGTTTCAAATGGTGATTGAAATTTTCAACTTTCTGCACTATCTTATAGCAATGGCGTTTTCTGTTCAAAAAACGCCTGGGGGATTTTGATTTCAGGAAGACTATGATTGGAACTTTGCTTATAAAAAATGTCTGGATCGCTGACGGGCTTGGAACGCCTTTGCGCAAGGGAGGCTGTCTGCTGGACACCAAAGGGGGCATTGCCGCTGTGGAAAAGGATTTTTCAGCCTGTGCCGCAGAAAAATGTATTGACGGCGAAGGAATGATCCTTGCTCCCGGATTTATTGATGCCCACGGACACTCTGATATGTCTGCCTTGAGTGCTCCGGAGTGTTTCAGCAAGATCTCTCAAGGAGTCACCACTGAAATTTGCGGTAATTGCGGACTTTCTGCTTTTCCTGTGACGGCCGGCAACAAGGAACATTTGCAGCTTCTCTATGAAACTTACGGCAAAGAGATCCGCTGGGAAAGCTGTGAAGGATATCTGGAGGAAGTAAAACAATCAGAGTGTGTACTTTCTCTTGTCCCTTTGTGCGGACACAATACATTGCGTGCCGCTGTCAGAGGTTATGAGGAAAGAGAGTGTTCCCGCGGAGAACTTGAAAAAATGACCTTTCTGCTTGAGAGGGAATTGAAGTCCGGGGCGGCCGGAGTTTCTTTCGGGCTGCTTTATTCTCCGGGGATTTTTGCTTCTCCGGGAGAGATCGTGCATATAATGAAAGCCGCTGCAAAGCATAACAGGATCTGTGCCGCCCATTTGCGGAGCGAGGGAGATCAGCTTCTTGAAAGTGCCGCTGAAATGATTGAACTTTCACTTGAATCAGGGCTGAAACACTTTCATTTCAGTCATCTGAAAACTGCCGGAAAAGAAAATTTCAGTAAACTTGATGACCTGCTGGAACTTTTTGAAGAAGCACACTGCAAAGGTCTTGAAATCACCTGTGACCGCTACCCTTATACGGAATCAATGACTCAGCTCAGCGTGGCTCTGCCGGGGATGTGGAAAAAAATGGACGATGAAAATTTGAAGAAAAAATTACAGTCTGCGGAAGAAAAACTGCTTCTTATGGCTGATTTGCGTCAGGCAAAGGAGGCCGATTACTGGGAACGCTGCCGTCTGGTCAATTGTACTCACCCCCGTTTTGCTTCTTACAGAGGAAAGAAAATCAGCGATATCCCCGGTGATGCCGCAGAGAATGTGACTGAGATCCTTGCTTTTGATCCTGTCAACAGTCAGGCCTCTTTCAGCGTGATGAGTGAAGAAAATATGAAACGTATCCTTGCACTGCCTTTCTGTGTGGCAGGAAGTGACGGAAACGCCTTGCCTTCCGATGCCCGTTTCGGACATTCTCATCCCCGATCTTTCGGAGCTGTTGCAAAATTTATGCGTATGGGGCTGGATATGGGGATCCCCATTGAAGAGTGTGTCAGCAAAGTTTCAGGCAAAAGTGCCGCCATATTTTCTCTTGATGACCGGGGTGTCATTGCCCCCGGGAAAAGGGGGGATATGGTTCTTTTTGATCCTGATTCCATTGATTGCAGGGCGGATTTTCTTTCGCCCGAACGGTGTGCTGAAGGAATCAGAATGGTAATAAAAAACGGTCGTGTCGTTTACAACTGAAAGGAGTTGATTTTTTATGATTATCCGTGAAATGAAAATGGAGGATGCTGAAAGGCTTTTTGAACTTTCCGGCGCAGTGGGATGGAATCAGACCCTCGATGATTGCCGCTTTCTCGTTGAAGCTGACTGGTGCAAGATGATCTGTGTTGAGGAAAACGGCGAAGTTATCGGTACTGCCGGAGCTCCTGTGTATGATGATATGGGCTTTATCAATATGGTGATCGTCCACCCGGATTACCGCAAACGGGGGATCGCCACGGCGATGATCCGTCATCTGCTTGATACGATGAAGGTCAAAACATTCCGTCTGCACGCAACTCCTGCCGGAAGTTTTGTTTACAGCAAGATCGGATTTGAAACCACCCGGACGATGAGTTACTTTGTGGCTTCCAAGCCGGAGTTCCCCCAAAGCGGGACGGCCATTCTGCCTGCGACGGCGGCAGATTTGGACGCCATTGCCGCTTTGGATATGAAAAACTCAGGGATGAACAGAAAAAATCTCCTTGAAGACAATTTGCGACGTTTCGGCAAGTTTGCTCTCAAGATCGAAGAAAATGGCGAACTTGCCGGTTTCTCTCTGGGACGCAGAGGACGGAAACAACGTCAGATCGCCGCTGTTGAAACAATTGACGGCGACTGGGGAAAGGCATTCGCTCTTATCGGTGCTGCGGCTCCGATGGAAAAGGAGCTGCCTTCCAATATCATTTTCTTTGATGCTGACAAGAATGCCATCAAAGAAGCTGAAAAATGCGGTATGGAGCGGGTGAGAGAACTTATTGAAATGGAATACGGTGTCCCCGGAACTCCGCCCGGTGCCGGATATCACGCGATTTATGGCGGCGATTTCGGTTGATCCCGGTTGTAAAAAGAGGATTTTACTGTTATGGAATTGAAAAAATATTGTGCCGCAATGGAGCTTTCGGAAGAGGCTGTGCAGTTTTTGAAGCCCCATTGGGAAACGATCCTGGAAAAGTGGGACGGCAAACTGCCGGAATTTGTTTCAGAAAGTTATCTGAAAAAATATTTTCCCTGTTTGCAGATCCCGGCAGAGGAAGACGAAGTGTTCCGCCGGGCAAAAATTGTTATCGACAGCTGTGTAGACAATGAAGCACGGGCTCTTCATATGTTCGTGCTTTACTATGGGGCTTTTGTGCTGAAACTTCAAGTCAGTCCCGCCTTGCAGAGTCCTGTTTGGGGAGAAAATGAAGGTATTGCCGCTTTGATCGCTTCTTTGAGCTGTGTTCCTTTGATTGAGGAAAACTGCCGCAAAAAGGGGATCCCTGAACACTACGCTCTTGATGCTTTGCAGTGGATCGGCGGAACGGTGGTGATCTATAAACTTTCTCACAACAATATTCCCGGACACTCCCTCAAGCAGCTCTACTGGCTTCGCTATCACGTTGACGGCGAACTTTATCGTATCGGCAGATTTGAATATCTGATCCACCGTCTGCCTGAATGGTGTCCTCTGGTCTTCCGGAACGACGACGGTGTCATTGCTGTGCTGGCTGCTCCCGGAATGAAATTCGATGCCAAAGGGCTTGTGACGCTTAAAGATGAATTTGTCCTTTCCACCATTGAAGAGGACGGACCCCTTATTACCGGGATCCCCTGTACTGCGGAAGGTATTGCAAGAGTCAACGAAACTCTGACCATAGACCGCCGGGAGTTCAGAAGCGTGTTTTCCCCCTGGGATATTGTTCCCAGTATCCATATACCGGGGGGCTTGCGTATGAGTTGGGAAGAGGCTGTCAGTTCTATGAAAGAAGCCAAAGAATTTTTCAAGCGTTATCTCAAGCGTGAGATCCCTGCCATCGTCTGCGGCTCCTGGATCCTTAATCCGGCATTGGAACGCTTTGCTCCCAAGGGCAATATGGCAAGGTTCAGAAAAGAGGTTTTCTGTGTGCCGATGATCCGCTGGGGAGATAAAGGACGGGACGGTATGTTCTTTGCTTTCGGCAGAGATGATGTTCCGCCCACTGAAATCGAACCTGTCAACTCTCTTCAAAAGGCATTGCAGGAAGTTTACAAAGCAGAAGGTACTTTGCGTACCGGAGCTATGTTCGTCCTGACAGAAGACCTGGAAAAATTGGGGAATATGTATTACAGAACACAGCAGAAAGTGCTCTGAGCATATTCAAGTAAAGTCCCAAAAGGCTGTTGCAGTGATCGTGCTGCAACAGCCTTTTTGATTGAAAAAAAGTTATTTTTTCAAGTAGAGAATGGCTCCTGTTTTCTCTGCGATCGTCAAAGTGCTGTCGGCAAAGGTGCCGTTGATGCACTTTTCCACTTGCCAGGGGGCACCGATCTCAAGGGAAGTTGTGCGGAGTTCTGTTGAATTATTCACCGCCACGACAGCCATACGGGTGTCATCAATGGGGTGTTCGGTCAGCGTGATCTGGCGGTCAGAGCGTTTGACGATACGTTTGACACCGGCTTTTTCTGCGGCGATTTCGTAAATACGGCTGTAATGGGGGGCGTTTGCAGTAAAGGCTCCGGAAGTTTCCAATAATGAACTTTCCAAAGGGGCATTGAGGAAAAGTATCTGGCCCTTGCCGTACTTTGCACAGCAGTAGGCGGGAGCACCTGTTTCATCACAGGCAAGGAGTTCAGTTCCGGGGACACTTCTGATCATCATATGGGTCGTCCGGGGAATGGTCAGATCAAGATCCAGTTCACGGGATTTGACCGTTGCGGGAGTGGTGGCGTTGAAAAGGGTTTCAATAATGATACCGGTGGGCTCAAGAGGCTGGAGTCCGGCATTGTCTGAAGTGACCAGCAAGGTGGCTCCCGCTTTGATCTTTTCCAGCAATTGCAGATAGCGGTGCTTGGGCATCACGCAGAAATTGCGGATTGAAGGCAGAATGTAAAAATCTGACTCCGGCAGCAGATCCCGGCACCAGACGGTACGGATGTCGAATCCCGCCTGCTTGGCAAGGAGAAAACTCATATAGGCAACTCCCCAGCAATCGGTGTCCTGAGAAAGAATGACAGTAGCGTCGATCTTATGACGGGGCAGGATGTTTTCTGAAACGATATCGTTAAATTTTTTCATTTCAATGAGAGCGGGTTTTGGAGAACCGTCCACCCGGAGCAATCCCAGTTCCCGTTCCATTGCCACCCAGTCATAGGGGGTCTGGGGCAGTTCGGTCTGGTCATTGGCACACCACCACAAGGCACCGTGGCAGCTGTGGGCATAAACGTTCCAGTAAGCATTACGCAAATAAGCACTTGAAAGTGCTTCAGAAGTATAAGTCGGGCCAAAGCTGCCGATTTCTTCCACAAAGGCGGGCTTTTTGCCCATATCTGCGTAGTAAGAGGTTTCCGCTGCCGCGTGGAAAGCGTTGCGGAAGGAATACAATGGATCGACCCGGCAGTGAGGCGTAAAAGCAGGGTAGGGGTGGGTACAGAGAATATCTGCAACTTCTCCCATAGCTGTCTGGTGGGTACGGGATGAACCGTGAAGTCCGGAAACCACAGGACGGCTGTTATCCTCAAGTTTGATAGCGGCGGTGATCGTATTGCCCCAGAGCCACATTTCAGCGTCCGTATGGTCCCCCAGACAGTTGCATTCATTGCCCCAGTCCCAGGCGACGATAGCGGGTTCGTCTTTCAGATTTTTGACGAAACAGCGGACAAAACGGACCTGCCACTGGATCACAACCGGATCAGTCAGCAGATCACGCCGTTCAAAGGCGGTGGGGATGTACATACGTCCGGACATCCAGCCGGTGATCAGACCGACAATCAGCTTAAGGTTGTATTTTTGAGCCAGTTGAGCAAAGTGATGAAACCTGTCAAGCATAACCGGATCAACGGCGGCTCGGCCTGTTTCCGTATCAGGCAGGGGCTCTTCCCCCATACGGTATTCCTCAAAGACCTGACCGCATTTGGAGTGTTCGGTCAAGGGTTGAAAATCGGGCCACAGGGGAAAACAACGTAAAACTGTGACGCCGTGGGCAGAAAGCTGCTTGAAATCCCGTTCAATAGCAGCGGGATCCCACTTACGCCACATAAAAGTTCCCGCATTGGAGGCCCAGTAATTGCAGCCGGAAAAAAAGACTTTGCCGTCTGAAAAGATATTTGTATCCATTTTTTACTCCGTTTTTATGTCAACGGCATACTTTACACCTTGAAAAGAAATATTGCAAATAAAAATGGCTTCAATCACAGAAAAAAAGCACATCGCAGAAACGATGTGCTCAAGGGAAAAAAGAACAACTTATTTGTTGATCAGTTTGAAGTTGCTGACAGTGAATTTGAAATTTTCGCCGTGCTTGTACTGGGATTCGCTGATGTTGAAGCCGATTCCGGAGACATTGGCAAGATCGGCCACTTTGTTGAGGGGCAGAACGACCTTGTTGACAGTATTGTTTTTCAAAGCAGGCACGGGAATGACAATGGAGGTTGCCTTTTTGTCCTGGGGAGCCTTCCAGAAGACGTGGAAGGCCAGAGGATATTTGGCCGTTTTTCCGGTGAATTCCAGTTTGAGATCAAAAGCAATGGCTTTGGCTTTGCTCCAGTCTTTTTCCTGAGCCTGGAATTTACGCATATAAAGCCGGGGCCAACCGATGAAATAGCCTTTCTGACCGCCTTTGTGATCGACGGGCATATTGACCACCAGAGCAGCTGCTTCAGTTTTTGCAGTACATTCAGCAATTTCCCAGCGTTTGACATCAGAGGTGAACTTTGACAGATCGGCGGCAGACAGAGAGATGCTTCCGGCTGCGGCCACAGCAACGAGAGTACGAAAGATTTTCATTTTTTTCTTTTCCTTTCCTTTTTCAGTTATTTGTTTATAAGTTTGAAATCACTGACTGTGAATTTGACATTGTCTCCGTCTTTGTATCTTTGCTCAGAAATAAAAAAGCCGAAGGCTGTTACATTGTTGAGATTTTTGATTTTATCCAGAGGCAGAATCACATCAACAGTTTTGTTATTGACTAATCCTTTTATATCGGGTGAATAGGCAATGGATTTGGCATCTTTGGGCCCCTGGGTGCGGATCTGGAGGTAAATGGGCTGTTTAGCCGATTTACCGGTAAATTCCAGTTTCATCTTGAAAGTGAGTGCTTTGGCTTTGCTCCAATCTTTTTCAGCAGCAGAGAGTTTCAAAAGATAAATCCGGGGCCAGCCGACGGGGTACTTCTTTTCGCCTGTTTTGTAGTCAACAGGCATATTGACGGTCATAGCCTTGCCGGTTTGCACAACGGTGCATTCCGCAGGACTCCAGCGTTTGATTTCAGTGACCTTGGAAAGGTCTGCTGCTGAAAGAACCATAGTTCCGGCGGTTGCACAAGCAAGAAAGAATCGTGTGAATTTCATTTTTAACTCCTTGTTTTTGGGTTACTCTATGATAAATTGATCCTCAATTTCAGTAAGAGTGACAGCTTTCCCCTCTTCATTGAGGTAGATCATATCTTCAAGACGGATTCCGCCTTTGTCGGGATAGTAAAGTCCCGGTTCATCGGTGACGACGATACCCGGTTTCAAAGGCGTATGGGTGCGGGGATTGAGCCGGGGAAACTCGTGGATATCCAAGCCCACTCCGTGACCGAGGCCGTGAAAAAATCCGTAATCTCCCTTGTCGGAACATCCGGTGGTAAAGCCGCGTTTTTCCAAAATGTTTTCAACGCATCTGTGGATCTCAGAGGGAATCGCTCCGGGACGGATGCATTCTTTGGCAAATTCACGGGCCTCAAGAACGGCGTCATAGGCCTTACGCATAAACTCAGAAGGATTCCCTTTGACCACTGTTCGGGTCAAGTCGCCCCAATAACCGGATTCGGCGGATCTGGGAAAAATATCCAGCACGATGGGGTAGTCCGCAGGGAGTATGCCGCTGCCTGTATTGTGAGGCTGTGCCGCCTGTAAACCGCCCGCACAGATGGTGTCTTCTGCGGTCATTCCCAAACGGAGCATCGTGCAGTCGACTTCTGCCCGGAGGATTTCAGAGGTAAGAGGTTTTCCCTGCCAGACCAGGGTGCGGTCTTTGGAAATATCGCTTTCCCGGAGTACTTCAATTGCTCTGCGGCATCCGGCTTCGGCGGCTCTCAGGGAGATCTTGATTTTTTGAACTTCCGGGAGCGTTTTGAATTCCCGCTGGGGATAGAGAGCTGCTTCTGAAATTTCAAGAGTGATCCCTGCTTTTTTTATTTTTTCAGCCATTCCCACAGGGAAACTGTCGGGCACGACAACAGTGTTGACTTCACAAAGAGAGCAGAGTTCTTTGATCGTTTCCAGATGGGACGTATTTGCACGCCGGACTTCAACGCCGGGAATAACAGAGGAAACAGCCCGGTTGTATTCAAGGGCGGACACAGCACAGATTTTTTGTGTCTCGCACTCCATATAAAGGAAGTTGTCAGGAGCGGAAAATCCGCTTGCATAACGCATATCTGTGACGTTTGAACCGTCTCCGAGGAGCAATACTGCTTTTTTGTCCATAAAAATTTATAACTTCATTTGCATTTTCTAAACTTGTCTTGTACATTAAGATAATGCCAAAAAAATTTTTTTCAAGAGGAAAAACTATGATTGAAGCAATTATTATAATAATTTTCGCCTTTTTGCTCGGCGGGATCCCTTCCGGGCTGCTGATTGCCAAGCATTACGGAATTGATATCAGAACCGTTGGATCCTGCAATACAGGGGCCACTAACGTGACCCGTTGCGTCGGGAAGGGACCGGGAATCTTTTGTTTTGTATGCGACTTTCTCAAAGGAGCGATCCCCGTGTTTGCTGCAATGAAGTTTTCCCCGCTGTCCTGGGTCGCAATTGCCGCTTTTGCGGCGGCTGTTGCGGGGCATATGTTCCCTGTTTACCTTAAATTCAAAGGCGGCAAAGGTGTTGCTACCGCTGCCGGCGGAGCTTTTGCCATTGCTCCTTTGCCCCTTTTGGCGGCATTGCTTATCTGGTATGCGGTGTTCCGTATTTCCCGGTATGTGTCTCTCGCCAGCATTATTGCTGCTGTTGCTCTGCCGTTGGGAGCTTTGGTACTGCGGATTTTCTGCAATCCTGTCAGTGCTCCTTTTTACTTGCGGGTGCAGACAGTGACCGTGATCGCCTTTGCTGTGATCGGAGCTTTGGCAGTCTACCGCCACCGTTCCAATATCGTCCGGCTGCTGAACGGTACCGAGAGCCGCTTTGAGAAAAAGGGCAAAACAGAAGAAAAAGCTCAATAAAAGATATTTACCTGTGCAGAGGGATCGTTACGGTAAAAACTGAGCCTTCCCCCTGAGTTGATGCCAGATCAATTTCCCAGTGGTGTGCCTTGACAATGGCCTTGACCAGAGAAAGTCCCAATCCGTTGCCCTGTAAGTGGCGGCTGGCATCGCTGCGGAAAAATCTTTTGAAGACCAGAGCCTGTTCCTCTTGGGGGATCCCGCATCCGGAATCGGCCACAGAGAGTTTGATTTTTTCCCCTTCAATACGCAGATCAAGAGCGGCAAAGCCTCTTTCTGTGAATTTCAGAGCATTGCCCAGCAGATTGGAAAGAAGACGCTGAAACATCTTTTTGTCTGCTTCTATGAATATCTCCTGCTCCGGAATCCTGACTGAAAAGTCAAGCCCCTTGTCTTCAAAAGCCACTTGCATAAACTCACAGAAGTCGGCTGTAACGGCGGCTATATCCACCTTGCTCAACTGCAAAGCCTGGGGCGTTGCATTGGTACGTGAAATATCCATTATGGTATTGACCAATTCTTTGAGGCGTGAAATTTCCTCTGCAACAGAAGCACAGTCGCTGCGCATATCTTCAGGAAGATCTTTTCTGGTCAGAATGAGCTCAACTGTTCCGGAAATCCGGGTAAGGGGTGTCCGCAGATCGTGGGCAACATTGTCTGAAACAGTGCGTAACTCCTTGAGCAGATTTTCAGTTCTTTCATTCATCGCGTTAAAGGTCGCTGTCAATTCCTGGATTTCCCGGTCGTGGTCAGTGGATTCTCTGAGGCGGATGCTGTAATCACCGGCAGAGATCCTGTTCATAGCCAGAGTCGTTTCTTTGACGCCCCTGATAAACCGGCGGGTCAGAAGCCAGGCGATAATGGTTCCGGCAAGTGTCATACAGCCCAGCACGATGGCTCCCACTGAGGTGATATCCGCCAGGTAGGCAAGCCGTTGGCTCAGACCGGTGGCGATAATAAGTTTCCGGCCGTCTGCAAGGGGAAACAGGGTGTAACGGAATTTGTCAACGTTGGCAGGGAAAGAGTGCTGCTGCATTATTTTTCTGATTTTTGACGGAATTGCCCCTCGATGGGATTCCAGAAAGAGGGTGTTGTCTTTTTCCAGAATGGCGATTCCGAAATTTTCCTGTCCCCGGTTGAGGATCAGATTGGAAAAGTAATTGCGTAAACTGTTTTTGTTGTGTTCCGGATAGATCTTTTTGCGGAATATTCCGCCATTGGCAAGGATACGAATTTCATAGTATTCGCTGCCTTGCAGAACAAACGCCGTATAGTAACGTGTTTTGTCTTGAGGAGTGGTGCCGCCGAAGCGGTAGCCGGCAAAGATCACTTTGGAGTCCGGATATTTTTCTTCAAGGAGCACTCTTTCTTTTTCCGGATATTGGTCTCCGTGGAGAATTTCGTTGAAACTTCCGATCCGGCGGCCGAGGATATAAAGTTCTGCCGCCCGTTTGGCAATTTGCCGGGCATTGGCATCATAGGCGTTGTTAAGGAGATTATAAACCAGGTAGGAACACAAGGTCATAATCGCCAGACAGGAAACAAAAAACAAAAGAGCATAGCTCAGAGCAAGGCGGGTTTTCAGGGAGTTGCGGAACATTTTTTATTCCAGAATGTAACCGATACCCCGGACGGTGTGGATCAATTCACGATCAAAAGGTTTGTCTACTTTTTCCCGGAGTTTGTAGATGCGTGTTTCAAGCACATTGGTCTGAGGATCGAAGTTATATTCCCAGACGTGCTCCATAATCATCGTTTTTGTGACCACTCTGCCGCTGTTCCGCATCAAATATTCCAGCAGATCATATTCTCTTGGGGGGAGATCGATTTTTTCTCCGGCACGGACAACTTTGCGGGTCAGCAGATTTATGGTCAGATCGGCCACCGTGAGGGTAGTCGGTTCGGCACTCATCGTAAAACGGCGGAGCTGAGCCTGGATATTGGCAAGGAGTTCGGTGACGGAAAAGGGTTTTTCCAAATATAAATCGCCGCCTGAATGGAGGCCCCGCACTTTGTCGTCAAGGGAATTCCGGGCACTGAGAATGATAATGGGAACTGTGATCTGGGCCTGTCTGATGTTTTCAATAACAGTGAACCCGTCGATCAGAGGAAGCATCAAGTCAATGATCGCCAGATCAAAGGTTTCTGTTTTTGCGGTCATCAGACCTGTTCTGCCGTCGGCGGCGTGGATCGTTGTATAGCCTGCTTCTTTCAGGGCTTTCAGCAGAAAATCTGCTGTTTTTTTGTCATCTTCTATAACCAGTATCTTCATAAAAGTTCCTCTTGGCTGAATGCCGGAAAAAAAGGCTGATTTCTCCTCTCAACTTTCATATACTATACATCCGTTCCGGGGATATTGCAAATAAAAGAAGAGTGAAAGAATGAAATGGAGCGGTGGGGCTAATGTGTTGAGTATTATATTGATAGCAATGAAAATAAAAAAGTTTAAGATAACTAAAAAGTGTAAAAAACAACTATTCCCCGGTAATTCCGCTGTGCTATATTATGCAGCAGAGTAAAATATGAAGATGTCAGGAAAGAGGCAAATTGCATTACGGGGAGTGTTTTCTATGAACGAAGCAAAAACAGCAAAAGAAAAGTTGGTGCCCTTTGTTTTGTGGGGGATCACGGCTGCTGTTGTGGTATTTTTTTTGTTGCGGTGGAATCTTGAGCCGGCTGTGGATATATTGCCCTGGCAGGGGTACTTTTTTACCGCAGTTTCAGCATTTATGCTTCTTTATATCCTTTTCGGAGCGATCAGTGCCACGGTTTACAAGCCTGCTCCGGCATTGGATGATGAACAGCTGCCCGGATGTACTGTTATTGTGCCGGCCTACAATGAAGGAAAACACGTTGCAGAAACTTTGTTCAGCCTTCTTGAATCCGATTATCCTGCGGAAAAGTTGCAGATCATTGCCATCAATGACGGTTCAAAAGATGATACAATGGAGTGGATCCGTCACGCTGAAAGTGCATCAAACGGCCGGATCACCTCGTTGGATCTGCTGAAAAACGGCGGCAAAAAAAATGCACTTTATCAGGGGTTCCATATGGCAAAGTTTGATATCGTCGTTACAGTTGACAGCGATTCCATTGTGACAAAAGAGAGTTTGCGGAATATGGTGTCCGCGTTCAATAAGGCTGAGATCGGCGGCGTCGCCGGAAATATCAGAATCAAAAATCTTGCAGACGGAATGATCCCCAGAATGATGGATGTGGGGTTTATGTTCGGTTTTGAGATCATCCGTTCTGCTCAGAGCCTTATCGGATATGTTATGTGTACCCCCGGTGCTCTGAGTGCCTACCGCAAGAGTATCGTGATGCCCTTTATTGATGAATGGCTCCACCAGACCTTTTTGGGAGCTCCCGCCAACATAGGGGAGGATCGTGCTATAGCCACGATGATCCTGCAGCACGGATATAAAGTCACATTTCAAAGCAATTCTGTGGCTGCCACCTGTATTCCTTTTACTTACGGACGCTTTTGTAAAATGCTGCTGCGCTGGCTCAGAAGTGATGTCCGTGAAAATCTGCTGATGATCGGATGTTTTTTCAAGAACTTCAGGATCACTCCGGGTTATGCCGCTTTTGCGTTTCATCTGGGAAGTCTGGCTGTGGGAACTGTTATGCCGCTTATATCACTTCTGGTCTTTCTTGAAATGGTATGGCAGTTTACACCTGCAGCTTTGTTTCACGCTCTTTATTACGGAGCGGTACTGGGGATCATAGGAGCGTTGATCCCGGCAATGATCTATGCCAGGCGGGTTTCATTTCCTGAAGCTGTCTGGGCTCCTGTGTATACGGTTTACAGCCTTCTGCTTTTGTGGTGGATCCCCATATACGCTCTCTTTACGGCCCGCAACAGTAATTGGCTGACCCGTGAACTTGCTCCGCAGCCCCGGAAATCCGGAAAATGTACGAATAACTGCAAGCAGGAAAACTTGAGCAATTGATAATGCCCCCACCCGGCTCCCTGTACCTTTTGATACTCCCGTATGAAGGTGCAGGGAGCTTTTTTATGTCTGCAAAAAAAAGCAGACCCCGGAGGATCTGCTTTAGAAATTTTTTGTTGTTTGTATCAACGGTCGACCCGGGCACTGCCGCCGCCCATAAGTTTTTCAACTTCAGAGAGGAGAGCCATAGAGGTGTCGCCGGGGGTGGTCATTGCCAGAGCACCGTGAGCGGCTCCGCAATTGACAGCTTTGTTGAGATCTTTGTAAGTTATCAGTCCGTAGATCAAGCCGGAAGCGAAGCTGTCTCCGCCCCCCACCCGGTCGAGGATCTCCAAGCCGTCCCGCTGGACAGCCTGTTCAAATTCACCGTTGCACCAGGCGATGGCACTCCAGTCGTTGACGGTTGCACTCTTAACAGAACGCAGCGTTGTGGCAACCACCTGGAAATTGGGGTAGGCTTCCACAACCTGGCTGATCATCGCCTTGAATGAATCAACAGGCAGTGTGCTTAATGAAGCATTGGTTCCCTTGACTTCAAAGCCCAGAGCAGCGGTGAAGTCTTCTTCATTGCCGATCATCACATCCACATAGGGGGCAATGGCACGGTTGACTTCGCAGGCACGTTTCTGTCCGCCGATACTTTTCCAGAGAGAGGGGCGGTAATTGAGGTCGTAACTGGTGATGGTACCGTATTTCTTGGCGGCTTTGAGAGCTTCGAGGACAACTCCGGGAGTCGTTTCAGAAAGAGCGGCAAAGATACCGCCTGTGTGGAAATGACGGACACCCAGGGTCCCGAAAATGTATTCCCAGTCGATATCGCCTTCTTTGAGCTGTGAAACAGCCGTGTGTCCGCGGTCGGAACAGCCTTTGGCACCTCTGATACCGAAACCTCTTTCGGTAAAATTCAGACCGTTGCGGGCGGCTTTGCCGATACCGTCAAAGGGGACCCAGCGGATCAGAGAGGTGTCTACACCGCCCTGCATAATAAAGTCTTCGATAAGGCGTCCAACAGGATTGTCAGCAAAAGCAGTGACAACACC
>JAZUPO010000226.1:0-13568 GCA_045605205.1 Victivallaceae bacterium
CCAATGCCGCTGATGCTATTGACAAAGCCCGTATCGAAAGTTTGACTGATCCCGCTCAGACCCGGGATTGGAAGATCCGTATCGAAGCAGATAAAAATCTGAAGACCCTGACCATTTCTGACAATGGTATCGGTATGACCGAACAGGAGGTTATCGACAATATCGGAACTATCGCCCAGAGCGGGACCCGTGCCTTTATGCAGATGCTTGAGGAAAAAGGTGCCAAAGGCGAGGATATTCCTGAATTGATCGGGCAGTTCGGTGTGGGATTTTATTCTGCCTTTATGGCGGCTTCTGAAGTGACCGTTATCACCAAAAAGTCCGGTTCTGATGCACCGGCTGTTATGTGGCGCAGTGAGGGCGAGGGAGACTATGAGATCGACGAAGCTCAGCGCGATGAGCCCGGTACGACCATTATCCTCAAGCTGAAAGAGGACGCCGAAGGATATTTGGAAAACTGGAAAGTTTCCTCTATTATCCGCAAATATTCCGACTTCATTTCCTACCCCATCATTATGCCCCGGGTGACTGTCAATGAGGACAAAACTGAAACTGTGACCGATGAGGTGCTCAACTCTCAAAAGGCTATCTGGCTGCGGAAACCTTCTGAAGTGACCGAAGATGAATACAAAAGTTTCTACTCCCACCTTGCCAACTACGGCGGTACGGAGTTTTTGAAAGCGATCCATATGTCCGCTGAAGGCGTGAGCGAATTCAAAGCTCTGCTCTTTCTGCCCAAACAGGCTCCCTTTAACTTCCTGATGCCTGATATCCAGAAAAAGGGGCTGCAGCTTTATGTGAAACGTGTTTTCATCACCGATGAATGCAAAGCTCTTTTGCCCGACTATCTGCGTTTTGTCTGCGGTGTGGTGGATTCCTCTGATTTGCCATTGAATGTTTCCCGTGAGATCCTGCAGGAAAATCCCATTATCAGCAAGATCGAAAAGGCTGTGACTTCCAGGATCATTTCTGAACTCAAAAAACTGCTTGAAAATGACCGCGAAAGTTACAATGCTTTCTTTGCTGAGTTCGGCCGGATCCTCAAAGAAGGTCTCCATACCGACTTTGCCAATGTGGAAAAACTTAAAGATGTGGTGATGTATGAGTCTATGAACTCCGAACCCGGTAAATATATCACCCTGGCTGAATATGTGGCAGCTATGCCCGAAGACCAGAAAGAGATTTTCTTCATTACCGGCGAAAAGCGGGCAGCTCTGGATTCTTATCCCGGACTTGAATATTTCAAAGCCAAGGGCTGGGATGTGCTTTTTATGACCGATCCTGTGGATGACTGGATTATGCAGTCTATGATGCAGTATCAGAAGCATAACTTCAAATCCATTGCCAAAGGTGATTTTGAAGATAAGGAAAGTGAAGATGCCGTCAAAGCTGCCAATGAAAAATATGCAGATCTCACCGCTTTCATCAAAGAAACTCTGGGCGAACAGCTGGGCGAAGTCCGCTTTTCCGGCCGTATGACCGACAGTCCCTGCTGTCTGATCGTCGAAGGAAATGCCTTGAGTCCTCACATTGAGCGGCTTTTCAAGGCGATGCACCAGCAGATCCCTGAAACCAAGAGGATCCTTGAACTCAACCCCAAACATCCCCTCATTGAGAAGCTGGATGAAGCCTTGAAAGCGGGCAAAAAAGATGAAGCAGCTTTCAGTGCCAAAGTAATGTTCAGTCAGGCTCTTATTACAGAGGGCAGTCCCCTGGATGATCCTGCAGGTTTTGCCAAATCTGTGACAGAGCTGCTGGTCAAGTCTCTGTAACAAGAGTTCTCTGAGCAGCTCGTTGAATACAAAAAGAGCTGCCGCAAACCTTTTGTGTTGCGGCAGCTCTTTATCTTTGCCGGAAAATCCAAGCCGCAGAAAGTTATTGAAAGAAACAACTGATTTTTCCCGTCAGTTTGAATGTGGCAAAGGTTTTTAAGTCCGTGATCTTGAGAGAGCGGGGAGAGGTCAGTTCAGCTTTGACACCTTTTTCAAAGGAAAGGACTTCCACACTGTCTGCTTCTTCAGGAAGACGGACTTCCAAATTTTTGACTGTTTCTCTGTTTGCCATATTGAGCAAATGGAGCAATACTTCGTTATTTTCACTCAAAGTACATTCAATGACACCGTGGGGGAACTCCATCTTGAAAAGTGCGTCCAGAGTGTCAATATTTCCGGCAGGGAAAGGGACAGTTTCCCGTTCCCAGTTGTGTTCGTCAAGAACTCCGGCATTGCTCAGGGGGATCACATTGACCTGCCAGGAGCGGATCGTTTCTATTTCACGGTCAGTCAGGACTTTTGCTCCGGGCAGAAGCAGCGTTTCTCCGGGGGCAGGGGCGGGAGAGTTTTCAGCAGCAAAGCTCCAGGTGATCTTTTTCTGCCGCAGAAGTTCTGAGCAGTTTTGGATTTCTTCCAGAAACTGTTCCGGAAAAAGAAGTTTTGATTCTTTTGCGTAGTAGACCTTTACTTGAGGCAGACGGCGGCTTTTGGTGTAGATATCACTGTGCTTGAGGAAAAATTTGAAGCAGTTGTCCACCAGAGCATATTGTTCCGGATCGTCGCAGATCATCGAACCGCCCTTTTTCTGCGGTCTGACCAGCCAATGGGCTCCGCAGTTTCTGCCGAAGACCATTTGTTCTGCACAGCACAATGCGATTTCTTCCTGAGTCCGGTGGGGATGCATAACACCGTTCTCTTTGAGCCAGGAGGCATTGACCGGGACGATTTTACAGAGATCTGCCAGGCGGAATCCAGCTGTACCTGTAATGTGGCGTCCTGCTTCATCAATATTGATTGCCCTGGCGGTTTCAAGAAAGACCATATCTGCTTCCCGGGGGGCGTCCAGAGGCTCATATCCTCCCGGAGCAAAACGTCCGAAACCCGGATTGTAAAGGATAACAGCATCGGATTTCAACGCTTTTACGCATTTGAAAATTTGGGTGTGACGTCTGGTGCATACCAACCGTCGCCAACGCATCCACTCTGTTGCCAGCGGTTCAAGTTCCGCTTCAGCGGCCGGCAGTTCCACATAATCCCAAACCGGCAATCCGAATTGTTCCGGATCTCCGCAGTTTTCTGCCAGATAACGCCTGAAATCAAGACGGCATTCAGGACAGTAGCAGGGGGATTCACCGGCATTATCAAAGTGGAATCCGGCAAGGCCTGTTTGCTTCAGTCCGTATTCGAGGAGTTGAGGATAATATTCTTCATAATATTTTTTTGAGTTGTAGCACATCAAAGCCCGGTAGTGTGCCGTTCCGTAAGTTTGAAAATCTCCGTTGCGGAAACGGCGGAAATGTGAAGAAAGATCCGGAAATTCCGCCGCCAGTGATTCATAATACACTGTGGGCAAAGTACTGTATCCCACGCACTTGATCCCCAAATCGGCAGCAATTTCCACCAAGTCTGCTGTTCGGGACATTTCTTTTTTTTCTGCCTGAAGTCCGAAACCTTTATAAAAATGGGTGTAGACAAAATTGACGCCCAGATCGGCAGCTTTTTTCAATGCTTCCCGGGTGTGAATCCGGTCATACCATTCCGGGATCCAGTGGCCGCTGCCGAGTATGGTGGCGGGATTGGCAGATCGGCGGAGATAAAATTGTATGGGTTCGTGACACCAGCTGCTCCAAAGCAGCGGCAGGGGGATTTCGGGATTCATAACAAAGACCTTTCTGTATGTGAACAAAGCATTATTTTTGTATAATATAGCATTGATTTTTTTTATGTCAATGACGATTCGGGGGAATATGGTATTTCAGCTTAAATAGAGATTGTAATCCGTTTGTTATGGCGTTATATTAAAAAGAGTTTGAGTTTTTTGAAAGGTTATGGAACTATGGGGTTCAAAAGATTATTTTTTGTAATTGTCTGTTTCTTTGTTTTTGTGCTGACGGGAAGGGAATATTTTATGGCTCCCGACGGGAAAAGCTCCGGAAGCGGGACTCCAACTGAACCGTGGAATTCTCTGAGTACCGCCTTGCCCAAACTCCGTCCCGGAGATACGTTGACTTTGAAAAGCGGGGTTTATTACGGCGGCGGAATGCTGAAGCAGGAGTTTTTTACTCCGGGGGCTGCTCCGCTGACCGTCAGGGCTGAAATTCCGGGAACTGTTCTTATCAGAGGGGATGAAGATGTGTCAGGATTCCTCAGAGAACCGGGACGACGTTTCGTCTATTCACGCATCTGGAAAAAAAGAGTCAATGCCGTCAATGAAAAAGACAGTTCCCTTGTTTACCGCTGTGCCGGAAATGCTGCAGAACTTGAGTTTTTGCGGGGAGCATTTTTTTATGATGCGGGGAAACAAAAACTTTTTGTGGTGACTTCTGACGGCAAATCTCCCGGTGAACACCGGCTTTCTGTCAGTACGGCGGGGCCTGTGGGGATCGGCATCCACTACCGGAAAGACAGAAAATTCAGTTCAGCAATACACATCAGCGGTTTGAATTTTACCGGATTCAACGCTCAATCTTATCCCCGGACAGGGGGCGTTTATCTGCACCGGACTTCCGGGGCAAAGGTGACTGACTGTCTCTTTTTTCTCAACGGCAACGGAGTTATTTTGCGGCAGGGGCAGAAGTGTGAGATTGCCCGCTGTACTGCTTACGGCAATGACTCACCGCTGCCGGTGGGGACGGAAGGGGGGAATATTATTATTTTCGGACCGGCAGACGATTCTGTGATCCGGGAGTGTACGGCGTTCAATACTTCAAAACACGGGATCCGTTTTTATCTCGGACCGGCAAAAAACTGTCTGATCGAAAATTGTCTGACCTTCGGCAACCGGGGCGGCGGCATCTGGATAAAGCCTCACTCCGCCGAAAATCAAACCCGGAACTGTACCGCACTTGACGGACTCAATTCCCTGAAAAGTTCCGGAGACCGGGCCGTTTCAAATGCCTACATCAAATATCAGAAAAAAGGAGACAGTACGGACTTTGTGTTTCTTTCAGAAAAAAATAAAAAACTTTTTGCCGCTCCGGAACTTCTTGATTACAGAGTGCTCAAGGGAAATTTGAATGTGCGTTATATTTCCCCGGGGGGAGATGACCGGAACAGGGGAACGACTCCGGAGCAACCGTGGAAAAGTTTGAAAAAAGTTGAAGCAGGACAAACTGTTTATCTGCTCCCCGGAGTCTACGGTCAGCTCTTGGAACTCAAGCAGGACAATTGTACCGTGCGTCCTTACAGCACAAAGGCTCCTGTACTTCTTGCCGGAGTGAAAGTGACCGGGAAAAATGCTCTCATTCAGGATGTGTGTTTCCCCCGCAGTGACAAATGGGCCATTGAATCTGAGGCAGCCGGAACAGTTATTGAAAGATGCTCTTTCGGGACAATGCCCCTCGGAATCAAAAATGATTTTCCAGTGACTGTGCGTCACAATACTTTTTCGGCCTCGGTGAAAGATATTCTTGCTCCCCGGGGAGCGGGGTCTGTCGTTCATTCCAATATTTTTGCTTCTCAGCGTTTGCCTGAGAAGTGTGCTTTCAGAGACTTTAACAGCTATACAGCCAATGTTCCTTTAAGAGAAAAAAATTCATTCTTGCTTCATCCCCGGTTCAAAGCACCCCATAAGGGGGACTTTTCGCTTGTCAATGAAAAGGAATTCCGGGGGCGGGGTATTGAGGGTTTCCCGGTGGGGGCTTACCGTTTTGTCAAAAAACAGAGCTCCTTTTCAACTCCGCCTGAACTCTTTTATGTGTCGGACACCACAGCAGAACTGGAATGGTGGTGCAGCAGTGTGCCCAAATCAGTCCGGATTTATTGGCGTAAAAACAATGAAACTCTCTGGAAACAGGAACGGGCTTATCAGGAAAACTTTTTCGGTACATTCAGTTTGACCGGTTTGGAAAAAAATACCGCTTATGCTGTTGCGGCAGAGCTGGAAATGCCGACGGATATGGTTCCGGGCAATGTGTATTCAAATGCAAAAAAGTCTCCCCGCAAAACAGTCGTTTTCAAAACCCGTCCGTGTCCGGAGCAGGGGAAAGTCTTTTTTGTGTCAGGAACCAGAGGAGATGATACTGCTTCCGGCAGCAAAAAAACTCCCTGGAAAACTGTTTTACGGGGCATTACTGCACTCCGTCCAGGGGATACGCTGCTTATTGATGACGGAGTCTATCAGGAAAGTTGTTTCATCAGAAGTTCAGGGACCCGTGAAAAGCCTGTTACGATCAAGGCCGCCCCCGGAGCCAAAGTTTTTTGGGACGGCAATCAGAAACGTCTGACAAGAGCGTTGCAGCTTTATAACAAGTCTTATATCAATATCGAAGGCTTGAACTTCAGACAGTTCGGCGGTTTTTCTGACGGCGTGATCCGTATTGCGGGGGGCAGGGGGATTTCCGTCAGCCGTTCTTTCTGTGACGGCAGGGGAGTGGGATATTCCCCCTTTTTCATTTACGCATTGCGGAGTGAAAATTGTAAAGTAAGCAACTGTGTGGTCATTCGTTCTGCTCACGGAGTTTATTTCGGCAGCTGCGGCGGTCTTGAGATCGCCAATTGTGTCTTTTTTCTCAATTTGATCGACCAGATTTATATCGACAACCGTCCGGCGGAAAAATTAAAGGTACATCATTGCATCTTTGTCGGACCCTCGATGATGAAGGTACGCAATGCCCAATTGTCTGTCCAGCGGCCCGAATTGATGACGGAATACGGCAATGCCGGATATTTCCGTTTGCCCCGGCAGCTGCAATTTTTTACCGGAGCCCGGACAAAAGAGTTGACTTTGGGGCAGTACGAAGCTCTTATGAAGAAAAAGAGCGATTTCAGATACGGCAAGATCTCATTTCCTGTTTTGGAAGAGTTGACAGAATTCAAAGATCTCAAAGAGTGGCAGAAAAAGTGGCAGCAAGCTGTGAAACTTAAAGAAAATGCTGAGTTCGGAATCGGTTGCGACGGTACTGCTGCAACTTGGGATTTCAAATCTTTTATCCCCCGGAAACTCATTTATGCTCCTGATGGCGGGATAATCGGTTTGCAGCCGGAGCGTTTCAAATAAAAGAAAGAAAAACAGCAGATTTTATCTTGACAAACAAGTGGATATGTGCTATGGTATACATAAGGTTGGAAAAATAGAGAAAAGGAGCTTTTTTATGAGAAATACTCTTGTTCCCGGAAATGTGTTTCAGGCGTTCACACTGATCGAACTGCTGGTGAAAAGATCCCATCTCTGCTGTGATCGTGTTTATGGCAAAGAAGAAGGTTTTTCACCTGCCTATAGGCAGGTGAAGCTGTACAGCTTCACCTTAATAGAGCTTCTTGTCGTTATTGCCATTATAGCTGTTCTCGCGGCGATGCTTCTTCCTGCTTTGCAGCAGGCACGGGACAGGGCTGCCGGAGTGTCGTGTCAGAACAATTTTAAGACACTGGGCAGCGGATTGGGATTTTACATTCAGGACAACGGCGACTGGTGGCCCGGTTACTGGAACGGCGGCTCTGCTTACAAGACTTACCGTTCCTGCTTTTTCAACAGCCAGAAGCGTACAGGAAACAGTAATCTGGACTTCGGCAATATGTGTGATTACCTCAGTATCGATCAAAACGGAATTATTTTCGGTATTTTCCGTAACGGAACAACGAAAACTGTTTGCCGTTACGCCTGTCCGAAAATGCCCCGGGAGGTCATTACTCCCAATGGGACCGGATCCTTGTACCGCAGCGGTCTGGCTATGACCCAGGACGGGGGAGTTGTGTCGTTGTTCAACCGTAAAGTCAAGAATTCCCGTTTGCGGCGGCCTTCTTCCTGGGCACCTTTCACTGAAGCCGAAAACCTTTCTCCTGCTGACACTGTTGCCTGGAACTATGAAGCCTTCCCCGGAGTCCTTGTCAACCGTGCCATTGCCTATCGTCACAGCGGCGGTGCAGTGATCCTTTTTGGTGATTTCCACGTGGAACTGCGGAATAAGTACAAGATCCCCGCCAAGTGGTCCGGCGGAGATCCCACCTATTATAATGCCTTCTGGAACCCTTGGCCCTCTGCCGGGAATGAACATAGGTGGCATTGAAAAACTGCTGAATATAAAAAGGAAATTTCGAGATGAAAAAAGTATTTATATTTTTTTTTGCCGCCGGAGTTTCCGCGGCATTGTTTTCAGCTGAACTTGTGATTGCTGACGGGAAACGTTCTGATTATCAGATCGTTGTCCCGGAAAGCAGCGGCAACAAAAGGCTCGATCACTTTGTTACGCTGGGGGGCAAGGTCCTCCGTACGGCTGTCCGCAAGGCTTCCGGTGCTGAACTGCCACTTGTGACAGAAGCAAAAAAAATTCCCGGGAAGCCTGCTATTTTTGTGGGCAATACCGGAGCTTTGAAAAAGGCGGGACTTTCCAGTAAAGATCTTGCACCTTGGGAATATGTCATAAAAACTGAGGGAAAAGATATCTATATCTACGGCAGAGATTACCCGGCTCCCCTGAAAAATAAAAGCCTCCACCGCTTTTTGTATTATACTTCGGGCAGCTTGAAAGGATGCTGTACCTTTGCTGAAAAATTCCTCAATACCCGTTTTGTGGCTCCTGAATTGAACAGCGATCAGGAGTATGACGGTGTCAGAACTCTGCCTTGCAATAAAATTACTGTCCCTGAAAACTTTACGATGCGGCGAAAACCCCGCTTTTTACTGTCAGGGGACAACGGCGGTGTCCTTTATACCGTTGCCAACAACTTTATGACCGGTACGGGAAACAGGTTTGATGTCCACTACATCGACAAGGTCATCCCTGTTGCCAAATATGCAAAAACTCATCCTGAATACTTTGCTCTGATCGACGGAAAAAGATATTTAAGAGCTGATATGCCCCAGTATTGTATGAGCAATCCTGATGTTCAGAAAATCGTATTTCAGGACGCCTTGAGACGGGCAGATTGGGGCTATCCTGTGGTGGAACTTGGCCAGCAGGACGGCTTCATAGGGTGTGAATGTGCTCCCTGCAAAGCCTGGCAGGGAACTTCTGACTGGGGCGAAAAAATGTGGCGTTTCCAGAGAGAAATTATGGAAAAACTCCAGAAAGCCCGTCCCGGTGTTCAGGTGGGGATCGCCTGTTACGGAGTGACCCATTGCACCCCAAAAACCTACAAAAAATTCCCCGGGGAAGGGGCTTTTATCAATATTGCTCCCGCCCGCAAAGAGCTGCTGGAAAAATGGAAACATTTTAATGTGACCGGTATGAATGCCTGGGGCTATAATATGGGACCTTATCTGGCTTGCGGTTATTCTCCGGCAGACAGTTTCAAAAAACTGCAGAAAGAAATCAAATTTCTCTATACCACCCCTGTGAGTTCTTTTTATCTCTGCCAATATATCTGTTCTTATGCGATCAACGGTCCCTGGCTCTATGCCTGGGGTAAGTTTATGGAAAATCCCGATGCTGATGCAAAAGTTCTTTTGAAAGATTACTGCCGCTTTGCTTTCGGAGAAAAGGCCGCTCCCGGATTTTTCCGTTTCTTTTCCATTATTGACCGGCAAATGGAAAAATTCCCTTTGAAAGATGGACAGGACTTCAACGATGTTGACGGTGTCAAAAAACGGCAGAGTTCCCTGAAACTCTGGCAGAACCGTTATCCTGAAAAGGTGTTGAAAGAGCTGTGCCGGCTCTTTGATGAAAGTATTAAACTCTGCGATCCCCGCAACAAGATGCTCCTAAGGCTGAAAGTTGAGTTTGAATACCTGAAACTTTCTGCCGCTGTATGCAATGCCATAAAGGCAATGGACTTGAACAACTCTGCCGCCAACAGAAAACTCCTGGCCGATGCTTTGGAAAAACGGAATGCTTTTATCGACTCTTTACCCCTTGATAAGCGGGGAAAAATCGCTGACGGCTTTGTGTATACCGGACGTGAAATGCTGCGGAAAGGGGGCTATATGGCTGGTGTTTTCGGGGGAGCCTTTGGCAGTGATCCGAAACTTCTGCGGCTGAATGTTCCTGAAACAACTGCTGTCAAAGTCCGGGATCTTGATGATCCCGCCTGGGAAAACGCTCCCAGACTGAAACTGCATCCGATGAAGTCAGGAGATAAAACCATTGCCGCCAATTTCCGCATCGGCTATACGGAAAAGGCTTTGCTGATGAAATTTGAAGCTCCCATTGGAATATTGACTCAGCGGAAACTTGAACGGGATGATCTGAAATTATGGAGCAACAGCATTTGGGAAGTCTTCATCGCCGACGGCGATCGCAGGCGGCAGTTCGCCTTTACTGCTCTTCCTGAAAGTGCTTTTGATGCTCTGATCTATGCCAATGGCCGTTACAACAAACGATGGAATACCGCCTGGAGTCATCAGGACAAGATCAAAGAGGGCGTGTGGTATTCACAACTGACGATTCCTTTTGCCAGTTTCGGCAGAGTTTTGGAACCCGGTATGCGTTTGCAGATGCAGATCGCGTTCAGTACGCCGGGGGCGAAAGAACTTTATGCCTGGTACATTCCTCTTTCCGGAGCATTTTCTGATATCAAAGGTTTTGGGGGTGTCCGTTTCGGCAAGCGTGCTGCGGAAAAGAAAATAGAACTCAACGGCAATTTTAAAGAGCTGGATCAAAAGAAAAGGCCCCTCTTCTGGAATGCAAGCCGGGTCAATATGCAGACTTTTCCAGGTGAAAACGGCAGCAGGATCCGGATTTCAGGCACGATCAAACAGCCAGGCAGCCTTTATTGCACCAAAAAGATTTGGGTCGAACCTGATGAAAAACTGGAAGTGACCTTCCGCCTGCGCGGCAAAGGAGCTGTTTCCATTGCTGCGCAATGGCGCAACAATGCCGGAATGTGGGTCGAAAATGACGGCACGCCCTGGAAAAATTTGAAACAACAAACAATGGAGATCCGTCATACTTTCACTCCCTCCCACCGGGTGCAGAAAGGTGCCGCATATCTTACATTGTCACTTTATCTCCGGCAGCCCGGCGGCAATGTGACCGTTGAAAGCATTTCTGCCTGCCGCAAAAAATCAGCCGAATAAAGATATGGCTGGAGCCGGGCTTTGGGGGGAGCCCTCAGTGTTTTCTATGCTGAGGAAAAAGGTCTGCCGCAGCCCGGAACAGGAACGGGCACATCTGTACAAGGAAATTTTTACTGTCTAACGTGAAGAAAAGAGGAAAATCGCTTGAATTTCAGAAAAATAATGCTATTTTATAGCGAGGGTATTTTTGTATTTTTTTCCTGATCGATTTAAAAGAACATAAAACAGGACTTGGCCGTTTTGGATTCAGATAAAACAATTATATTAGATCCCGCAGAGCAGAAAAGTGATTACGGGGTTTGCCCGGTATGCCAGAATCCTTTGGCTCCGGATTGGGACAATATGGAATTTTTGCGTTGTCCCGCCTGCCGCTATGTTAAAAAAGTGGCTACCGTGATCGCTCCCGGCAATGTTGTAGGGCATAAGTATCGCATTCTTTCCTATATCAACGGCGGAGGAGCCGGTTCCATTTTTCTGTGTTATCCTTTGGCAGATGCTTCTGTCCGTTATGTGTTGAAAGTCCTCTCTCATCCGACCCCTACGGGCAGAAAACGTTTTTGCCGTGAAGCTCAAATATTGTCATCTGTTACAGATAACCCCAGAATCGCCCGTATCGTCGACTGTTGGGAGGCTGGTGAAGATACTTTTATCGTGATGGAATATGTGGACGGGCAAAATCTGAAACAGCTTGTCAAAACGTGCGAATTAGGTGAGGAAAATGTGCTGATCATCGCCTATGAGGTCACCAGAGCTCTGCAGGATATCTGGAATGATTTTTCCATCGTTCACCGGGATATCAAACCGGAAAATATTATGATCGATTCCCAATCCCATATCAAATTGCTGGATTTCGGGCTTTCAAAGCAGTGTAATGCTGACAGCAATACAGGTATGATCACTATGGAAAAAGCCATTCTCGGAACTCCCGGGTATATGAGTCCTGAACATTTTATGAACTTCAAAAATATTGACTTTCGCTCTGATATCTATTCTCTGGGGGCAACCCTTTACTATTTGCTCACCACTAATGAAATTGCACCAGTCAGCAAAGTCGAAGAATTCTATGATCATATGGTAAAAAATTCTCCGCCGCCGGTGGAGTCGTTTGCCAACAAATGTTCTGCGGAGTGTATGAATATGATCCGCAGGATGATGGCAAAAGAGCCGTCGCAAAGATACAGTTCTTACGAAGAACTTGTCGCAGAGCTCAAAAAACTTCTCGCCCGTTGACACTGAAACAGCCGGGATTGAGATTATGTTTGAAAAAATACTTGACTGTCCGCAGTTTTTCTCCTCCGGTTGGCAAATGGTTCAATTTGACCGTCTCGATCGATTATGCCCGGAGAAAACTCATTCTTCTTTCCGGAGACCGTCTGTTGGGCAGTTATCTGCTCCAAAGTTGCCCTGTTTCCTCCCCACTCTTTTTCTCTTTGGGAGACGAAGTGCCTTTTGTCGGTATGATGGCCGGTTTGACTGTGATTCCCAGGCCTTTACAGTGTAAACTATCTTCTGACATCTCCGGAAAGAAACTGCAATCTTTCGACACTCTTCCTGAAATGCCCGCTTCACGCTGAAGCTGTTATGCAGCCTTGGTGGAATTTTTTTGTGTGACGCGGCGAAAGCCGCCGCGTTCACAAGATTACTTTGAAAACTTTTAGGCCAAAAGGAATAGCCATACGCTCCGGAATTGCAGTAGTTGCTGTATTGTTTCCGGAGCTGCTTGGCAATCAGAAATAAATCGGATTACTCCAGGCTGAACGGCCCTTTGCATCGGTGATGAGCCACCTGGCATAGCCGCCGGCGGCACAGATCTTGCTCAGATCGCATTCGGCGGTGGTTCCGGGAGCAGACTCTCCGGGGATGATAAGACATCTGCCGCTTTGCTTGAGAACAAGAGAACATTTAACGACCTCTGAAAATTCAGCGTGAGCCTTGCCGTTTTCCCAGGTGAGTGTGTGGAATTCCGGCCCCTGTGTGGCATAGAATTCACCCTTTTTCAGTGCATCCAGCACCGCTTCAAGAGTACGTTCTTTGGCACAAACAACAGTCCAGCCGCCGAAAAGAGAACAGCTCCGGTGCATATCATCCACGGCAATAGCGGAAATTTTCTTACCTTTCAAAAGCAGTTCGTCCCAGGTTTGTTCACTGTAAGCACGGCCGTAATATTCACATTCGGTGTTGTAGACTTCCATTGCAAAATAATTTTTGATATCTTTTATGTCTTCGGCACTGAAAGCACACCAGTGAGGATGTGCCACGGCGGTGATGCCTCCTGCGGCTGCGACGGCATCAATGACCTCCTGAGCGGATTCACCTGTTTCAAAGGGGCGGAGGCATTTGAAATCCAAAGGCAGGTTCAATGCAACCAGATGCCATTTGCTGCGATCAGGCCCAAAAAGAGGATGAAGTTCAGCTCCCTGAATGACGATCATACCGTGATTGTCCCACTGGGTCACATCATTGACCTGGTGATGATCGGTCATCGCCAGAACATCGTATCCTTCTGAGGCATAGGCCTCAATGACCTTTTCCGGGGGCAATCTGCCGTCAGACAATGTGGAATGGGTATGAAGGTTGGCCCTGAGGGCCTGTCTTTGTTCACCATAATAATTCATAAAATATGC
>JAZUPO010000227.1:0-10591 GCA_045605205.1 Victivallaceae bacterium
GATATAAAAACATCAGTAAGTCAGTTTAATGGATGTGTTCATAAGCGACAATCTGTTATCGAGTATTGTCAGCAAAACAAAGAAAAAATAGATTCTATCTTGTTGGAACTCCGTCAACAATTGCGTATTGTTATGTCAGGACGAATAACAGAGAAATAACGCAAATAGCGATTTGCTTTGTAAAATGCCATTCATTTATAATCAGTTTGATTACTATTAACGTTGTTATCTAACTAATTTTCGAAATATTCTGCAATAACTCAAAATCGTAATATTACGTTTTTGAGTGTTGCAGAAGGTGTCGTATCTTTCAGAAAATTCAGATTGGCAAATTTTGGCAAATAAGTCGGCTGATTTGAGCATAAAGTATAGGCTATGGAGGGCATCCTTCGCCCGCTCCGTTGCACTCCGCTTATTTTTGCAAGCAAAAAAAATCTACGGATAGCAAGGCGGGCTTGCCATCCGTAGCTTTAGCGAAGGATGGTGGAACTTACACTATTTGAACCGTTGTGCTGATTTGAGGTAGGAGCGAAGCGGTGAATTATTTTATGCTTTGAACATACGAAAGAGAAAACAGAAAACAAGGCTTATTGAAAAGCTCTTGTTTCCCTCAAACGCATAGTATTTTAGGTTCTCGCAACAGCATATTTGCCTTAAAATAGAGTTGAAACTCAATCAAAATAAATGCTCAAACCGGAGTATAATTCCAGTTTGAGCATTTCAGTTTTTTAATGTTCGATATTACGCCAGGAAACCTTTGTTCTTATCCTCAAAGATTTTTTCGGAAGCTGCATCATCAAAACATCCGGCTGCTGCAAGCTCATCGTAACGCAGTAAAGCGTCATCGCCGAAGATCAGAGTAATCTTATCAGCAGACATTCCGCTTACTCTAACGCTATTTGCGCCGTCAGAATAAGTGAGCGTATCTGCGTTCCAGTTGCTTTCCGCTCCAGATTCAAACCAGAGCGTGACTGTTCCATCGGCAAGCTGTTCTACGGTATCCTTGCCCCAGTTGCCGCCGAAGGTGAAAACATCATCTCCGCCGCCGCCGTGCATAGAGTCATTGCCGATTCCGCCGACAATGACATCATTGTTTGCACCGCCGATGATCCGGTCATTTCCGGCATCGCCGAAAAGGGTATTTTCATTGTTGCTTGCCCAAATCGTATCGTTACCGTCGCCGCCGTAAACGGTCGTGTTAAAGCTGTAATAAGAAAAACGCCGACTGGTCATATCGATCACATCGTCACCGTCACCGGCTCGGATCTCATCGATCCCCGAAAAGCGTGCGTTCTGCTCATCAACGGCTGTCGGGCTGAAAATGTCATCCAGTACGAGTACATCACCATTGGCAGAATCAGAAAGAAGCAGGGTATTGTAACAATAGTCGTTTCCTGTAAAACTGTCGATGATTTTGTTTTTTCCGACAATAGAAACGAGTTCTCCTGTTCCGTCCCAGGATTTTATCCCGCCATCCCAGGCTCCCTGATGCTGGACGGCATAATTTTTTTCCCAAACACCGTCAGCAGTTCCGAAAAAGAGGTCGAAGTTGGAGAAATCCGCTGACGCATCAAAGTGCAGGGGCGTACTGCTTTCTTCTGTTGAAACGATCTCCGTTCCAATTTGACGTTCTTCACCGTCGGACAGCCCCACCTGCCACTGCCATATTCCGGAGGGAAGGCCGTAAAGATCAATAGCTGTATCGTAAAGTATGATCTGTGCAGCGGTGTCAAAGTTGTCTTTTGAAAATTCTATCACATTGCCTGCGGCATAATCGGTGTTGCTCCATGAACATGTGCCGTCCTGATATGTCAAGTTACTGATACCGGGGGCAACTCCGGTGACAGAGCAGCTCAAAGAGTAGTTTTCTATGGTGTAAATTTCCGTGTAACAGTTGACCTTGAGATAATAAGTTCCTGCCGAAAGTGGTGTGGTGATGTTTGAAAAATATCCATCTCCGCTGTCATCATCGCTCATCAGCAGACAACCTTCTGCATCGTAGAGGTAAAGCACCGTATCTCCTGCCGTACCCATTGTGGTAAAAGTATATTGATCCTCTGCGGTGACCGTGAACTTGAAATAGTCCCAATCCCCTGTATGGATACTCAAATCCTCAAGCAATACACTGTCGCGCACTGTACCGAGATCGTAAGCCGTTGCCAAAGAGTCATTGGGTTCGGCAAAGTCTTTTACTTCACCCTGAACAAGAGTCACATAAGTTGACATACTGTTGTTGTTTTCATCACCTTCTGCGATGATATCACTGCCGTCGGCAACGACGGTGATGGTGTGTGTGCCGGCGGAAAGTATGCCAGCAGCAATGGTGTATGTACCGTTAAAGGTCGCTCCGTCAGCCAGCGCAGAAACATTAACTTCACCAAGTTTTGTTTCGCCGTCATAAATATATACAACAGACTCTGCGGCTTCACAACCAAGATTGGTTATTGAGAAAGCAACAGTAACGGTAAAGGTCTGCTCTGCCGTTTCTTCTGCATTTACAGTCAAACTGTTGACATTCAGATCCGATGGGGCTGTTATGATCAGCTCCAAAGCATCTCCATTTTGTAAAAGGCTGTAATGATTTCCGTTATATGTCACTCCCTGAGTCAGAGAAAGTGTGCCGTAATATGTCGTATTGTCTTTGATAGATATTGTCCCTTCAAATGAGGACGCGCCAAGAGCAAGTTTGTAAGTGCCCTTAATTTGATCTGCCGCAACTGTGATCGTATAGGTCGGAGTTCCGGAAAGCAGAGATATATCATCTATCATATAATCATCTTCCAAACTTCTGTTTGTAAGATCAAATATGATCTCCGTATCAGCGGCATCGATTTTGCTTTTTACCGACATAAAACCGGCAAGAGAGAGTGTGCCGGAAACAGTTGCTTCGTCAAGGATTATTTCAGAATTTTTCGCAACAGATGTGTCTCCGCGGAGAGAACCGCCATCGATTTCCAGGACTCCGCCAGCGGTGATCCCGGCATCTTGCACATAGAATCCTCCGGCAACATAAGTCCAACCGGATGAATCAACTTCAACAAGTTGAGCTTTGGCTTCCATTGCGATTGCGGAGGTATATGTCCCGACCGCAGGGAGCAGATCCGGCGAGGATAAAACTGCATAAAAACGCAGCTCTCCGGCTAAAGCATCAGGAACCGTCCAGGTATATGTGCCGGAGTTTTCATCCGGAACGATCTGAGCAAGCAGAACGCCGTCATTTCCGCTGCTGTCCGTATCATAATAAATACAGAGCTCAGCATTTTCCGGAAGTTCCGGACAATTCCAGGTTACAGTTATATCTCTGCCGTTTCCGGCTTCTGCGGTAAGAGTGGGTGCCGCAACACTTGACTTTCCATTAAGGATATTGGCATCTATCTCAACATTTGTACCATTGGCAATGCTCAAGCTCCATATACCTTCAACGGGATCTTTGACCGCGATGACAAGAGTTTTATCATTGCTCATACTTTCCACGATCTCCATATCGGAGCGTTTGGCAATATCCTCTTTTGTATAAGTATTTCCATTGCCGTCAGTCAGCAGGAATTCCGTTTCGCCGGATTCCCATTGCGCGGACAGCAGGACAATTCCGGAAACTCCGGAAAGATCCCAGCTTTCTGTGACAGGGGGAATACTTCTGCTTCTGCGTAAGGAGTAGGTGATGGGATTATCGTCATTATTGATTTTTTTGACATTTTCAGTTCCAAGCAGCTCCCAGGAGCCGTCCAGAGTGAACCTGACACCGAGGGAGTGTTTTGTTCCGCAGAATTCCTGTGTACACCAAGCCGCATAATAATCATTGGCATTGTTGTTGTCATTACTGAATTTCAAAAGGACATTGGAACTCATAGTAAATCCAAGTCCGTACTCAGAAAAGTCGATCACTCCTGCTGTTGCGAAAGCCACATTGCCGTTCAGGTCAATTTTCAATGCTCCCTGCGATGTCAGGAGCTTGGCAAGAGTTACTTTCCCGTTTGCAGTAAGGGAGGCATCTTTCCAATCCACAGTCAGGGAAACATCACCGGAAACAAGTCCGCCGAGGACTTTTATATCACCGGAGCCGGTAATATTTTTGTTTGTGATCGTAACGTTGGCATCGATCGTGGCGAGGGAATATGTACTTCCGCCTATGCTGATTTGTTTGCCATAGTATAATCCCACTCCGGCAACGATTTCGGAAGGTTTATCATCTCCATCGGAAAAATTCCGGACTCCGCCGTTGACCGATTCCAGGAAAAATCCTGTGGCCCCGATTGCGATATCCAGACCGGAAAGTTCAAGAGTAAGCGTATCGACTTGTTTTTTGACAACGACGTATTCAGCCTTGAGGGCTTTGTCAAAATAGGTAAATTCGATATCTGCTGTTCCTGCCCACTTGTCCTTTTCGGTGTCAACACTGATTACTCCTTCTTTCAGGAAAAATCCGTCTGCAAGGGTCAGGTTCTGATAGGTAAGATCTCCTACAATATCAAATTTTGCGGATTTGAAATTATGGGGTGTCGTGATCTTTATATATTTTTTTCCGGAAAGATCCACTTGCAGACCTGCCCGGTCATCTTCAGATTTCTGTGAGTCAAAAATGCTGAGATCGATTTTTCCCTGAACAGAAATAATGTAATCGGTATCAGTGACAGTTATACCATAAGCCGCTCCGGAAAGAGTTATATCCAAACCGCAATAATTCCAGTCTAATTTTTTATCTTGCGGGAATGGCATCCAGGCAAGCAGGGACGGCTCTGAAGAATGTTGATCCCGTCGGGATACCGCATCTGCAATCAGATCTGTCATATTGGCATTGGGGGAATCCTTGATCGCGCCGTCACCTTCGATATTTTCCGGAACAACCACTACATCAATGGTATGTTCTTTGGTGTCTTCGCCTTTGGTTGCGGTGATGATGACTTCGGTTGTTCCGTAACCGGTAGCGGTATCGGTGATCTTGCCGGTAGTACCGGAGAATTTTCCTGTGGATGGATCAATGGTGAGCCAGTCGGGAGCCTGCTTAATGGTATAATTATTATAACTCATACCAGCAAAGGCATCTTCTGGAAGTGTGATTTGAGTTTCCTGCTTTTCTCTATCCGTACTTTCGCTGTATTCACTGTCAACGATAACTGAAATGATGTTGGTTTCTTCATCCAGTTTCAGCATCAAACTCATATTCCGCAGTTCCAGCGGTTCTTCCATATCAAGGGAAAGCTCACCTTTTTTGCTGCCGTCTTCATTGCGGACAGTGATCGTTTTATTGAAGTTGGCGGCATTGCCGATCAGCTGATACTCTCCGGTGACTTGTTTATCATCAACTGTAATGCTGTAAGTACCATCTCCGAAAACCCGGCTCCAGTCATTGAGCAAAAGCCCGTCATCTTCCACACGGACAGAGATGTTGAAATCTATATTGCCGTTATTCTGCAATGCCCCGACGGAAGTACCATAATAGGTTTTTCCTTCCGCGATAGTGATATTCCCTGCAAAAGAAGCATCCCCGTTAAGGATTATATCCCCGATATTGTAAATGGTATCTGTATAGGTCGTAAATTTCACATCACCAAGAGTGATTTGTCCACGAGATTCCACGGTATCCTTGCTACCTGTTGCTGAATTGTATTTTGTTGTCCAGTACACACTGTTGTAAATCGCGCCGCCATTACTTGCCACATTCCCGGCAAACACAGCATAATCGCCGATGGTCATACTGCCGCCGTTGTTGTTGAAAATCGCACCGCCGTTGCTTGCCACATTCCCGGAGAATACTGCAGAATCGCCGATGGTCATACTGCCGCCGTTGTCAATCGCGCCGCCGCTGCCGGTGTAGTAATAGATGCCGTAGTAGTAGCCGCTTGCCACATTCCCGGAGAATACGGCATAATCGCCGATGGTCATAGTGCCGGACACGTTGTCAATCGCGCCGCCGGTGCTTGCCACATTTCCGGAGAACACGGCAGAATCGCCGATGGTCATAGTGCCGGACACGTTGTCAATCGCGCCGCCGGTGTTAGAGGTAAACGTGGCATAATCGCCGAGGGTCATACTGGCGTCCCTGTTGTTGTCAATCGCGCCGCCCACATTCCCGGAGAACACTGCATGATTGCCGATGGTCATACTGGCGTCCCTGTCGTTTAAAATCGCGCCGCCCACATTCCCGGAGAACACAACGCTTTCGCCGATGGCCATACTGCCGCCGCTGTTGTAAATCGCGCCGCCGTAGTAGCCGCTTGCCACATTCCCGGTAAACACGGCATAATCGCCAATGGTCATAGTGCCGGACACGTTGTCAATCGCGCCGCCGGTGTTAGAGGTAAACGTGGCATAATCGCCAATGGTTACAGTGCCGGAATCGTTGTAAATCCTGCCGCCGTTGACGGTTATGTTGTTTGCCGTCCCGCCGGAGATGTTCATGTAGCCACCGGAATTGATGGTTGTGTAGTTTTCCACGCCGCCGGAGTGGATGTACATCCTGCCGCCGTTGAGGGTTGTGTTGTTTGCCGTCCCGCCGGAGTGGATGTCCATCCCGCCCCAGTAATTGATGGTCGTGCTGTTTGCCGTCCCGCCGGAGTAGATGTCCATCCAGCCGCCACCGGAATTGATGGTTGTGTTGTTTGCCACGCCGCCGGAGGAGATGTACATCTTGCCCCTGTAATTGATGGTCGTGCTGTTTGCCGTTCCGCCGGAGGAGATGATCATAGCGCCGCTGGAATTGATGGTTGTGTAGTTTGCCACCCCGCCGGAGGAGATGTACATCTTGCCGCCGGAATTGATGGTTACATTTGTTGCTTTGTCGTAATAATAATAAGAGTCTGAGTGAAAACGCGAGATGTTTTCACAATTGCAGTAGTAGCCGTACAGAGAAGATAAACTACTGGAACTTGAATAATTTACGGAATTGTGCATCAAAGTTAAATAACTTAAATAACCCTTTAACACCCCCGTATAAGTCTGATTATAATAATATTCGTAGATATCGTAGTGGTAGTCGTGGCGGTCGCCTGCATACGCTTCAATCCCATCTCCACCGTGATCCAAAGTTCCGAGGAGATGGCCGGTTTCGTGGACAATGGTGTTGACGATTTCCACATCGGAGGCAGAGGAATCCAGCATTACGAAGGCTTTGTCGGTTTTGATTGCGTTGTTTTCGTCGATAGTTTCAGCGAGTCCGGCAAAGCTGCCGTAGGAAGAAAAGGCCTCGGTCTTGCCGATATAGATGGTGGAGTATTCGGCAGTTTCCGGGCGTTCGGTTACAAAAATGACATTTTGATCGGCATATTTTGCATTGAGTTCAGCAACAATATTGGCAATGCGTTCCTCTGTCAAAGAAGAGTCTTTGACCTCCACTTCGTCAACGGTCAGAATTTCTCCGTTGTAAGAGGTCAACTCTCCGTCAAAATCCAAGTACACATACTGTGCCGCAATCTGCGGAACATATTGCAATCCACCATTTGCAATAATCTGCTGTTCCATAATTTTCTCCTGTTGCTGATAAATATATTACTCTGTAATATATCACGCAAAACAAAAAATTGCAAGTGAATAAAATTAGTATGCCGATAAGTTTTTCGCAACCATAGAGTTATCAATTATAACTGAAAGTACTGTGTAAGCTTTCATATTCAGGTTTAGCACTTTATAGCACATCATTACCTGAATCCCGAAATTGCCCCGATGGGAAAAAAACGGGGAATTTCTCACCTTTCGGGGAAAATATGGGGAAAATCGTTGTTTGCTAATCAGCCAGTCTCCAAACGGGAGTCAAACATTCGTCCCTGATGATTTGAAGACTCTAAAATATAGCATAAATCTGCCATTTTTCAAGTCAAATGGGGAATTTACGGGGAAGAAAATCTCCCCCTGAAAGAGAATCCTGTAACCGCACGCATAGAGGCGTGCGGCTATGCAAAAATCACCTTTTTTCTGTATCAGGAGAGGATAGAAGCCGTGTCTTTGAAGTTTTCAAACTTTATGCCATCGACTTCAGACGTGAGGTCTCCGGCATAAACCACACAGCCATTGTTGAATTTGGGAGAAAGCTTTTGCAGCTTGAGCAGATTTTTGCAAAAATCTTTATTCCACGTCATACCGCCTTTTATTTCGATCGGAATCAATTGATCGTGGCTGGCCCGGAAAACCAGATCTGCCTCCAGCCCTTGAGAATCCCGCAAGAAGTAAAGTTCCGGCATCTCTCCGGCATTCAACCGGTGTTTCAAGGCTTCAACGACGACCATATTTTCAAATAATCCTCCGAACAAAGGATCTCTGGCAATCTGTTCAGGCGAGTTTATTCCCAATAACCAGGCGGCAAGTCCCGGTTCAGTAAAATAAAGTTTCTGACTTTTCACCAGCCGTTTTCCAAAGTTCTCAAAGTAACAGGGCAAACGGAAAATAATAAAACTTGCTTCCAGAACCGACAGCCACTGACTCAAGGTTTGGGAGGATACTCCGATATCGTTGCTCAATGCAGAAAGTTTGATGAGCTGTCCGATTCTTCCAACGAGCATCTTGATGAACATTTCAAAGGCATTGAGGTCTTTGACATTGAGCATAAGCCGCAGGTCTTTTTCCACATAAGTAGCGAAATAGTCCCGGTAAAGATTTTTTGCATCAAGTTCCGTATCGTAGAGACGGGGCATAAAACCCTGATACAAGTATTGATCCCGTTCCAACTCAATTCCGGCATTGCGCAATTCTGCAATGGATAAGGGCAGCAGACGCAGGATCCCGGTTCGTCCGGCCAGAGACTGAGTGACACCTTCATTCAAAAGGGGCTGATGACTGCCCGTCAGAATGTATTGTCCGCAAGAATTATTCTGGTCAACGATGGTTTGAATGTAGCTCAACAATTCAGGGACACGCTGTATCTCATCAAAGATAACAGGCGCAGGAAATGACTTCAAAAAGCCTTTAGGATCAGCCTGAGCCATTTGCCGGACATCAAAATTTTCCAAACTGGCATACCGATGTTCCGGAAAGACCGCCTTCGCTAAAGTGGTCTTGCCGGACTGACGGGGCCCGGTGATCGTAACTACCGGGTACATTTTTGCCAACTTGCGCAGCTGTGTTTCAATTTGTCTGGCTATCATAAATATCTCCTGAATTGCTTTTGATATTTAATATATACCAATTTATACAAAATTCAAGTCTAACTTGAAATTTGTTGAATTTATTTTTAAGACGCTGTATACAAACGTATTATTCTATGACAAAAAAATCTCCGACAGTGATTTTAACCTCAAAAATTGCAAAACGCAGGAGCTTTTATATGGAAAACCATTATCCGCCTGTCATAGAAAAATCAATAAAGGTCATCCAACGGTTTGAAGAAAAATTCGGCTGGTTCGTCATCAGAGTTTATCAGTTCCCACAGGTTGAAGGGTTCGGGACGTTTCTTGAATCGGTACAGCGGACATTGTTGCGGCATAGAACGGCAGTCTGGTATATTTGGGCAAAAATCAGAGGGACTGATAAAATCCTGCTGAGATTGCCTTGAAGTTTCTTCATCCGTTTTTTGTTCCTGCTCGTTGTTTTCATTTCATAACCTGATTCTGCAGATTATGGCACAATATAGCACACAAAAAAGCGATTTTCCAACCCGATGGGGAAGAAATGGGGAAAATTTTAAAAATTGAGCAGAGAAATGGTGGAGGTGGGGCAAATTTGACTGCGAAATTTTCTCTCAAAGATTTTTACGTTCAAACAATAGAAAAGTTCGTTGTTGCAATACCTGATATGATAGAGAGTTGCAGAATTACGAAAAAAGTCTCATAAAATCAAAAATCGTTAAAATGCAATGCAGAGGACTTTTCCTGATGAAAGTTCGTAGTCTTGACTTGAATTTTATTATGCAAATGATATATTATTTTTGAGGGGATTCATCATAAATTTATTTAATTCGGAGAAAGTTTGTGAAGCATAAAAAATATTATGATATAGTTCAGGAGATTCTGGAGGCTTTCAAAATTGAAACACTGCCAAGAGAGATTGATATCGATGGTATGGCTGAAGATATGTGTACTGCTGACGATGCAACTCAAATTCGAATGATCGGTATTTTTCTTTATTTTGCAGTATATGGTGATGAAAGATGTTCAGATATTGGAAATTTATCTATGTTTTGTCTTACTCTTTTGCCTCTTCCGGAAGATATTTCAGAATATTCCAGACAGCAGAGAATGGTATTTTTAAATAATTTTTCCAGACAGCAAATCCGCCTTATGCTGTTTGTAATTATGAAACTTACTGAAAACAAAATATTGGATTCCGAAACGGAAGAATTCATCAATTTCTGGACAATACGTTATCTTGATGTAAATTAAAACAGAATGTAATTTTACTTAAAATCAAAAATGACGGTTAGAGAATGATCTGCCGCAATGGGTTATTTAAGATTCTGTTTCGTGGTGTTGATTGAGGCGATCAGAGTTATTCTGATTTCCCGGCAGCGAGTTTCCAACCGATCATATTCTGCCGAAGAGAGGATATTTGTTTTTCCCAATAGCAGCAACCAGTAGCTTGTTTCATTGGCTTCTTTCAAGGCAATTTGCAGTTTTGAAACAAAATCAGCTTTCCCGTGAGCATATTGCGCTTCGTGGATGTTGGC
>JAZUPO010000228.1:0-2354 GCA_045605205.1 Victivallaceae bacterium
ATACAGGTTTTATCTTTCTTTGGAATCCATTGCTCCGACCATACCGGCGGAAAGAGTCCGTTTGGAATTGTTCACCAGGGCCTTGACTTCAACAGTACCGGAACGGTGATCGGCCCGGGGAGAAATTTCGTAAACCCGGCCGGTCACGCTGACGTTGCCGTTCCGGAAACTCATTTTCAATTGTTTGCCGACCTCAACCGGGAACTCCTGAGGCAGATTCATCACAGCCAGCAGAGCTGAGTCATCAATGATCCTGAAAACCGGCTGTCCGGCCCGGACTGTTTCGTGTTCGTGACAGAGCATTTGTTCCAGTCTTCCGGCAAAGGGTGCTTTGAAAACACAATACCCCAGCATAAGCTGAGCTTCGGCAACGTCAGCAGAAGCGATACCGATCCTGGTCTGCAAGGAATCGGCTTCGGCTTTGCGGCGGGCAAGTTCATTATGGCTTTGGATATTTTCCTCAAAGAGCTTTTTGTAAGAAAGATATGTTTCCTGAGCAAATTTTGCCTGGATCTTCGCATCCCGCTCCCGGGCCTGGGCCCGTGCCAGTTCAATGCGGTGCCTTGAGTCGTCGATCTGCATAATGAGATCCCCTTTTTTGAAGGAGTCTCCCATTTTAAGGGCACAATTTCTGACAGTTCCGTCGATCCGGGAAACGATTTCCGCTTCCCGGACAGGGAAAAGCACCACTTTGACCGGACGGCCCGCCGGTTCTGCCATTAACAGAACCGGCAAAGCCAGCAGGAAGCCAAGAAAAAGACTTCGCAAACAGCTCATCTTCAATCCTCAAGCAGAGCTTTCAAATCGCTGTTTCCGGCTGAAGCAGCATCGTCGAGAACCTCACGGGACTCTTCATCAAGAAGTCCGATGCTGTGAGCATTGCCGAAAAATTCACGGTCAAAGTCGATCATATCGTAATTCTCAAAGGTATTGAGAGTGACGAGATCGCTCATATCTCCGGCGGCGATAGCAGCCATTGAAACGGGCATCCGTCTGAAGATATCAAATCTGCCGGTGCCGCTCCATTCCAGAGCAAGGGAGCTCACATAAGGAGCGATTGCCTGGAAGTTGGGGTTGGCAAGTGAGGGGAACATTTCGCCCACACCGCCGACACCGTTAAAGACAGCCCAGTTGCCAGAATTGCCGCTGCCGGTCATATTGGTTCCATCGAGGAAGTACATTCCGGTGGAATCAGCATTGTCGATGTAGGAATAGTGAATACTGCTGTAATCAGCATTCAAAGTCCACATTGACGGAGCATCGGCTGAAACCAGGAAGAGCATATTGCTGTGGTTTCCACCATTGGCAGTGAAGCTGTTGACGTTAAATATATCTGCTTCCATCAACTTGCTGCCGCTGCCGGCCATAACAAGTTCATCATAGGAACCCGCCATAACGTGCTGGCTGCCAGTACCATTATAGGTCACACGGCCATCGGTAATGGCAAGTTCAGCACCGTTGCGGCTCTTGTTCACAGCATCTCCGGAAATGGTAATATCTCCGTTAGCGTCGAGCTTGCCGCTGGCATCTTTTCCGAAAGTCAAATCGTTGTAGTTGCCGGCGTAAATGCTCTGTTCATCACCGCTGCCGTTATAGACAACTTCGCCCTGACTGTCCACAGTTCCCTTACCTTCGGTGGCGCCGTTGATAGTCAGCGTAGTATCTTTTCCGGCGGCAAGAGAACCGTTGAGCGTGATATCCTCTGCAACAGCATCGCCTTTGAGGGTTGCATCGTTATTGACGGTCAGTGAGGAGTAATCACCGCCGTAAACGCCGGTTGCTTCGTCCTGATAGGTGGCGTTGCCGTCCACAGTACCATTTCCGGAAGTTGCACCGCTGAAGGTCGCTGTTCCGGCACCCTGGGTGGAAATTTCACCGTTATTGTTGACCTTGTCGTTGAACTGGGCATCACCGCTGATAACCGTCTTTCCGTCGTTCAGGACAGAGTCATTGAACTGAGCATCCTTGACCTCAAGGGTTCCGGATCCTTCATTATTAACAGCTCCGTCAAAGGTGCTGTCTCCGGCGACACTGATGCTGCCGGTGTTACCGACGCTGCCATTGAAGTCAGCATTGCCGTCAACGGTAACGCTGCCGCTGTTGGCGACAGGACCGTCAAAGGCGGCATCGCCGACGACACTCAGAGTTTTGTCGTTGTCAACGGCTCCGGCAAACTCGGCATTGCCGTCAACGGTAACGCTGCCGCTGTTGGAGACAGGGCCGTCAAAGGCAGCATCGCCGCCGACACTCAGAGCTTTGTCGTTGTCAACGGCTCCGGCAAACTCAGCATTGCCGTCAACGGTAACGCTGCCGCTGTTGGCGACAGGGCCGTCAAAGGCAGCATCGAAGTCGGA
>JAZUPO010000229.1:0-54154 GCA_045605205.1 Victivallaceae bacterium
ACTTTGTGGAATACGGTTTCTATGCCGGTAACTACGGCGGCAAACTTACTCCTGTTCCCACCCTTGAAAACTTCAAACTTGACCCTGCGGCTTTCAAAAAAGCGATCACTGCCGATACCCGGGCTATCATTCTCAATTCCCCCAACAATCCCACCGGCCGTATTTATACGGAAAGTGAGCTTCAAGGAGTTGCCGCAGTTATCAAAGAAGCGGAAAACCAATTCGGCCGCCCCATCTACGTCATCTCTGATGAACCTTACAGATTCCTGAACTTTGACGGGGAAGAAATACCTCCTTTCTTCGGGCTTTTCTCACATCCCGTCATTATGGGCTCCTGTTCCAAAAATCTTTCTCTTGCCGGAGAACGTATCGGTTACATCGCCGTTGGCAACTTTGACGGAGCAGATGAAGTAATGAATGCCTTGATCCTCTGCAACCGTATTCTGGGTTTTGTCAATGCTCCCATTGTGGGCCAGAAGATCCTTTCAAAGTGCATCAAGGCTCAGGTAGACCTCAACATCTACCGTGAACGCCGTAATGCAATGGCAAAAGTCCTTGATCAAGCTGGTATTGAATACTTTATGCCCCAAGGAGCCTTTTATTTCTTCCCCAAATCCCCCACTGCCGACGAACAGATTTTTATTGATGCCCTGCTTTCAGAGCGGGTTCTGGCGGTTCCCGGCCGCGGCTTCGGAGCCCCCGGCTATTTCCGCACAGCCTTCTGCGTTGACAAATCCATTATTGAAAGGTCTGCCGAAGGCTTCAAAAAAGCTGTTGAAAAGGTCAGGTAACTGAAAAATGGCCGTTGTTTTTGCCCTGTGCTGTCTTGCCTGTTCAGCTGTAAATGATTTTATTTTCAAACTCTTTGCCGACCGTCCGATGTCCAGGGGCGTTTTCTTTTCCATCATCGGAGTGGTCATCACTTTGACGATGGCACCGACTTTGAATATCCACTCTTTTTCCGGAAATATGGCAAACACTCTGATCTGGGGCTGTGCCGCCGGATTTTTTTCAATTGTCGGCAATGTGCTGCTGATTGAAGCAATGGGTAAACTCAGTGCCGGGATCTGTTCCACTATTTACCGCTTAAATCTGATTTTTGTGGTTCCGGGAGCAATGTTCTTTTTCGGAGAAACCCTGAATCCGTTTCAATTATGCGGAGTAGTGGCCGCGATTCTGGCCATTATTCTTTTTTCTTTCAGCACCCTTTGCGGAGGACAGAAATCCTCTCTGGCCGGTATGATCATTATCATTTCGGCGGCACTTCTCCGTGCCGGAATGGGACTTGCCTACAAAAAGGCTTTTCTGACTGGCGTGGAAGAATCATCTCTTGTCTTTATCAACGGCCTTTTCTGGGTTTTCGGCGGTTTGATTTACGCCTGGATCAAAGACGGTGCACTCAAGATGCCCGGCAAAGCGATATGGGGCTTCGGGGCACTTTCCGGACTTTTTGTCTGCGGTATCGTCTTCTTTATGGCCAAAGCCCTTCAGGCCGGAGCTGCCGGAGTTGTCCTGTCCATAGCCCAGATGAGTTTTCTCGGAACATTGCTTTTGAGTGTCATTATTCTCAAAGAAAAACTTGAGAAATTCAAGATCGCAGGTATTGTTTGCGGCACGGCTGCCATATTGCTTCTGGCGTTGAAATAACTATGGAACGTATCATAAAAACCGGAGTCACCTGGAACGGCGAGGGACTCACTGTTGCCAATTATCTGGCGGGCCGCTTCACCTACCGTTCTCTTGAGGAGTGGAATAAAAGAATCGAACTCAGAGAGATCACCGTCAACGGTCAGGAGGTGACTCCTGATTACATCCTCAAACTGCACGATGTGATCGAATACCGTCCGGGAGACATAGCTGAGCCCCCTGCGGACCTCAATTATTCCGTTGTTTTTGAAGATGAACACTTACTGGTCATCAATAAACCCGGTAATCTGTGTGTCCACCCGTCAGGGCCTTATTTTAAAAACACCCTCTGGTATCTTCTGAAGGAACACTTCGGGGAAGTACATCTGATCAACCGGCTCGACCGGGAAACTTCCGGACTTCTTATCGCAGCAAAAAATCCGGAAGTTGCGGCAAAACTTGCCAAAAAACAAGATGATATTACCAAAGTCTATGCCGTAATGGTGCACGGGGAATTGCCGGAAAAGATTTCTGCCAAAGGATTTCTTTTTGACGACAGTATGAGTAATGTCCGGAAAAAACGTAAGTTTGCCCCGGGTGAACGTCCGCCGCAAGGTGCATTAAAAATCGAATCTTCGTGGACAGAACTTCACAAGCTGGAGTACAAAAACGGCTTTTCTCTTGCCGCGGCACAATTGAAAACAGGCAGAATGCATCAAATCAGAGCAACTGTATTTTCCTATGGCTTTCCCGTTGTCGGTGATAAGCTCTACGGTAAAGATGAAAATCTTTTCCTGAAACTGCGTACAGACTCTTTAACACCTCAGGACAAAGAGCTGCTGCTGCTGCCCTGTCAGGCTCTGCATTCAGCAAGGCTTTCCTTTACCCACCCTGTGACGGGAAACGTTTTGACCTTTGATGCACCATTCCCTGAGCTTTGGAACTCTTGTGAGGCTCTTCCTGCTTGGGGGACGCAGAGGATCCCGGACGTTCTGTAAAGGCCATTTCGCAATTGACGACGCCCTGTTGTATCGGAATGCTCCACAAAGTGCCTTCTTTCTGAGCCCAGGCTGGGAACAGTCCGAAAAACCAGGAATACTCATATTTTTTCCTCTCGCCGTTCACAAAGGTCAGGCGGAGTTTGAGATCGTAGTCAGCCTCAGGAGTCTTTTTCAGTCTGAAATGAAGCATCCGACCGTCGTATTTGCAGTCAAAGCGGGGATTTCCCGTATTGAGCATCACTCCTGCGGCAGCTTTGAAACGTTCTTCTGAAACCTGGAAACAGGGGATCCTGTGAGGCGTATCGGCCGCAGCGATGTGAAGAAGCACCAGGTGTTTGCCGAACCAGTTGACATAAGTGACAGGACGGCAGCGGGGATCGGTATAAAGTTTGCGGCGGAGAGCTTCTGTTTTTTCAGAAGATTCAAAGGCGGGATCGTGCAAATCAAGCAAGAGCCAATCCCCCAAACGGTATTCCTGAGACAAAGGTTTTACAGGATATTCAAACATAAAATGAGCTCTGATCCGCTCGGCAGCAAGAAGCCGCTCAGGCTGAGATGGCAGATGTTTTTTCAAAAATGCCACAGCTCTTGAAGCATCTTCCTTGAAAAAGCCATAATCCCGGGGATACAGACCGAATTTGTAACCGTAACCAAAGAAAAAATATCCGATAACAATACCGGTACAAACAGAACAGACAGCCCCATACCTGATGTCGCCGCGGCATTTGATGAAACTTTTTTCTCCATTAAAAAGTCTGCCCATATTCACAATTGCCGCAGCCAAACACAAAGTTCCCAGTTCCACACCGTATTGAAGCAGCGGCGTTTTTACTTCATCTGCACTTTGGATAAAAAATCCTCCCAGCAGAGGAACTCCTATGAGCAATAACCCCGGAAATGCTGCGGCAGCAAAAAAAGCTGGCGTGAGAATAATAGCTGCAAAAAGAAGATTCCGGGGAGAGAAAAGAGCAGTACAAAAAGCTCCCGGTCTGAGAAAAGGAGATAAGGCGATCTCAACCGGCGTATTTCCCAAGGTTGCATACCTGAAACTTTGGGCGTAAACAGCCGCTTCCCCGCCCCACGGTTGAACCACAAGAGCTAACAAAGCAAACCATCCCACCATCGCAAGAGCCAAAAGAGCCCCCCGTATATACTGCTTTTTAACTGCGAAAAGATAAAGCCCCCAACCGATCCAAAAGATCGCCACAGTTTCCTGCACCAGCAGAGAAAGAACAATGCAGAGCGTCATTCCCCTGAGAGATTTTCTGCTTCTGGCAATGAAAAAACACAAAAGCAGGGGCATAAAAAATACAATAGGATGAAATCCGTAAAAAAGACACAGGCTCTGACGGGTAAAAATAGGATATATTGCCGCCAAAAAAGCACAACATAATGCCATATTGTTTTTTAATCCGCTGCACCGGGCGAGACAAAAACTCAAAGGTACAGCAGAAGCGATCACCATAGCATTGACACAAAAAACGGTTTGTGCTGATGCAGCGATCTTGATCGCTGCGGTCATAATGAGGTTTATCAGCGGATTAAAATGTCCTGCAGCACAGAGCCATTGTTTCAGCGATGCACTGCCGGAGGCAAGTACCAGGTAACTTTCAGCATATTGTCCCCAGTCTCCGAAAATCAAATAAAGGGCCTTGAAGGCGGAATTCTGCAAATACCAACTTAAGGAAAAGGTAAAAATCGTTAAAAACAGCACCAAAGGCCAAGAATATTTTACGCTGATTTCAGGAATTTTCTCAAACTTCCTGTACTGCAGACTTCCCAAACGGAACGCACTCCAGACAAACAGAGCCAACGCATAGCAAAACATTCCGCTGCTGTCATTGGGCCAGACAAAAATGACAGGAGTCAACCATAAAGGACGTAAGGCATACTCATATAATACAGTTTTCCGCCGCATAAAAAAAAGAAGCAACGCCCCCAAACACAGCGGGATGATCCACGTCAGAGGCGAATACTCTTCTTTGAATATGGCAAAACCGTAAATATGAACTGTTGACTGAACACCATAAGTCAACTCAAACAAGGCAAAAGTGCCGAGAAGAACTGAGCCAAGCAGAGAAAAGAATTTTAATTTCATAACTTTTCTCACAGTTTGCTGCGGAAAAGTTTTGCCCGCAAAACATCCAGTTCGGCTTCAGGAAGAGCCAATCCGGAACGCATTTGCAAATGTCCCGGATTGAGCTCCATAAAAAGTTCATTGACTGTTGCGATTTTCAATTTTTTGAAAAGCCCCATATCAACTCCCAAACGGAGAGCAGACAAAGCCTCTGCAGCCTCATCAGCAGAAAGTTTGTAACAGCATTGCAGCATACCGAATGCACGGCCAACGTGATCAAGAAGTGCAAAACGATCCTGTTCCATCAAAGCACGGCGGGCACGGCGTTCATATTCCACTATCTGCCCTATTACAGCAGACAGCTGTTCGATGATATTCGCTTCACTTTCCCCCAAAGTCACCTGATTGGACACCTGATAAAGGCGACCGGTGTTATCGCTGCCTTCGCCGTATATGCCTCTGACGGCAAGTCCGAGTTTGTTGATACCGTGAATCGTCGGCAGGATCTGTTCAGTCATTACCAGCCCCGGCAGATGAAGCATAACAGATGCACGCATACCGGTTCCCACATTGGTGGGACAAGCTGTCAGATATCCCAAATCATCGCTCCAGGCAAAATCGAGAGAAGCGGCAAGTTCATCATCCAGAGCACTTACCTTTTTCCAACACTCTTCAAGCTGAAATCCGGGCATAAGAGCCTGTATCCGCAAATGATCCTCTTCGTTGATCATAACGGAACATCTTTCATCATCGCTGACAGCGAGAGCCGGAGATATTGAGGAGCTTATCAATTCGGAACTGGCCAGACGGCGTTCAAGAAGGAACTGTCTTTCCAGTTCATCCAACTGTGTGATATCAAAAAAACATCCCTGTTCCTGAAATGCAGAAACGGCACAGCATCCGGAACTTACGGCCGCAGCGACCTGAGCGGCACTTTCCTTGCTTGCACAGGAGGGGAAAGTCCATTCTGCAAGATTTCTTGAAAGCCGGATCCTGCTTGAAATACATATTCCGTCAGAAGAAGACGCGGTAAGAAAACTTGCCGGATTTTTCAGAAAACGAACGATATCCTGATTCATTGTTCCCCTTCCCTGCTCTGCAAAGATTTTATTTCAGCTTTGAGGGCATTGATCCTGTCCCGGAATTGGGCTGCTTTTTCATATTCCTCTGCCGAAACAGCTCTGGCAAGGTCGAGTTGCAGCTGATCGATCTTAAGTTTCAAAGCAGACAAACTGCCAACAGAGGAAGCGGGACGTTTTCCCATATGGACCTTTCCGCGCTGAACTTGTTCAAGAGCTTTGTCCACCCATTTTGCGTAAACAGTATAACATCCGGCACACCCCAGCTTGCCGCCAGACTTCCGCATCTTGGCCAAAGTCCATTTGCAGTGGGGACAGACAACTTGCGGCGTTTTTTCTTTTGCATTGTCTCTTGCTGAAGATTTCTTAAGTTCGGGAGTCTTGCCGACATTAAAAATAACTTCAGCCAAATTGAAACCGAAAGCTCCCAGGCCGCCTGCGAGTTCCTTTTCGCGGGCACACTCAGGACAAAGGTTCGTACTGATGCACTTACCGTCTTTGACTTCCTTTATATGAATCGTGGCTTCTCTTTTTTTGCAAATATCGCACAGCATAATCCAACACCTGTATGCCTTTCATAAAACTTCTGCGGCGAAAAAGGAAAACTGAAAAAACTTTTCTTCCCCCTTTTTCGCAACGGGTCTGCAGTATACTATAATACATCTCAAGCAGAAATTCAAGAAATTTATACGATTATTCTCCTGATTTTCCTGTTTTACGATTTGAAAACTGTTCAGATATTTTCAATAGCCCTTGCATATTTGCAGTAAAGAGCATAACGTTCGTCACAGTTACGCTGAGGCATATAGACCTTGCTGCATCCGGATTCCATAGCACGTTGGGCAGTAAAAATATCAGGATGCACCCCGGAGGCGGCTGCTCCGAACATAGCCGCCCCCAAAGCACAGGTTTGGTCAGAGTTGACGATCGCTATGGGCATATTCAAAGCGTCGGCACAAAACTGCATAACAAAAGGCGACTTCCTGGCGATTCCGCCGGTGGCTTTGACACTTTTGATCTCAAGTTTCTGCTCTCTGAAACGCTCAAAAATGGCCCGGGTTCCAAATACAGTTGCTTCGACCAGAGCCCGGTAAACCATAGGCGGAGTTGTTCCCAAAGTCATACCGAAAACAGCTCCGGTCAAAAGAGGATTGGTATCAGGAGTTCTGCGGCCATTCATCCAATCGAGGGCACAAACCCGGGAATCCGGCAGCAAAGCAGCCTCTTTTTCCAGATCAGCAAGAGAAACTTTGCTGCCGCTCCATTCCAGAAAATGGCGGAACCAGGCATAAATATCGCCGAAAGCTGACTGGCCGGCTTCAAGTCCGGTAAGCCCGGGAAGCACAGAACCGTCCACCTGACCGCAAATGCCGGGGATACACCGTTCAATAGAAGGCATAACGATGATATCACAGGTTGAAGTCCCCATTACTTTGACCATTTCACCGGGAACGATCCCGGCCCCCACAGCTCCAACGTGGCAGTCGATAGCCCCCACCGCGATCACTGTCTCAGCGGGCAATCCCAAACGCTCCGCCCATTCGGGAGCGATTTTTCCCACAGGCGTATCAGCCGTAAAAGAATCATTACCTATCCGTTCCGGAAAATCCGCAAGCAACGGATCGACGGCCCTGAAAAATTCAACCGGCGGCAAACCGCCCCAGGAAGCGTGCCAGAGAGCTTTATGCCCGGAGGCACAGCGGCTTTTCTTGACAGGAGATCCGGCGAGTACTCCCGTGATCCAGTCGCAAAGCTCCACAAAGCTCCATATTTTCTGCCGGACTTTTTCGTTATTTTTGAGAATGTGAAGCAATTTGCTCCAAAAAGACTCACAGGAATAAGTGCCTCCGGTGTACAAAGTGTAATCGACGGGGCTGTTACCGGCAACTTCATTGATCCGTTCGGATTCTTCAATGGCAGTATGATCTTTCCACAGCACAAACATCGCATCGGGATCATCTTTGAATTCCTCAGACAGACTCAAAGGGATCCCCTCCCGATCGACAGCACAGGGAGTGGAACTCGTTGTATCCACACCGATTCCTCTGACCAAACGTGCATCTCCGTGTTTCAGCACCTCTTTGATGACCTTTTCCATACATTCAAGATAGTCGAGCGGGTGCTGACGGAAGCGGAATTCCGCTGCATCGGAATATTTCCCTTCGCTCCAGCGAGGATAATACGCCACACTGTCAGCGATTTCTTTGCCGCAGGAATCAATCAAAAGAGCTCTGACACTGTCGGAACCGAAATCCAGTCCTATGAGCAATTCATTCATAAAGAAAACTCCTTATTTTTCAGAACCGGCGATCAGTCTCAAGAGGGCCTCAAGCATAACCGCCGGATGAGGAGGACACCCGGGAACATACATATCCACGGGCAAGACAGATTCCACGCCGCCCGCAGTCGTTCCGTCCCGGTACAGGCCTCCTGAAATGGCACACCCCCCCCCGGCAATAACGAAAGAGGGTTTAGGCATCGCATTATAGGTTTTTTCCAATGCAAGACGCATATTGTCGCTGACAGGTCCCGTTACCAACAGAGCATCTGCGTGGCGGGGAGAAGCAACGACCTGTATCCCGAAACGGCCGATATCCCAGGCGAGAGTATTCAGCACATTGAAATCCAGCTCACAAGCGGCACATCCGCCGGCTGAAACCTGACGGATCTTAAAGGACTTGCCGCAAAGTTTCCGCAATTCCGGGTTGGATGATTCCTTCCAGGGTTCAAGCCCGGGAACTTCAAGTGCTTCCTTTGAAAAAGCTCCCATACGGTATTCTCCGGAAAAACGGATCCCTTCAGGACAGACACCGGCACATTTACCGCAAAAAATACAACGGCCCAGATTGATCTTGCCATTTTCAGAAATGGCACTTACGGGACAGATCTGTTTTGCTTCTTCAGTGACCTTTTCGGGGTAGACTTCAGGACGACCGGCAAAGCGGTCAGGCAAAACAGGAGCAGTGGCAGGAAAAGTCCCGGTACGATATCCCTGACGCAGACGCGCCATAAATGCTTTCAACATCTTTTTTCAGCTCCTTATATTTTACAGATCGTGCCCGCAATAGGACAGATTGAAACTCTTGTTGCAGATAGGGAAATTTGAGATCTCTTCATTTCTCAATGCCATTGCCAGACCGAACCAGTTGTGGAAAGAAGGATCAACGATCCTGCTTTGAGCAATGCCGCCTTTCTCATCGGTAACTGCGATCTGACACAATTCTCCGCGCCACGCCCCGGTTATGGCAACTGCCAGTGAATTTTTCTGAAGTTTGTCTGCTTCAAAAGGTGTCATTACAGGGCCTTCGGCAAGATTCCGCAGATTTCTGTCGATAAAGTCAAGAGATGCAAAAATTTCATTATAACGGATCCTGGCTCTGCTCAGCACATCACCTGTGCCGCCGGGGACAGGTGCCGGAACATCCACCTTATAAAATCCGGCAGGCAATTCACGACGGACATCCATATCCATACCGGAAGCCCTCGCAGCACATCCCACAAGTCCTATGGAACGGGCCGTTTCAAGAGAAACACAACCGGTATTTTCAAAACGGTCAAGCACCGTGGGCGAATCGAACATCAAATCAAGAGCGTGTTTCAATTCAGGATTGATCCTGTCGAGCCACTTGAGCAGTTTCTCGCACCGGGCAGGTTCCACATCGTAACGCACGCCCCCCGGCTGAATGTAATTACGGCCGAAACGGTTGCCGCAGATTTCCGCAGTCATATTAAGATATTCACCTCTGATCCGTCCGCAGAAAGAAGCTGTGGGCAGATAAGCCACATCTCCGGCCAATGCCCCCAGATCACCGGTATGGTTTGCCACCCGTTCAAGTTCGATCATAAGGGCACGGAGCTGCTGAGCTCTGAGAGAGACATCTGTCCCGGAAAGAGCTTCAAAAAGAGAAGCTCCCCCTGTCGCAGCTGCGGCGGCACTGTCTCCTGCTGCCGATTCAAACAGCGGCAATGTTCTCGATGAAAAAGCTCCCTCAAGAAGTTTTTCAACACCCCGGGACTGATACCCAAGGGAGATTTCAAGAGAATAAACCTTTTCTCCCATACATTGAAAACGGAAATGTCCCGGCTCAATGACTCCGGCGTGAACAGGCCCCACTGCAACTTCATTGACCGCATCACCGGTCATCGTAAAGTACTCTCCGTCCGCCTTGCGAATGGGCTTCAGCCAGGGATGTCCCTGAGGCATATAGCCGTAACGCTCAAAAAGTTCCCGTTCAAACCAGTGAAACTGCGGAGCTTCAGGGGTAAGGGCGATATAATTTTTTTCTGCCCGGGCAGAGCCGCAATAGAGACACTGTTTTACGGAATCTATCATAAGGACAGTAAGCAATTCCTCTCCATCTTTGCGGAGCGGGAAAAGGGCTCCCACACGACATTTTTCATTTCCGACGGTGTCGATCAACGTTTGTCTGAAATTGGCAAATTCAAGCACAGGTATCGCATCAAGGGAAACAGCACTGCAGTTTTTAAGTTCCAAAAAGTTTTTCATTTCAACATTCCTCCGAACTTGGTCCAGAAATAAACCGCAAGAGCCAATGCGGCGACAAGCCCCGCAGCAGGAACCCAAATCAATTTTTCAGCCGGAGCGGCATCGACTTCAGCTTCTCCCGGCTTGCCCATCGTCATAGCAAGCACATTCTTTGTCATACCGGCAAAAATGATAAAAAGCAGAACTGCCACGGTCAAAGCCAACCACAAAGGTGCCGAACACAGCAATTTGAGCTCCGTTATAAACAACGGTGACGGCGGCACACCGCAAATCAGCAGCGTACCGGTCAGAAACAAAATAGCATTACGGGGCATAAGCGTGAAAAGTCCTGAAACTTTGCCGACCTGACGGGTCCCGCAGGCAAGAAGCAGGTTTCCGGCGAGCAGAAAGAGTGCCATCTTGACTGCTGAATGAGCACACAAATGAGCGATCGTCAAATCCATACCGCACAGAGCAAAGATAATGGCAGCAATTCCCATATGTTCGATACTGCTGTAAGCAAGCATCCGTTTGAAATCCCCCTGATGAATGATGAAAAAGGCAGCAGTTGCCAATGAGATCACCCCCAGTACGATCATCAGATTTGAGCAAAAACTGCCGACCTGAGCCGGTGCCGCTGCTGCAAAACGGATTATTCCCACAAAGGAACAGTTGAGCAATCCTGCTGACAGCAAAGCTGACACAGCTCCCGGAGCTTCGCTGTGAGCATCGGGCAGCCAGGTGTGAAAGGGAGCCAGCCCCATCTTGGTACCGTATCCGGCAAGAGCCAGTACAAAGGCTGCCTTGTACCAACCGGGATCAAGGGAATTTTTGATCTTGAGAAACTCAGCGATCTGAAGATCGTGCAGCACAACTCCGCTGTTGCGGGCGGCAAAAGCAAGAAACAAAGTTCCCAGAAGTGCAAGACCGATACCGACAGAACAGATCAGCAGATATTTCCACATAGCTTCAAGAGCCCTGCCGGAACGGTGAAACAGGATCAAAGGAGCACTGAAAAGCGTAGTTGCTTCGATCGCCACCCACATAACGCCGTAGTTTTGAGAAAACAGCACCAACGTCATCGTGGAAAGAAACAGAGGCAGGCAAATACCCAATACCATTTTTGATTTATCTGAAGTTTCTTCTGCTTTGAGCCCAAAGGTACAATATACTGTGACAGCCAGATAAAGCAGTGAAGTCAGCAGCAGCAGCGTTGCCTCATAGTCCGACGTAAGGCCGATCCAGCGTCCGGCAAAACGCAGTTCAACACTTTTCAGGATGAATGCCAAATGCAAGAGGCTTCCTGACAGCAGCAAGGTACGGCTGTAAGTTCCTTTGAGCAGAGCAGCAGCCAGTGCGGTCAAAAGGGGGACTGTTATTGAAAGAATGGGAAACAGATTCATTTATTTACCCTCCCCGGTATCGGTCAAAAGATTCAAACGGTCAGCATCGATATGCTCGAATTCACGGCTGATCTGGAATACGGCGATCCCCATAACAAAGACAAGCACAAGAACGTCGAGCAAGATCCCCAGCTCCACAAAAAAGCCGTATTCAAGATGCATTGCCACCCCAAACAGTGCGATGCCGTTTTCAAAAGCAAGAAATCCCAACGCCTGAGTGATAGCCTTGCGGCGGGAAATGATAATAAACAAACCGGTAAAAACAGTCATTGCCGCAGCAGGCACCGCAAGAACGGGGACACCGGAAAGTTCAAGAGTACGGGAAAGCCAGAGGGCAAGAGTTCCCGCAATGGTAATGATCAGAAGCGACCAGGAATATCCGGCAAGGGGTTCAAGTTCACGCTTGACTCCGGCTTTATGCATTGCACGCACCAGCATTACAGGAAGCAGCACACCCTTGACTGTAATATTGATCAAACTGGAAAGCCAGAATTCACATCCCGGGATACCGGATTCCCAATTCCACATAAAGCAGGGCAGGATCCCCAGCAATATTCCCTGCAGAGCCACCAAACGGATGCAATGCAGCAGACGGCTGGAGGCACTGAGCAAAAGACACACCGCCATAAAGGCAGTAAGAATCAGATCGACTGTCATATTCATTTGGAACCTCCCAAAAGAAGCAGCAGAGCCCAAGCTCCGAATTCAATACAAAATCCCCCCATAAGCATTTGAGGCACTTTAAGAAAACGGTATCTGGCCATCATAGATTCTGTGACACCCACTGCAACGGCAAGGATAAAACAAATACCGGTCATAACCAAAGTTCCCATCCAGGGAGAAAGAGCTCCGGCCGGAATGATCAGTGCCGCAAACATCGCACCGAAAATCCACAACTTGAGCCCTGCCCCGTAATGGATAAACGCCAAATCGGGACCGCTGTTATCGAGGATCATTGCTTCGTGGATCATCGTCAGCTCAAGATGGGTTTCAGGATCATCCACCGGCACACGGCAGCATTCAGTAAGAAGCACAACATACAAAGCCACAGCAGAAAGCACCATTGAAGGAGCAGCAGCTCCCCAGAAATCACAGGGACGGCCGCAAAGCATAACTGATAATTCACAGCTGCCGCTTTGTATGGCAAGGAAGGCCAGCAACAGCAGCAGTGTGCCTTCAGAGATCACAGAAAACTGCAATTCCCGGGCAGCTCCCATCCCTTCAAAACTTGACGCTGTATCAAGAGCTCCGAGAACTGTCAGCATCCGTCCCAGTCCGAGAAGATAGAGAAAGAGCAGAGCATCCCCCTGAAATCCCAGGGGGGATTGAGCATATCCCAGAGGCAGAAAAAGCAGAGCCATAAGACAGGCGGCCAATGTCCCCACCGGAGCAATTCTGAAAATCCAGGTTGAACTGGTGCTGTAAACAGTGCCTTTACGCAGCAGTTTGAATATATCATACCAGGTCTGCATAATCCTGGGGCCTTTGCGTCCGGCAAAAAATGCTTTGACCTTATTGATCACCCCGAAAAGCACAGGGGCCAGGATCAATGCCAGCAATGCGTTGATAATAAAATATTTCATTTGTACCACCTCAACAAAGGATCGCCCAGACGATCATAGCAATAAGAGCTATGGTCATAATCAATACATACATATGAAGATATCCCGACTGGAACTTGTGGACCCGGTCAGATATCCCGGCAAAAAACTTGAACAGGGGAGCCCAGAAAAAACGTTCAGAGCCGTCAGGAGCGTTCCATTCAAAGGAGGCTTTTTCCGGGAAAAGTCCTTTGGGGGGCTCCACTTTGCGGCGGATCCGCAAAAAGCCGTTGAACAAATCGGCAAGAGCCTGTACCACAGCACTGCCGGTATACTCCATTCTGGCTGTAGGTTTGGCATAGCCGCAATCCCAAGTGGGACCGGAAAGATTTTCTCTTCCCCGTACCAAAACGTATCTCCGCCAGAAAAAACCCCAGGCACACAAAGCGTAAAACACCGCAGAAAAAATTGCAGCCAGCCACAGGATATCCACAACTTTTCTGCCGACGGGAAGACCTTTCAACAGAAATTCCCCTGCCAACGGTGCAGCAAAAACACTCAAAACAGCAAAACTCAGCAGAACGATCATCGGCACATACATCCAGGGGGATTCTTTACCGCACTCTGAGATCTGCCGGGGTTCCCCGAGAAAAGTTCCGCCCACAGCCTTGGCAAAAGCAACCACGGCACAGGCACCGGTAAGACTGAGCACAAGTGCACAGAGGATCCCCGCCCCGCGGAGCATCATCGAATTTGAACAGATCCCGGCAAAAGCAGCAAGATATATCATCAATTCCCCGATGAAGCCGTTAAAAGGCGGAAGTCCGGAAATCCCCAGAGAGGCCAGGGTGAAACAACTTCCGGTAACCGGTGTCTTTTTCATCATTCCGCCCATTTTATCAATGGAAAGAGTCCCCCTTGAACAATACACCTGCCCTGCCCCCAAAAACAACGTCCCCTTAAGCAGAGCGTGATTGATGATATGCAATACAAATCCCAATCCGGCAAAAACAACCATTTCTGTGTGTTGATTGTGAGCTGCAAGAAACACACTCCCGAGAGCGATGGAAATGATCCCCATATTCTCAATACTGCTGTATGCAAGAAGCCGCTTCAAATTGTCCTGAGCAAAAGCAAAGACGATCCCCCCGAGACTTCCGATGCAGCCGAGGATCAGCAGCGTCCATCCGAAAAATGCAAAAGGCGACTGAAGCAATGCCGCTTCAGGAAATACAAAATTCAAGATCCCCCAGAAACCGAGATTGATCATCGCTCCCGACATAATGGCCGACACGGGAGCAGGAGCCGCCGGATGAGCTTCAGGCAGCCAGAGATGAAGCAGAGGGAATCCGGCTTTCAATCCGAAGCCGGCCATTCCGATGGCGATAAGCAGATATCCGGGAACTCCCGCCTTATGGGCAAGTGCCCAAAAGAGCATCAGCAGCACTCCTCCGGCTTCACAGGCAAGCAGATAGATCCAAGCCACCCGTTTAAGTTCTTCAGCTTTGTAATTGAACATCACCAGCACAAAACTGAAAATCCCCATAAGCTCCCAGACGATCAGAAAAGGAACAAACTCTGAGATCAAAGGCAAAGCCAGCATCGTCGCCACAGTCAAATTAAAAAATCCCCAGTAGATCCCGGGATTACCGTGCCCCTTGATGTATGCAAGTGAATGAAAGGCAGCAGCAGGAGCCAATATAAGAGTCGGCAGCATAAAGAGAGCCGCCAAGCCCGGCTGCGAGATACATATACCGGCCAGTCCGGTGACGGCGGCAATAAGTGTTCCGGCAATTCCCACCGCTCCGGCAAGATTGCCCCACCGGCAACAAAGCAAAGCCAACACACCGGCGATGGCTGCTGTGCCTGCACTCCAATAAATCATAATACGCTTTTACCTCCACGTTTTTTGAGCATCTTATTAATATACCACCAAACAGGAGTTTTTTCAATAACAAAAGCGTATCAGAACATCAATTTGTAAAGTAAATTTCCCCCGAGCATAACCCCGGCAACAATAAGCACAGTATAAACAAGAAAGGTAAATTTCCGTTGATCCGCTTTGTTATGCAGATAGTCCCCAAACATCATACCGGCGGCAATAAAGGGAAGCATTCCCAGGATCATCCGCCCCATTTGCGGTGTCCATACCGTACCGGACAACGTCCATTTGGCAACCATAACCGTATTGGTCGTCAGCCACAGGGAACTTAAAACAGCCCGGAACCTTGATTTTTCTTTCAAGGCTTTTGACGCATACATCACAACCACCGGCCCGCCGGAACTGAAAGCCCCCTGAATAATGCCTCCGGTAAAAAGTACGATACGGGAAAGGAAACTCTTTTTTGCAGGGATTTCAGATACAACAGCACATTTCTTTGAACGTAACGAAAGCAATCCCCTGATCCCCACAAAAAACATAAAGCAGACCAACAGTGCAATAAGCCATTCTTTGGGCAAACTGTCCATCATAAAAAGTCCGACGGGCACTCCCAGCCCGACGTGAAGAACAATAAATCCGTATTCCCGCCAATCCAAATCACGCCGGGAACGCAGCACAATAAACAGTGAAAGCAAGATGCTCAGAGATGAAAGTACCGGAACCGCCTTGTCCACACCGATTAGCATAGCAATAAAAGGCAGAGCCATAACAGTCGATCCGAAACCGGCGATACCTTCAACAGTAAAGGTAGTAAAGACCACACTTCCGGCAATAAGTACGATCAGCCATTCATTCATAAAAAAATCTGCTCCCTGAAAAAATTTTCTTAATATACTTCTCAATCTCTGTTTTTGCAAATAAAAGCCCTTGAATTATCCTGCAACCGGTGTTATATTTTGTCTGTCAGAAGTCAATCAATCAGGAAGCAATATGAAAAATCTCGTTCACTTCGTCCGCTGGGAAGTCATCCCGCAGGAAACTTGGGATAAAGTTTTTGAAGAACTCCCCGGCTGGGGAGTCACCCATACAGTTGCCCATCCCCTTTGGGGGAAACTGGAACGGCAAACGCCCGGAACTTTGAACAAGATCAAACAAAGGTGCGATTCCCTGGGATTGAGCACTCCCGGTTGTCACGCTTTCTGGGGTAAGGGAAACGATATCGGCTGTGATGATCCCGTCCGCCACAAAGAGTTGGTCAGAGAACACAATATTTTTCTTGAACAGCTTGCTGAGATGAAGGTAAAAACATACACCCTTCATTTGGGGCTCAGCTCTGCTTCCGGGTCCTGGGAGTATGTCAGACGTTCTGTTGAGAAACTTTTGCCCACCGCCGTTAAAAATGATATTGTTCTGGCCCTTGAAAACGGCAGCGAAACACCGGAGGATCTGCAGAAAATGACAGCTCTTGCAGATGAATTCGACTCCGAACATCTGGGATTCTGTTTTGACACGGGCCACGCCAACTGTTACGGAACCAAGAATGTCACTGAACTTCTTTCATTGATGTCACCAAGGATCGCCGTGCTTCATCTCCACGACAACTACGGCTCCTTTGATGACCACAATCCCCCCGGCGGCGGCAATATCGACTGGGCAGAGCTTGTTCCCAAACTGAAAAGTTTGCCCAATTTACGCAATCCTGAAACTGAATCAGGCGACTGGGGCCGGGAATCCTGGGAGTCTTTCCAAAAAATGTGGAACTTTTGATCCTTTAATATTATTAACGAGGTAAAAATATGTCTGAACAGCTTGCATCCTTTGACTTTCATCTTCACACCTGTTGGAGCTACGATGCCACAGCTCCCGTAGAAAATTACTTTGCAATGGCAGAAAAACTGGGAGTTTCCCATATCGCCATTACAGAACATCATCAGATGGACTCCCTGCCCGAAGCTATTGAAGCGGCAAAAAAACATCCTTCCGTCAACTATATTCCCGCTGCGGAGCTGACCGTCCACAGTCCCAAAGGCACCTTTGATATGGTCTGCCTGGGACTGCCTCTTGTACCCACGCCTGAATTGCAGCAGGTCTTTGCCGCCTACCATAACTGGCAGCGTGCTTACGGTGACGCCCTCTGTGCATTGCTCTCTATTGAAGGTTATCCCTACTGCCGCAAAGAACGGGAAATTCTGCTGAAACGTTACCGTCCCCAGAAAACCATTGATGTGCAGGGTATCACTCACGTTCAGAACAGCGTTCAAAATGACTACCTCATCAAAGAGAAAAAACTTTTTGCTGACACTGATGCCAAAAACAATGTTGTCTGGAATTCCAGTTACCCGATGCCCCCCTACCCCGAATATGATTTCGTTCTCCCCGCTGTCAAACGGGCGGGGGGACTGGTATTCATCGCCCACCCCAAAGGTTATTTCCGCGGCCAGGATCTTTACCGTATGGACGAACTGCGTGAAATGCTTGACTTCGACGGTATCGAATGTGCCCACACTTCAATTCCTCACGATCTGACCCCCTTCTACCGTCAGTATTGTTTGGATCACGGTCTGCTTTCCACCGCAGGAAGCGACACCCACTCCACCGGTGACGGTCCCTACCACTTCGGCAAAGAGTGCCATTTTGCCACCCATATCGGCGAAAAACGCTATGTGGAAGAAATTTTGGAAAGAATTTCTGTATTCCGCCCTTGACATTTGACACAATTGGGTGTATATTTAATAAATAATAGTAAACAAACAACTAATGATAACATAAAAAGAAGCGAGGTATACAATGTCCCAGCATCCCAGTCTCCGCGTGGGCGGCAAGATCCGCAAAGTCCGTAATGTTATGAAGCGCTATGAGCGTATCAATGTGCTCCGGGATTCCGGCCGCATTGCTGAGGACAAAGTTCTCGGACTTCCCAAGACCAAACCGGTTGAAATGTAATTTGAAACCTTACGGTCAAAAAGAAAGCCTCTGGATTTGATTCCGGAGGCTTTTTTATTTTTTTGGGCAGCTTTCAGCAGAGAGATGAATTATGGAACAGGAACGCCTCATCAACTTTGTAAATGACAGACCTCTCAATAACGGAAAAAGTTGGGAGCGGGTACTGGAAACCCGTGATCCGGAGTGTTGGTACTTCAGGCTCAGCAGAAGCATCTGGGGATTATATGCATTTTTGATATTGCCCCCTCTTGCGGCAACTCTTTCCGGCAGTGGGAGTGCACTGATATTTTCATTGATATTCTTATTTTTCATACTGTTCATTCTGGCTATTTCTGCAAAAGATTTTTTTGCTGTCCCAACCTTTGATTTCCGGAATGGATGCTTTTACCGGGACTGGAAAAAGCCCCGATATGGAGATGTTTCCAGCTTAAAGGACTACCTGCCCTTTTCCAAGATCAGCGGCATCCAGCTTCTTTATAAAATTGTGCACAGACGCAAAAGCGGTCCCTGTCAATTTTACGAATTGAACCTCATCACTGATGATCTGAACCGGATCTTTATAACAGACAGCAGCAACTACGCCTCTCTCAAAAAAACTGCCGAAACACTTTCTCAAAAACTCAATGTTCCCTTAAAAGAAAATGACAGGAATAAAACAAAGCAAAAAAATGTCCCCCGCTGGGTCGCCATACTTTTTCTTGCGGTATTTTCCGGGATGGGCCTCTTGGGAGCCATTCAAAATGTGGTCACACCTCTGTGGAAAAACAGACAGACAGAAAAATGGCTTTCCCTTCCGGCGGAAGTGACCAAGAGTTATGTAAAAACAGCCCGCCGCCGGTCAAAAAACAGCTCCTATACGGTCTACAAAGCTGAAATAACTTTTAAGTATGATGTAAAAGGAAAAAGTTACACCTCGGACACCTACTCTTTTTTCCACGATTTTTCCCGCAGTTCTTACAAGCACCGCCAACTGGTGAAAAAATTTGCTCCCGGTAAAAAATTCCATTGTTTCAGCAACCCTGCCGCTCCTCATCAGGCAGTCATCGACAAAAATATTCCGGCACTCTCTCTCTTTTTGGAGGGAGCCGGCTATTCATTCTTTATTGTTGTGGGAGTGGGGATCTTTATACTTCTCTGGTCACAACGTAAAAAATAAACCGGCACCTCTTCTGTAAATAAAGGCTTCAAATTTTCTTCACGTTTCTACCTGGCAGTGCTCTTGAAAAAACTTCTGCTCACACTATATTGAAAACAGAGCCAAAGTTCAATTGCAAGAAAAAGAAAGTGGAATTCAATATGAGTCATCATCACACCGGCAGCCGCCCGGTCTGGACGGCAGGATTGATCGTCGGCAACCTGATCGGAGCCGGAATATTGGCCCTGCCAGTCAGTCTTGGTATATGCGGTATGGTTCCCTCGCTGATTTTAATGATACTTTACGGAGCCCTTATGCTTTACTCGGCTGAAGTATTGAGCAGAGAAGCGGTCGAAAGAAAACGCGTCTCCTTTGACCTGCCTTCCCTTTACAGCACCTATCTCGGACGCTGGGCACGCTGGGCGGCAGTTATCACCAACGGTATCATTCTTTACGGATTGCTGACGGCCTATATTTCCGGAGCTTCGCAGATCATTGCCGATCTCACAGGGGCAAACGGTATAAAATCCCTGATCGTTCCTGTGGTGGCGATAATACTTTCTCTTTTGGCGATTATGGACTTTTCTGCGATCAACAAATACAATGCGATTATGGTGGGGACATTGATCTGTGCTTTCGGAGCACTGCTTTTTCTGAGTTTTCCGGCCATACATTTTTCCCGGCTCAAGGAATCCCACTGGAATTATGCGGCTCTTGCCATTCCTCTGATCGTAACGGCCTGTCATTTTCACAATATCATCCCCCTGCTCTGCCGTAATCTCGAATGGGATCTGCGGGCAATGCGTAAAGCAGTGATCCTCGGTATGGCGATTGCTTTTGTAATGAATTTGCTCTGGACCTTATGCGGTATAGGGACTCTGCCCCGCCACGGAGACAACAGTCTGGTTTTGGCATATCTTTCCAATCTGCCAGCCACAGTACCTATGGGCAATATTCTCAATTCAAAGCTCTTTTTGGTGATTGCAGTTTACTTCTCACTGTCTGCCATTGCCACATCATTCATTGCCAACGGTATCGGTTTGATGAATTTTCTGAGGGATATGCTCACTTCGGATCGGCAGAACTCCGGATTTTCTCAAAAGCAGAAAAATTTTATCCGGGCGGCAGCCTTTGTTCCTCCTGCTGTAACAGCTCTCATCAAACCAGAAATTTTCATCAAAGCTCTTGACGTTGCCGGCGGCGTCGGGATCGTTACTCTCTTTGGGATTCTGCCTTGTCTCATTGCCATATTCCGAAAGAAAAATTCTCTTTTGTTCCGTACGGCAGGGTTCTTTTTTCTCTGCCTTGCTTTGATTGCACTGATAACAGCTTCTTACAATCTCTGGCAGGGGAGACCGGAGCTTGCTCCGGAATGCAGCTCTTCTCACAATAACAAAACTTTTATTATTAAAGGCTCTGTAAAACAATGAAATCCCTGAAAGAACTTTTCCGCATCGGCCACGGCCCGTCCAGCAGTCATACAATGGCACCGGCTCACGCCTCAGCACTTTTCAAAGACCGATTCCCGGAAGCAAGCTCCTTTGAAGTCATCCTCTACGGCAGTTTGGCTGCCACAGGCAAAGGCCATTTTACCGATCAGGCGATCATCCATACTCTTGCTCCCATTCCCGCCGTTGTCAAATGGGAGCCGGGGATCGTACTTGAATATCATCCGAACGGTATGAAATTCACTGCTCTGGACGCCCAAAAGCATATTATGGGAGAAACTGTATTTTTTTCAACCGGCGGCGGAGCTCTTGTTGAAAAAGGCGAACAAGATTCAACGCCTGAACGTTACTGCTTCAACTCTATGACGGAAATGATGAACTTCTGCCGCAAAGAAGGGATCCCCTTATGGGAACTGGTCAATCGTTTTGATGATGATGATATTATGTTCCACCTTGAAAATTGCCTGAAAGAAATGGACCGTTCTATCGAATCAGGTCTTTTTACAGAAGGTGTTTTACCGGGAGAACTGCATCTGCCCCGCAAAGCTCACAATGTCTTGCTCAAAACAAGGGCGTTGCGGCAGGATATCCAACGGACGGGACTCATTTCTGCTTACGCCTATGCTGTTGCTGAGGAAAATGCTTCTCTGGGAATCGTTGTCACAGCCCCCACCTGCGGCAGCTGCGGTGTTCTGCCGGCAGTACTGCGTTACTGCAGAGAAACCCGGACTCTCACAAAAACAGAGGAACTTCACGCATTATGTACTGCGGGAGTCATCGGAAACATTGTTAAGCAAAATGGCTCTATTTCCGGAGCAGAAGTGGGGTGCCAGGGGGAAATCGGCGTCGCCTGTGCAATGGCGGCCGGAGCCGCCGCTGCCATTTTCGGCGGGACACTTCCGCAAATCGAATATGCCGCAGAAATAGCCCTTGAGCATTTTCTGGGATTGACGTGCGATCCTGTTATGGGCTTGGTACAAATACCGTGCATCGAAAGAAACGCCATTGCGGCCAACCGGGCTCTTGCCGCAGCTGAAATGGCCCTGTTGTCTGACGGCAATCACGTTATTTCTTTTGACACAGTCATAAAAACGATGCTTCAAACGGGCAAAGATATGCCCTCGTTATACCGGGAAACTTCGGCCGGCGGTCTTTCTTTGTTTGCAGACATCAAATAAAACGTTTCAACGCTGTATTCCAAACCAGCTTTTCGCCCCATAAGGGGGCCAGTGCAGCAGCTCCGAGTTTTTCCACTTGGGCCCGTTCTTCATCCAGCAGGTCGTAGGGAACTGCATACCAGGGCGTTGGGGGAGTATGACGCATTTCAAGAAAATGGGAATAAAGAACGCTGCGGGGATGAAATTTTTTAACTGCCGCAGGCACACTCAGTCCAACGCGGGGGTGAGGAATAAAAATATCCGGGCGGCAATCAGGCTCAAGCTGAGCAACCTCTCTTGAATCCCCCACGGCAAAAATCACACAATCATTGGGAAGTTTGATAAGATAGGAAGCCACAAATTTCTGCAAAGTGGAATTATGGTCGTTTTCCCGCATTGAGATTTTCAACCGGTCAATTTCCAGTTCCACCGGGGGGCGGTGAAATCCCGGAGCCGGGTAAAAGTTGGTAATGACCTGTTTTTTTGCGGCAGCCAAAGCCTTGAAAAGTTCAAGATCGCAGTGATCTGCGTGATTATGTGTTGTCAGCACAAAGTCCATATGCTCAGCCAGATCGACAGCCCGTCTGTGGCTCAGATCCAAACCGAAACATACATAAGAGGTTTTTACCACATATCCCATATTGTACAAATGCCAAAAGAAAACCTCATTTTCACCGGGTGAGGCAGCGGCAGCTTCTTTAATGATCCTGTCAAGAGCCTTTTCATAAAAATACAATATCGGATATTCTTCTGTCAGCTTTTGCACCTCATCCGGGAGCATTTGGCCGTCAACAGCAAAGGGATTGAATATGGTATTACGCATTTGCAGGACACCATTTTGGATCAATTGACAGCAATCCCGGCGTTCGGCACTGCCTTCTGCGGGGTAAGGCCCTCCATTGACAAGAGCTGAAAAATTTTCAATGGAAGGCTGGCATTTATGCCAGTTGCAGTCACTTCTCACCCTGAAAGCCAGGTGCATAACTTCGCCGGGAACAGACTTCAGAACAACTGTCAGTAAATTTTTTCCTTTGCGGCAATATGCAGGGACGGTAAAATTGTCACTTTTCGGGGGGAAGTAAGGTTTGTTCCCGTTTTCACGCCGGTCAAGTATGGATTCACCATTCAAAAAGACCTGATAAAAATAACAGCATCCGAATCCCAGAGGCAGAACACAATCTTCTTCGACCTGGATCTCTGCGGTAAAGACACCCTGTTCCGGAATATCCTGAGCATTTTTCCCGGTGTAAACATCGTCAGCAAAACAAATATTTTCCCCTTTTACACCGTCCAGAGTTTCCGGCATTTCAGTAAGTTCTGCGGCATTGATTTTCTCACCGTCAACGCCATAAAAAAGCCGCCATTGCAGTTCCATAAGCTCTCCCCGCTTGCAAATTCACCACAAAAAAGCCGGAAAATCATCTTTCCGGCTCAGTACGATTCTCATTTTTTCAGACTTTTCATCCGAACACCAGTTTTCCGAATTCATCAGGCACGTGAAAATTCACAGCCCGCAGCGGGATCCAGCTCTGCCAGTGAGGGTGCGAAGTACAGTCACCGCATTTGTAAACGTTGGCACGCCAGACGGTTCCGGCCACAGGCACAGGAGCCCCGTTCAAATGCTTGAAAAGAGAAAAGGGAATAAACCAAGCCAGCCGATAGGTGCACAAACCGGTCTGTTCCGGTTCAACTTTATCCGGCAGTGTATGGAAAATCTGAATATCTTTGACCTCTTCAGCTTCCAGGAAACGGTATTCTATAAAACCGTTTGCCGTCCGGCCGGGGTTGGTGATATGCATACAAAGCATTGCACCGGAAGCATTGATCTCAAAGTTCTGATATCCGACACCGGCAGCAGGGCGGACAAAAAACTCAAGACAGCTGTCGTGGCAGACACTGGACTGAAACTCGGTATGGGCGCAGCGGACATAGGAGTCCTGAACTTCAAACATTCCGTAAAGCCCTTCCTGGTCATACAGAAGTTTGAAATTGACTTCAGGATTGTAATTGCTGCCTTCTGCATACGTTTGATTGATTTTCATCACCTCTGCGTCGGCCCAGCAGGGACCATCAAAAGGACTTGAAATATCAGGCTTGCTTAAAGCTCTTTTTACCAGATAACTCATTTTTTATCTCCTTGAAAAATATTCTCTTTGCAATTCATTCACTGTCGACAGCATAGGCTTTGAGCCTTGAATACTGCAGCTTTGTTATGTTTCTCGGCACCAGTTTACTCCTGTCTGCGGCAGAAACGCCAATGCTGTTGATATACATCGTTCTGTCGATTTTATTGCCCGGAAGCATCGTATAAACGGCAGCGACTCCGGGATATTTTCTCAAACTGAGCCAATTCCGCTGAAACAGCTTCAAGTTTGCGGCATTTTTCCCAAATCCGGTCAACAACATATTGACGGCATCAAAAGTTTGACTCTCGCTCCCTTCCGGCTGATAAAAAAGTTTTTTCCTGAAATTTTTTTTGAAATTCAGAAATTCAGGACTTTTGCTCTCAGCATTGAAACGGGCAATGTAAAAGTTGTTTCCCGGAAATTTCATCCCTTGCAACCCGGCAACAAACTCCGGATCATCCCAACTGTCCGTTCCGCAAATCAACCCTTTGTACCCATACTGACGCAGGATTTTATAGAGACGGGCAGCATTTTTTCCGTCAAAAGGCAGCACAATGGCATCCGGCATTGCAGAAATGATCTCACGGAGAGCCCCTTCGGGAGCTGCCGTATGAATTTCTCTGAGAAAGGCGTGTTCGCCGCCGACCTTCTTGAAAGAGGTGACAATATCCTGAGCAACATTGCGTGAATAAACCGCCTCCTGTTCGGTGGCAGCAGTAACAATGATCCGGTTTGCACGGCGGTAATACTTCAGATACCCGGCGATCATTGCCGCCTGCTGTTTGTCCGTAAACACCACCCGGAACACAAAGGGATTGCTGTTGATCCGCTCACCGTCGCCGGTTGCAGCAGCAATAACAAAAGGAACTTTGAAACGCTTGGCAAGAGAAGTCATCCCTTGTGTTTCAAGAGAAGAATATCCTCCCACAATGCCAATTGCTCCGGAAGAGACAGCCTGTTCAAAGGCTTTAGCAGCTCCCTGTTCGGTGCTGCCGGAATCACAAACGATCAACTTCACCCGGCGGCCGAAATGCCCTCGGGATGAATTGAGTTCATCGACTGCCAGAGTGGCCCCATTAAGCATTTTTTTCCCTTTGACCGCATCAGGACCGCTCAAAGGCAGCACAAGACCGATACAAACAGGCGAAAGTGAATCAGGTTTGTAACGCAACAGCTCACTTTTCGGTGCACAACCGCAGAAAAGCAAACTCAAAACAACAAGTACCAAGAGTTTTCTGAGATATGGCATTACTTTCACTCCTTGACAAAGCGTATGATTTTCAAACAGGGAAATTTTCCGGACGGCCCTTCCCAATGCAGAAACTCAGCTGACGATAGTCCCGTATTTGGTATCATTCATCAACAGTTTTTCCAGAGCCTCAGGGTCTGAAAAATTCAGGACACCGATATGCAGACCGTTGTCCCGGCAAAGAGAAAATGCCGCAGCATCCATAACCCGGAGATTTTTTTGCAAAGCCTCATCAAAGGAGATTCTCTCATAACGCACAGCAGTGGGATCCTTGAAGGGATCTGCAGAGTAAACTCCGTCAACTTTGGTGGCCTTGAGAACGATATCGCATCTTGTTTCAAGAGCTTTAAGAACAGCCGCAGTATCGGTGGTAAAGAAAGGACTTCCGGTTCCGCCGGCAAAAATAACGACCTTGCCGGAACTGAGATCATTCATTGCTTTTTCCCGGTCAAAAAGTTTGACAGCCGGAGCCATATTGACAGCAGAATAAACTTCAGCAGGGATCCCGGCCTGAGTCAGGAACTCTCCGATGGCAATAGCATTCATTGCAGTTGCCAGCATTCCCATATAGTCAGCCCGGACGTGATCCATACCGACGCCCATATTGCCGCGCCAGAGATTTCCGGCCCCCACGACCACAGCGACTTCAACGCCCTTCTCTCTGACCTGACTGATCCGGGCAACGACCTCTCTGAGAGCTTCGGGTTCATATCCGTGACAACGCTCGCCTTTAAGAGCCTCTCCGCTGATCTTCAGCATAATCCTTTTGTAGCTGAAAGTACATTCCATAATAGCAGTCCTCCAAATATTTTACAAAATATAACCCGTAAAAGATGCTTTTGCAAGTGGAAAAAAACAGTAAAATGTGCTATTTTATCAAAAAGACAATATATTCAATCTTAAAGAGAGGAATTTTCATAATGGGAAACACTGAAAAAATCAAAGTCGGAGTCATCGGAGTCGGAGCATTAGGCAGACATCACGCCAGACTTTACGCTGAAAATCCCGGAGCAGAGGTCGTCGGTATCTTTGATGTCCAGAAAGAAAATGCACAAAAGGTGGGGGCGGAATTCAATCTGAACGTTTTTGACACCTGGGAGGAACTTGCTTTTCAATGCGACGCTCTCAGTGTGGCTGTCCCTGCCACATACCACGGAAGCACCACTTTGCCCCTGCTGCAGATGAAAAAACACGTTCTGGTGGAAAAACCCATTGCAGACTCCCTTGAAGATGCTGAAAAAATGGTTCTGGCCGCTCAGAAAAACGGCGTCGTTTTCGGTGTCGGCCACGTGGAACGCTTCAATCCGGCAATGACGTTTCTTGAAAAACGTCACCTTTCCCCGGTTTTCATTGAAGCCCGCCGTATGGCAGCTTACCCCCCTGCCCGTCCGGGACTCCACCCCAGAGGCACAGAGGTCAGCGTCATTCTTGATCTGATGATCCACGATATCGAGCTGGTTCTTGCCCTGATCGATTCAGAAGTCGAACGTGTCGACGTTATGGGAGCTCCCATACTCAGTCCCGGCGAAGACCTTGTCAACGCCCGGATCAAATTCGTCAACGGCAGCTGTGCCCTCCTTACGGCAAGCCGTGTAAGCCAGACTCCTGTCCGGCAAGTCCAGGTCTATGAGACAGACAACTGCATTACGATGGACTTCGGCAACCATACAGGCACCATCGTTTCAAAGGCCGCCGGCACACTCGTCACTGAAGAGGTCAAACTTGATGCTGTCAACGCTTTGGCCTGTGAACTGGACGATTTTCTCTGTGCTGTACGCAAAACGAAAGAAACTGGAATCGTCGCAGCAACCAGGATCCCCGGCTCTCAGGGGCTCAAAGCTCTGCAGCTGGCGGTCACGATCGAAAAAGAAGCCAGACGCTATAACGAACAGTACGGTTTCAAATTCCAGGATTGATTCGTCTGAAAAATGGAACACCAAGGTCTTTTTTACGCTCCGGCCAAGATAAATCTGCTGCTCCGGGTCACAGGCAGACGCAGTGACGGTTATCACGAGCTTGTCACATTGTTTCATCCGGTATACAAAGTTTGTGATGAGATCAAAGCGGATCTGTGTGCTGCCGGGGGGATCTCTTTAAGCTGTACTCAACCGGGTGTGCCGGCAGACAGCCGCAATCTCCTTTGGAAAGCGGCAGCAGCTTTTGCGGAAAAAATGCAACTCTCCCCCCGGTGGCACTTTGAACTGATCAAACACATTCCCGTTGCGGCAGGAATGGGGGGGGGCAGTTCCGATGCCGGAAGAGTGCTCAGATTTCTTTCTGAACGATTCCCGGGATGTTCTGAAACTGACCTTGTGACACTGGGGGCTTCTCTCGGTGCCGATGTGCCATTTTTTCTTTCACCCCAAGATGCTGCCGCCAGGGGAACAGGGGAAAAAATCACACCTGCCGGCACACTGCCGATGCCGCCCATACTTGCTGTTTTTCCGAACTTTCCGGTCAGTGCGGCGTGGGCTTATAAGCATTTGCAGCAATTCACCCCCCCGGAACAGGCAGAAGAGGAACTGAGACTTTTAACAGAAGCTCTGCTCCAAAAAAACTTCGACCAAGCGGCAGCTCTCTGTGCCAATGATCTGGAACACTCGCTCTTTGAGAAATTCCCTTTGCTGAACTTTTTACGCAGAGAACTTCTTGCCTACGGGGCGATGTGCGTTCACGTTTCCGGCAGCGGATCTTCTTTGTTTGCGATGTTCCCTGAAACGGAAGTGCTGAAAAAGGCTTCAGCGGTCCTCGGGACAAAAGAAAACCTTGCAACCGGCATAAAAATAATGGAGTGTTGAAAGATCCTTATGAACAAAGCATTCTTTTTAGATCGTGACGGTGTGGTCAACTACGATGTCCGGTATTGCCACGAACCGGAAAAAATAGAGTTGAAGCCGGGATTTGCAGAAGGAGTGAAACTCCTGCACCGGGCAGGCTATCTTGCTGTTGTCATCACCAATCAGGGCGGTATCGCACTGGGAATGTACGAAGCAAGTGCCGTTCAGGACTGTCACGCAAGGATCCAGGAGCTGCTGGCTCTTTCCGGAGAAAAAATAGACGGCTTCTATTTCTGTCCCCACCACCAGAAGGTCAACGGGGAATGTTCCTGCCGCAAACCCAATCCGGGAATGCTTTTCAAAGCTGCCCGGGATCTTGACATTGACATCAGCAACTCTTATATGGTGGGGGACCGTATTTCAGACCTTGAAGCCGGACGCAATGCCGGTTGCCGTCAGGGTTTTCTGGTTGACTCATTTTATTGGGACATCCACGCCCCCAAAGCCAAAGCCGCCGGATTTGCAACCGTTCCGACATTGGCGGAGATCGCAGCTTTGATTTGTACTCCGGAGAAGTAATTATGCCCTATTCTCTCGGTGTTCCTCTTTTGCTGCTCCTGGAAAGCACCTTTATTTTTACCATTCTCGCCTTGCTTTTTCATCAGCGTTCCAACATCGGCAAGGCTCCTTTTGTTATGGTTTTTTCGGTTCTGACGGTGCTGACCTTTCTCACAATGGGAGCGGATATTCAGGCTCACCTCGGCAACGGAATGTTTTTCCCCGTTCCCAAAGTAGTGATGTTCACTCCTGTCCTTACGGCATATCTGCTGGTCTACATCGTTGACGGCACCCTTGCTGCCCAACGCCTTATATACGGTCTGCTGGCAGTTTCGATCGTCCTCATCTACATTGCGGAAATGGTTTTTCTGCAATGTTCCTGGAGTACATTTTCGCTCTCTGCGGGCGTTTCCGGAACCGCTCTTGAAGCGTTGCTCAATCAGGCCAAAGTGGCACTGCTCTCCTTTTTGGTGCCTTTGATATTTTCGATTTTTGCGATTCCCATTATATATTCCAGCCTTGTCGAACTTAAATTCCCCCGTTTCTGGGCAGTTCTTATTGCGATGCTCAGCAGCGAAGTTATCATTTGGATCCCTCAATGGCTGCTTCAGCTCGGAGTAGGTCTGACTCCGACCTGGTTCAGCGATGAACATCTGGCCCAATTCGTTATGAATTTATGGCTGGGAATACTTCTTGGTTCCTATCTCAAATTGACGGAAAACGAAACGACTTTCCCTCAGCCCCGGCGTTCTCTTGATCTGTTCTTCGCCTTTTTCGGAAGCTACGGCCGCAGCAAGGAACTTGAACAGAATCTTTCAGACTGGCAAAACCGTTACCGGCTGCTGCTGCGTAATGCCTCTGAAATCATCGTGATTTTTGACAATTCCAACAAGGTCAAAGAAGCTAATCTGGCAGCACGGCATCTTTTCGGAGCTGCGGTCAAACCCGGAAATGCCGCTCTTATTGACTCATTTTTCGACTTCACCCCCAAGGACTTCAGCTTTGGGGAATCCGCAAACGGGACAGCCGCATTCCGCTGTTCATATATGCCCCCCGACAGCACAGAACCGGTCAAACTCCACTGCTCCTGGAACACGGTCACTCTGATGAATGAAGAACTCAGGATGCTTATTGCAAGAGACATCACTCAGGAAGTCAAACTCACAGAAGAAAAACGTTTTCTTGCCGAACAGCTCGACCACTCCCAGCGGCTGGAATCTTTGGGAGTACTGGCAGGCGGTGTTGCTCACGACTTCAACAATTACATTCACGCCATTCTGGGACACGTTGATGTCGCACAGCTCATCGGCCTCAGAGAAAAAAGCTGGACTCCCAAAATCCAGGACCATATGGACAAGATCATCACTATCGCAGAAAAAGCAGGTGAATTGACCAAACAACTTCTGGGTTTCGCCCGCCGGGGAAACTATGTCGAAACCGACTTTGATCCGGCAAAACTGTTTCAAAGTACATTTGACCTCATCGGCCCCCGGAAACTTGCCGATGTGGAAATATGCTGCAAGGCCCCTGAAAACCGTTTTCTCATTCACTGCGATCAGCTTCAACTTCAGCAGGTTCTTGTGAATATCATCATCAATGCGATCTACGCTATGGACAAAAATGAAAACACTCGCAAACTTGAAGCAACTCTTCTTTCAGCAGAGGAACTGCCGGAAAATGCGTTTTCCATCCCTGCGGGGATCACTCCCAGAGGAAAAGAACGCAAAGATTTCTGCTGTATCGTCATTTCAGATAATGGCAGCGGTATGGATAAAGAGACTATGTCCAAGATCTTTGAGCCTTTTTTCACAACCAAGCCTCAGGGCGAAGGCAGCGGAATGGGTCTATCTATGGCTTACGGTATTGTCAATAACTGCGGCGGCTGGATCGCCGTTGAAAGTACCCCCGGAGCGGGGAGTACATTCCGCCTTTTTCTGCCGGACATAAAAAATAAGGGAGAGTAACACTATGAACATTCTTATCATCGGCGGCGGCGTTGCCGCCTATGAAGCGGCTCTCGGGGCCGCTGAAAATCCAACGTGCCATATCACCGTCTGTTCCAATGAATCAGTCCGCCCTTACCGCCGGCCGGCACTTTCACGGATGGTGGCAGAAGAAATTTCAGATAGTGCCTTTTATTTCAAGCAGGCTGCTTTTTATCAGGAACACAACATTGATCTGAAACTGAATAAAACAGCTGTTTCCATCAATAAAGAAGAAAAAAATGTCACCTTTGAAGATGGGGATGTTCTTTCCTATGACCGCTTGATTCTTGCCGCAGGCGGCCACTCTTTTGTGCCTCCCGTTCCGGGAGCGGAATATGCCCATACATTCCGGGATTACCGGGATCTGGAATTGTTCCGCCGGAAACTTGACTCAGGCATCACTGATGCGGTCGTCATCGGTGCGGGCGTTCTTGGACTGGAACTTGCAGATTCTCTCATTGCCAAAGGATGCAATGTCACACTCGTTGAAGCCAAAGATACACTTTTGTCACGCAACCTTGATCCGGAAAGTTCAGCTGTTGTTATGAAGCATCTGCGAGGTGTTCCGGGAGTTACTGTCAAAAACAACAGCCGGGTCCTTGAGATCACGCCTGACAGCGTTATCCTCGAAAATGAAACGCTCTCCTCAGAGTTGACCGTATTTTCAACAGGTATCAGAAGCAATACAAATTTGGCCCTGAGTGCAGGCTTGACCGTCAACAGAGGGATCGTTGTGGATGACCGGATGATAACTTCTGACTCCTCTATTTTCTGCTGCGGCGACGCTGCTGAACCGCCCTCAGGTTGTACCGGGCTGCTTCCTGCTGCCAAATCGATGGGCCATATTGCGGGAGTCAATGCGGCGGGCGGCAGTGAACATTTTGTTCCTGAAGCCTACCCCATCCGGCTTATGGCTCTGGGGCTCAAACTTTTCGCTGCCGGAAAAACAGCAGATGCCTCCTCAGAAATTTCCCGGGATGAAAACGGCAATTATCAACGGCTGACCCGGAACAAAGAAGGAAAACTTACCGGAATAATCCTCATAGGCGACCTGAAATCTGCCGTCAGACTGCAAAAGGAGATGGTCTGTTGAAGCTGTGCAAATTCAAAGTTGATGCCATTGCCTACGGCGGCGAGGCTGTCGGCCGGCTCGATTCGGGTGAGGTCTGTTTTTTCCGCGGAGCACTTCCCGGAGAAGAGGTTGAAGTCGAGATCACAGAAGAAAAAAAACGCTTTGTCAGAGGAAAATTAAAAAAACTTCTGAGTACTTCTCTTTCCCGGAGAGCCCCCCTCTGTCCCTATGCTGAATTCTGTCCCGGATGTTCGTTCCAGCATTGTACTTATGAACTTGAACAGGAATGGAAACAGAAACAGTTTGAAAGGTTCCTCAAAAATTTTCCGGGTGAAAGAGTCCCCTTCTTTCCCTCTCCTCAACGTTTTTTCTGGAGGAACCGGCTTAAAGTCGCCTGCGAAAAGGGCCTTGCCGGATACAGAGGATTTGACAACACAACTCTTCTGCCAATTTCCCGCTGTCTGCTTTGCAGTGAAGAGATAAATACGATATTCTCTCAAACGCCTGTTCCCGACACGGGCAGTTTGTTTTTCCGTTCCACTCCGGACGGCAGCTGCGAAATAAGCACTTGCAGGGAAAAATATTTGACTGAACACATCCCCGGGGCGGGAACATTCAAAGTCCCCGTCAGAGGATTTTTTCAAACCAATATTCCTGTTGCCGCGGAACTCTGCTCGCAAGTCACCCAGGCCATTGCAGAAACAGGAGCACAAACAATGGTTGAACTTTTCTGCGGAGTGGGCGTTTTTTCCATAGCGGCCGCCCGGAAAATCCCCACACTCCGCACTTACGGAATAGAACTTGCAGCTGATTCCATTGAAGCGGCATTTCTCAATGCCGCCGCCAACGGCGTACAGGAGCGATGCCGTTTTCAGGCAGGCGATGCCGCCTCTTTTGACATCGGGAAAAAATGCGATCTGCTGCTGCTTGACCCTCCCCGGAGCGGTTTGGAAAAGAAACTTGTCAACAAGATCCTGAAAAGCGGCATACCTCATATTCTTTACGTTTCCTGCGGTCCCGACACTTTGCAGCGGGATCTGCAACTGCTCTCATCCCGTTATACAGTGATCCGTTCAGGGGCACTGGATATGTTTCCCTGTACCGCTCATTTTGAAACTTTTACGATATTGAACTTGTCAAAATAAGTTTCAGGATATATATTATAGAAAATTCCCAATTTTTTCATAAGGAGAAAACAAAAATGAAAAATCCCGGCTGGATCGATTTGCAGGTCAACGGTCATAACGGCGTTGACTTTTCCAATCCCGAACTGACAGAAGATATGGTCATCAAAGCGTGCGAAGAACTTTTCGCCGCCGGTACAGATATCTTTCTGCCCACGATCATCACCGGTCCTATGGAACTTTACCGCCGCAACATCCCCATTATCAAAAAAGCTGTTGAGTCCCACGGCTTTGCCGACAAAGTTCCCGGTGTCCACCTGGAAGGCCCCTTCATTTCCAACACTCCCGGAGCTGTGGGTGCTCACAACCCCGCCTGGGTCCAGATTCCTTCAAAAGAAGCTGTCGATCAGCTCAATGCTGACGGATTCATCAAGATCATCACCATTGGTGCCGATGCCCAGAATGCTCCCGAAGCCATTGCCCGGGCCCGGGAAGTCGGTATCCACGTTTCAGTGGGCCACCATATGGCCAACTATGAACAGGTCAAAGCTGCCGCCGATGCCGGAGCTGAACTGCTGACCCATCTGGGCAACGGCTGTCCCAACCTTATTGACCGTCACAACAATCCGGTTTGGGCCGGTCTTGCCGAAGAACGGCTTACTGCAATGTGTATTTCTGACGGACATCATCTCCCCGGTGATCTGCTCAAGGTTTTCATCCGTACCAAAGGTGTGGACAAGATGATCATCACCAGCGATCAGGCTGAAGCTACCGGATTCAAACCCGGCCGTTACTTTGTCCTGGGCAACGATGCTGTTCTTGAGCCCAACGGCAAACTCCACAACCCGGTCAAAAAGTGCCTGGTGGGCTCTGCCTCCACCATCGGTATGTGTATGGACTTCCTTGAATCCCTCAACATCTGGAGCGAGGAAGAACTCACCAAAATGGGACGCACCAACGCACTGGCTCTGCTCAACAGCAAATAATCAAACAAGATATCGGTTTGAACTATCGGCTCTCAAGGCATAAAAAGCCTTGAGAGTTTTTTATTAGCAGTCTGAATCAGGAAAGCTGCCGGATTTCGCTTGAATAAAGTGCCCCGATCATCTTGCAATAAAGCTTAAATGACATTATATTATAGAAGCAGTTGATTTTTTACAATAAAAAGGAAAATATTATGATGACTCTTGCAGATTTGCCGAGTGAAATTTTTGCCTCAACCCCGGTTGTGTATGCAGTGGGGGCTGAATATCAGATTTTCGTCCTTACTTCTTCCAAAACCGTTATGTGGTGCAAGATCGGCGACAAGGAATATTATGACGATTCCAACGGCGTTTTGCGTTCAGAAAGCCCCTTCCATAAGATCATTGTTCCCGCCGCAGAACTGGATAATGCCGGAATGTATACCATTGGCTACCGCAGATTTCAGGAGCGGGTCCCCTACTATAACAAAGCAGATATTGAAGGTGAAGTTTCTTTCAAATTCCGTAAAGTCGCTGCAGCTGAACCCAAATTCTATTTGATTTCAGACGTACATAATCAGCTGGAAGCAGGCGTCAATGCGGCCAGATCTTTCAGCGAAATGGATTTTCTTGTTGTCAACGGCGACATCCACGATAACAGCGAAACGCCCGAACGTCTGATGCTTGCTCACAAGATCGCTTCTGAAATTACCGGCGGCGAGATTCCGGTGGTCTATTCAAGGGGCAACCACGACTTGCGGGGAAGTTGGGCAGAACGTCAGGCAGAATTCACCCCCACCGACAGCGGCCGCTCCTATTACACCTTCCGTCTGGGAAACACCTGGGGCATCGTGCTGGACTGCGGCGAAGACAAACCCGATGAAAGTATCGAATACGGCGGTGTCAATTGCTGTCATAACTTCCGTCTGCGTGAGACAGCTTTCCTTGAGAAAGTCATTGCCGATGCTGACCGTGAATACAATGCTCCCGGCGTGGAGTACAAACTTGTTATTTCCCACATCAACTTTACCGAGCCCCATAAGCCTCCTTTCAACATTGAGTATGACATCTACGGCAAATGGTGCACTTTGATCCGTGAAAACATCAAACCTGCTGCCTATTTCCACGGTCATATCCACAAAAATTACGTTTCTCTTCCCGGTGGAGAAAGCGATATTTTCAATCAGGGAGCTCCCGTTATTGTGGCAGGCGTTCCTGTCAGAAAAGAAAATGAAAGCGGCTTTACCGGTGGAGCCATCACTCTTGCCAAAAATAAAATCACCGTTTCTTTTATCAGCAATACCGGAACTGTTGCAGAAACGATCGAAATTTCAAGATAACTCAATTTGCAGGAAATTTTCACTATGAATAAGAGTTCTATGCCTACGATCCCGATCCCCTCAGGACTTGATACCCGCTGTTTTGTCCTCGGTGAAGGTGCTTTGAAATATCTACCTCAGCTCCTTCAGCAGGAGTTTCCCGGCCTTACGCCCTGGGTCATTGCTGACACCAACACCTGGGAAGCCGCCGGAGCGGAAGCCCGGAAATTACTTATTGAAGCCGGAATGACTCCTGCGGAGCCTTATATTTTCCCCGGCACACCAGTGCTGCATCCCGACTTTGCCTATTCGGAACTTCTCGCATCTCAGATGCCCGCAAACTGCGTTCCTGTGGCTGTGGGTTCCGGAGTGCTCAACGATCTGGTCAAGTGTGCTTCAGGACTCAAAAATGTCCGTTACTGCTGTGTTCCCACGGCCTGTTCCGTTGACGGCTTCACCTCTGCCGGAGCAGCTCTTGCTGTCAATCACAACAAACAGACAGTCAAGTGCCCTCCCCCGGCAGCACTTTGTGCAGATACCACCGTTATGGCGACCGCCCCTGCCCCGATGCTGAGTTCCGGATTTGCCGATTTGCTGACCAAAGTGGTTGCCGGGGCCGACTGGATCATTGCAGATGCAGTCGGCGAACAGGCCATCAGAAGCGACGTCTGGGAGCTGATCCAGGGAAATATCCGCCGCTGGGTGGCTGATTCCAAAGATATGCTCAATATTTTTGAAGGTCTGGCAGCCACAGGGTACAGTATGCAGATGATGCTTGACAGCCGTCCGGCTTCCGGTTCAGAACATCTTTTCAGCCACGTCTGGGAAATGGAAGGACTGCAGAAAGACGGCCTTGACGTCTCACACGGATTCAAAGTGGGTGTAGGGCTGCTTGCGACCTCTTTGCTTATGGAGTTCATCATCAACAACGACTATGAAACTGTCAGTCAAAAAGCACAAGCTCCCTTGACCATAGCGGAGCGTACCGCAGAAATCGACCGTCTGCTCATTAAAAATTGTTACGGTGCCGAACCGAAAAAAATATCTCTTGCCAAATTCCGTACCGGCGACGCTGCCATTGAACGCCGAACCCTTATCGGAAAGGTTTGGAAATCTCTGGCGGAAAAGTTGAAAAAGCAGCTTTACACCTATGAAGAACTCCGTGCGATGCTCAAAGCAGCCAACTGTCCTCTGACTCCGGCAGAGATCGGCTTGAGCAGAGAACAATTCCTCCACGGAATAAAAACAGCACAGCTCATTCGGAACCGCTACACCGTACTGGATTTCCTGTATGAAGCAGGTCTCCTTGATGAAGCGATGAAAAATCTTGACCGGATGATCGTTGAATAATTCTTCCATTCAGAAAAAATCTTGTGTGGACAAAACTTCTGAAATAAAAAAGACCGGCCGTAACATTTGTGTTGCGTCCGGTCGCTTTTTTCCTCTGATTTGACTTATTGTCACTCCCGGCATATAAAAACGGCTCCGATGATCAAACACATTCCAATTCCGGCAGCAAGGGTCATATTCTCCTGAAAGCACACACACCCGACCGCAGTTCCGACTGCCGGTTCGATTGTTGCAGCAATGGCAGCCGTTGAGGGGGCAAGTCTTTTCAATCCGGCAGTGTAGGCATAGTAAGGCAATATGGTCACGATCAATACAAGTCCTGCCAGCAAGCTCCAAAGCTGCCAATTGCCGTTTCGGGCGATATGCAGTGTATTTTCCCAATCCAATATAAAAGTTCCGGCACATCCGGCAAAAATAAATGTCCACAAAGTGATTGCCGCATTGCTGTAATTTCTGATCTGGGCATAACGGCTGAATATGGTAAAAAGAGCGTAAAAAAAGGCTGCCCCAACGCCCATAAGCAGCACTTTGGGCGAAAGAACTCCTCCTGAAGAAAACACACCGCTCACAAATACACACCCGGCAATCACAGAAAGCAAGGCCAGAATTTTTCGCAAAGAAAGTTTCTCTTTGAAACAGATGACCGACATAACCATTACAAATGCCGGAGACGTATAGAGCAAAACGACAGCTGTATTGACCGTGGTGTATTTGATTGCAGAAAAATAACAGATATTGAAAAATATGATGCTTACGATTCCGCATCCGGCCATACACCACACGTTCCGGAGTTTCAATTTGAACGCCTCCCGGCAGAATAAGGCAAAAGAACTCCCCAGTATCAATGCCGCTCCCAATGCCCGTAAAGCAGCAATATCCACCGGACGGAATCCCACACTGATCAGGTTGCGGACAAACAATCCCATAGATCCCCAACAGATACCGGCGATCAGGACAAAAAATATGCCAACGCGGAAGTCCTTATTTTTCATATTCCACAGTATCCTGCCAGGTATAAAAATCTGTTGAAAGATTTTTGAGGTCAGTCGATTTTTTCTCTTGATTTTTCAAAAATGTCAATGACCTCTTTTTCAGGCCTCTTGTCAGCAAGAGAAACGATGACCGCCGCCAGCAGCCCTGCCGCAAAACCGGGAATGATCTCATAAAGAGAAGTCCACGCCATAAAAACATACCAGAGACCATCAACCAGAAATCCGGTAAGAATTCCTGCGAAAGCCCCCCAGTAAGTCAGACGTTTCCAAAAGAGTGCCAAAAGCATCACAGGTCCGAAAGCGGCTCCGAAGGCTCCCCAGGCACAGGAAACAAGCCCCATAATTCCTTTGCAATCCGGGCTTGAAGCAATCAGAAAAGCCACAATAGAGATAAACACCACAATAAAACGTCCGGCCCGGAGCATTTCATTGTCAGAAGCTTTTTTACGCAGCAGAGGCTTGTACAAGTCAGATGCAAAGGCCGAAGAAGAAGCAAGGAGTTGGGAATCTGCCGTGCTCATTGCCGCAGCAAGAATGGCTGACAACATAATTCCTGCAAAAAAGCTCCAGACAGCCACCATACCCACATTCTGTCCGATCCAGTCAGCAACGCTTCTGATCATATTGATAAAGACCAGAGTATTGGCATCTTTGGCAATTGTCAACGCATCCCCCAGATAGGATCTGCCGATCAAACCGACAGCACTGGAAGCAAGGATGATCAAGATAAACCAGGAACAGCCGATGATCTGGGACTTACGCATCTCTTTTTCATCCTTGACGGCAATATACCGGATGAGGATATGGGGCATTCCGAAATATCCGAGCCCCCAACCGAGGCCGGTGAGGATATCGCTGATACTTTTCCAGTTCCAGCTGCCGCCTGACAGCCAGTTCCAATAATGAGCGGGAATCACGCCCTGAGGTGCCGTAAATGTTGGAAGTGCCATAATTCCGGCACAGCACAGAGGAATCAGCATAAGAGCTCCCAGCATCAGCATCCCCTGAAAGAAGTCTGTCCAGCAGACAGCATTGAATCCACCGAGAAAAGTATAGATCACAATGACCACAGTTGCTGCGATCATTGCCGTTTTCGGCTCGATCCCCAGCACCGTATTGGCAAGGGTTCCGCAAACATAAAGGCTTGATGCAGAATAGACACAATAGGTAATCACAAAGACAATGGCCGAAAGCACCATAATCTCCTTACGGTTGGAACAGAAACGCCTGGTCAGAAATTGAGGGATCGTAATAGAATCCCCCGCTGCAATGGAATACCGCCGCAGCACCGGAGCCACAAGAAGCCACGCACAGAAAGTCCCCAGCGTCAACCCCACAGCGATCCAAAGCTGCCCCATACCGTACATATAGATAGCCCCCGGCAATCCCATAAGCACCCAGGCACTCATATCAGAAGCTCCGGCAGACAATGCGGACACCCAGCCATTCATCTCGCGGCCGCCCAGAAAATAAGATTTCTCTCCACCGGTACTTTTGCGTTCTTTAACAAAGAAATAAATTCCGATATACAAAACAAGCATCAAATAGACCAGCAAAGCTGCAAGTTCGGGTATTTTCATAAAAAAAGCTCCTTTTTAGAAATAAAAATCTTATTAATATAGCACAATATCAATTGTTTTTCAACCTTATAGAAATACAAAGAAACAAAAAAGGGCTCTCCGCAGAGAGCCCGGGAAGAAGCTGTTTTTATCAATCAGCCAGATAACGGAAGAATCCGTTATCATACATAAAGCCGGCAGCAGTATTGTGCATTGTACTCAAAAGGGCTGTCGGATGCGTTTCTGTATGACCATCCATCATAACCAACATTCCTTTCTTGCCATTGTAATGCCCCCATTTGTGAGAGTTGAAGTTGGTGCCGGGGGCAAGATTGGCTCCGTTGGGGATACCATTAGGACGGCTGTCGATATTCCAACCTCGTTTTGAGGGATTTTTGACTTGGCCCCAACGCAGCATCTTAAACCCTCCGACACCGGGATTTTTTGACCGTGCCATAATAGAAATCGTATAATCGATCTTGGCACCATAATCTTTGACCGTAAAGGCCTCCAGTCCGGAACAGGAAAAAACTCCGGGTTTATAGTAACGCACCATAGAGGTGGGGGATTGACTCAAACGGTAAAAATCCCGTTTGCCATATCCGGCATACGAGGCGATCATCGTATACCAGGTTCCTGTTCCCCGAGGAGCATATCCGCTGTAAGCCCCTTCAGAATGATATGAAAAGTTGGCATAGTCATTATTATCATTACCGTAAAAGGCGGAAAATGATCCAATGCTTTTCAAATTATTAAGACATCCGGCAGCTTTTCCCCGGTCACGGGCCTGCTGCAAAGCCGGCAGAAGCATAGCAGCAAGGATAGCAATGATGGCGATAACGACAAGAAGTTCTATCAAGGTGAAGCTGTGCAGCTTCACCTGCCTGCAGGCAGGAAAAAAAGCCATTCTTTTTTTGGAGCATCTTTTCTGCACATCTCTCATCAAATTACTGTTACAGCCACAATTAGTGGTGACATCCCAAAATTCAAAAGACTCCCATCCTGACTCTTTCATAACTTCCTGCTCCCGGATTCTTCAAGTTTTGATACGAAACGCTAAAAATCTGTTCTTATACAAGTATAACCATTTTCACCTAAAAAGCAAGAGCAAAACGTAAAAAATCTTAAAATTAAATCAAATTTTCTCCTGATGTACCTCTTATTCAGTTATCGTTCCTTCTTGCAATTGAAAGGAAAACAGCAACTTGATAACTTTCACGCTCTGTCCGGCAGTGCAAATTTTTGTTAAGCAGTGTATTTTTTCAGATTGTATTCCCCCCTTTGCACTTGTTTTTTATTCTTCACGATGCAAGTTAAAAATCCTCTTTTTCGCTCAAGGGAGCTGCTGCGATCTGATAACCGGGAGATAATATACTGGGAACAGAACGGTCTTTTTTCATACGCCGCCAGTGTCCCGGAGTAGCACCGTAGACTTTTTTGAAAAGCGTCATAAAATATTTCGGATTGCGAAAGTCACATTCGGCGGCAATTTCTGCAATAGATTTTTCCGTCATCTCAAGCAGCAGAGCGGCTCTTTCAAGCTGTTGGTGCCGCTGCCACTGATGAGGTGTTTCGTCATAATATTTCCGGAAAATATTGTACAATGAACGGGTGGAAACGCCGAAAACTTCAGCAATTTCATTATTTTTCCTGCGGGGCATATTTCCCCGTTTCAAATTCGTACTTTTCTTTTGTATATCCACAGGAATATCACTGCGTCTGGTTTTCCGGAACTGCCTGGATAGATCAAGCAGCAGAGTCCAAAGCAAACCGGCCGCCCGGCAGCAGCCTATATCAGAGTGAAGTTCCATAGCTTCACGTATAAGGCGGAACTGCTTTGCTGTTTCCTCACGATCTTCAAGGTGGATCAGAGTATCCTGCTGAAATCCCAGTTCGTGCATCAGGGGCTTAAAAAAACTTCCGTCAATAATGATAAATATTTTATGGGTGGCTTGCCGCTGGATGTACCAGCGGTCTTGATTGGGGGCAAAAACCAGCAGGTCGCCGGCAGCAGCTTCGTATTTGCTGCCGCTGGAAACAAGTTCGATCACCCCATCCAATATGAGCTCAAGTGCGGCGAAAGGATAATTAGCGTGTCTGCACCAATTCAAATCGCGCCGCACCGACTCACACCAGTAGGTTGCGTAAACGGGGATCGGGAATGTGCAATTTTCCTGATTGGAGCAAACAACACGTCTTTCCACATCCTGTTTCTGAGGAAACAGAATAAAGGCCTCCTTATCAAACTGGTCAAAATACCTTTTGTAGAAATCCTCCTCAGCCATCCTCTATTCTCCTTAATACAGAATCTCAATGTGAATCTGACGTCTTTCTAATATAGATTCATTTCTGCATTATTTCAAATCGGATCCTGAAGAACACCTCAAAAAGTGCCTCGTCCCAACTTTTGAGGTGCTTTTTTCCCTGATGCTCCGGCGACTTTCTTATTGCTGGAGGGTGTTTTAATTCTTAGGAATAGTTCTCGCAAGCTCAAAACGGTTGCCGACAATGCAAATTTGCCGAACTATGCCGTTTCTTCGGAAAACACCTCCTAAAGCATAAAAATCAAAACGGAGAACGGCTTTCACCTCAAAGTAAATGTCTGTAAATTCCGATGAAATAAAAAACACATCGAAAAATAGTCGTACCGCAGTTGAGCGGTATGCTGTCAATAACACTCAGAGGCAATGAACTTTGGATCTGCCATAGCCGATTGATTGTCGGCGTTACATCAGATAAATCACTTCGGAAATAGCCATTGAGCCAGAGAATAAGATAATGTCCTCCATTGGTACCCACGAACCAAGTATAACAAGGCATCAAATCCATCCGCCGCAGTGTTACCAGTAAAGAATTTATAAATACCGAAAACATCTCATTTTCAGCCAACGGCGGCAAATAGTAAATCCCGATCAAAACTTTTCCGAAACGCTCCAGATAACGATCCGTGATCTCCATAATTCTATCAATTTTATTCATTATTAAAGTCCTGCATTTAAAATTTTGAGCTTAAAAAGCCCTGTCAGATTTATATTATGGAGAGAAAGTAATTGCAAAGATATATTGATAAGAGTTGATTTTTTACTTGACAAAAGTGCCTGAACGGATTATATTAAATAGTGGAAAGCGAGGTGTAAAATGGATGAATCTATGAATATTGATGAAATGAAAGCGGAATTTCTTTCATTTTGCATTGAGGCATATAAGACAAAACTCGGCGTTTCCGGAGCAAAAGTTGCAGAATACTTTGACGAAACCGGCACACTTGATTTCCTTTTGGAAAACTACGATTTGCTGCATACTCTGGGAAAAGAACAGCTTCTTGCGGAAATTGAACGATTTTTAAGTAAACGGGTGAACAAATGAAATTGTATCACGGCAGCCATATTGAGGTAAAAAATCCCAAGATCATCACTTCATCCAGAGTGGGGGATTTCGGGCGCGGATTTTATACGACCAGCAGTTTGGAGCAAGCCCGCCGCTGGGCGCAGATCCGGGCAAGGCAGGAAGAAGTTTCAGCCGGTATCGTTACAGTATTTGATGTGCCTGAACATCTTTTCACACATCCGGAACTGCAGATCAGGAACTTCGTAAAAGCCGATGATACCTGGCTGGACTTTGTTTTAGCCAACCGTAAAGATGTTGACTTTGACCACGAATTTGATCTTGTCTGCGGACCTGTTGCCAATGACCGGGTGTATATCTGCTTGAATATGCTTGAAGACGGTTTAGCTGACAGAGCAACTGTTATTGCAAAACTGAAAACGTATGTACTTGCAGATCAGATTTTATTCCACACTGCCAAATCACTGTTGTTTCTGGAATATGCTTCAACGGAGGAAGTGCTATGCAAGTAACGCAAGAAAACCTTTATAACCTCATTCCACCGAAAGCTGCAAAGATCACCACCATACTGCGCAACGCACGCAGCATAGCAGTAAAACAGGCATTGCTGACCTTTTACAAATCCAAAGCATACAGATTGCTGGAAAATGAAGAAACCAAACTGTGGCACTCAAGTCCCGCCCAGATTTATGCGGAATACCTCTCCGCCCCCCAACGTTCACGGAAGAGCTATCAGAACGGTCCCGGCCGCAGTAAACTTGTGCCTTTCGCCGAACAAATCAAACTCTGGCAAGCCCAAGGAATGACACTCCGGGAAATCGCCGCCGAATTGCAGCACTACGGCTGCCAAACCACCGCCCAGAATCTCTCACTTTTTCTGCGTAAGAAAAAGTAACAGTTCACCAATTTATTTTATCCGGCGATTGACGGATAGCGGTTGTAAACGTGCTCGTAGATCAGACCGGTGTACTGGTTGATGCTTTGATCATCGTAGCTTTGAGGCAGAGAAACGAACAACGAGTCGCGGATAAGATTACTGACGGCAGATCGAGTATCTTCTTTGTCCCGCCAATGGTCGAGTTCGGCTATTTTTTCTTTGACTTTGGCAAGAAGTTCAATGGAAATCTCTTTGATTTTTTTGATATCCTTGGCAGAAAGGGAGTCTTTGAAAAGCAAATCGTAGACAGAAAGCTCTTCATCGCTGGTAAAACCTTCACGGACATATCGGCGCTGCTCTGAATCAAGCTCACTGCTCAATTTCATCAAATCCATAAATGTTTTTTCTATCTTGGCTTTATCCTGTTCGCCGTTGTAGCTTTCAATGATTTCCTGATATTTTGTGTAGTAATCGATCCGTTTGGGATTGGTCGGCAGCATTGTAGAAAGCCGCTGTTCAATGAGTTCTTCGAGATCTTTCAGAAGCAGGAATTTCTTCCGTGTCTTCGCAAACTCTTTCTGCAGTAATTCAAAGTCTATCTGGCTGATATCGAAAGAACGGGGCGTATTCCGGTCGGCAGATTCAGTGGAAACATATTCATTGACGATTCCGTGAATTTGAACCATCAGTTCCGTATTATCTGCATTTTTCCGCTTTTTCTGAAGTTCGTTAAAAATTCCATTGACAGCATCTTTTTCCTGACGCATGGAAGGAGTAATATCATTTCGGTCTAAATATTTCCACAGCCTGAAAAGTTCACTTGCCGATGTTTGGAACTCTTTTTTGATCTCCAAAGTTTTGCATAATTCATTTGCCGCCTGCTGCAGCAAGGCGATACGTTCAAAACCGGAGGAAGCAATCAGGGCATCCAGAGAAAAGTTGTTCTTCTGCAGGAATGTTTTGGTTGTACTTATGATTTCCTGAATTCTATGAATAAGCTCTTCTTTGTTCACCGTCGGATCAGTTCCATTGCCGTGGCCCTCTTGGGACGTATATGCAGCCAACGCTTCACGCAGAGCCTTGACAATACCGATGTAGTCAAGGATGAGCCCGTTTGTTTTCCCTTCTGCCACACGATTTGCCCGAGCGATAGTTTGCATAAGAGTGTGGGCTTTGAGAGGTTTATCCAGATAGAGGCATGAGAGAGATTTTACATCAAATCCGGTCAGCCACATAGCACAGACAAAGACCACGCGGAAAGGATTTTGGGAATCTTTGAATTCCTTATCCAGTTCCCGGGTTTCCATTTTCGTGCGGTGTGGACGGATATCCAATCCCCAGGCGTCAAAAGTTTTGATTTCATTTTGTTCCTGACTGATGACAACAGCCATTTCGGTTTCTTTCATCCAGTTGAGCTTACGGGAAAGCTCTTGAGCTGTTTGCTGTGAAGTTTCTTTTTTGAGCTGCTGTTCAAGTTCAGAAATTTTAAGCTGCCAGTATTTTTGAACGAGATTATACATCCTGACACAGGAAATTTTGTTCAAGCAGACATACATAGCCTTGCCGCAAGTCCACAAGTCAGAATAGTGTTCAACAAAATCCTGAGCCAGCGCCTCAAAGCGTGATTCAGCAGTCAGCAAATGGATTTCCTTTGCGAACTCCCGTTCCAGCTTTTCCTGCTGATTGGGATCTAGATCGGCGGCTTCAACAGCTTCGATAATGCGTTCAGTAATTTCGGGACTTGTGATATCCTTGAATTTCTGACCTCTGTTTTCGTAGTAAAGAGGAACGGTTGCGCCGTCATCAACAGCCCGTTTGAAGTCGTAGATGGAAACGTAGCCGCCAAAGGTCCTTTCGGTAATGTTATCATTAGAAAGGAGAGGTGTCCCGGTAAATCCGATACGGGAGGCTGTGGGCAGTAAAGAACACATATTGTCGGCAAAGATACCATTTTGACTGCGGTGAGCCTCATCTGACATAATGATAATATCGTGATCAGGAATGATCGGAGTTGGATTCCCTTGATTGAATTTCTGAATCAGAGTAAAAATAAAGCTGGGATTGCCTTTAAGTTTGTTGATCAGGTCAGAGCCGCTGGAGGCAATAAAATGAGACCCCTTGACGGCTCCGAGAATACCGCAGTTTTCAAAGGTGTCGCTGATCTGTGAATTAAGCTCATCACGGTCAGTCAGAATAACAATGGTCGGAGAGCCTTCAAACTTGCGGCGGATCTTTTGAGCGAGAAAGAGCATGGAGTAACTCTTTCCGCTGCCTTGGGTATGCCAGAAAACGCCCAGTTTGCCCTCTTTGAGTTTTCTGTTTTTGTAGGCTTCGATGGCTTCATTGACACCGAGATACTGATGGTTGCGGGCAAGGATTTTGGCAGTACGACCGCCTGAATGATCGAAGAGGATAAAGTTTTCGAGCAGATCAATAAAGGTCTCTTTTTTGCAGATCCCCCGGAGCATGGTCTGCAATTCCACGCAGCCGGGATCCTGTTCTTTAAGACGTTTCCATTCGTGGAAGAATTCGTATTTACTGCCGAGGGTTCCGACTTTTGCGTGATGTCCGTTACTCAGGATGAGAAACGCGTTGTAATAGAAGAGCTGCGGAATGGTCGCCAGATAGTCGGTATAATTGTTGGTATAGGCATCTTGCACATCCACATTAACGGCTTTGAATTCCATAAACAAAAGCGGGATACCGTTGACAAAGCCCACAATATCCGTCCGGCGGCGGTGGAGAGTACCTTGGATTTTAAGTTCTTTAATGGCGAGAAAATGGTTATTGAGTGGAGTCTGAAAATCAATGAGTTTGGCGGTGCGGGTGGAAAATTTGCCATTGGGAAGTTTGACGGAAACAGGGATGCCGTCACGGATGAGGAAATATTTTTCCTCATTGATCTGCATAAGGGAGGCAGAAGCAAGATGAGTTTCGAGTTTCTTTTGGGCTTCATCGATCTGAGCCGGAGTAATCCAGGGATTGAACTCTTTGATTTTAAGACGGAAATATCGGGAAAGCAAGATTTCTCGATAACTTTTGCGTCCGAAAGTGCCATCGATACCAAGTTTTTCGGTGTTGTAGGCAAACTTGACCTCCCAACCCAACTCATTCTGGAGCAGATTTCCCGCACTTTCCTGCACCAGAATATTTTCAGAATACTCGTAACTCATCTGTATTTCTCCACGTTATCAAATCTCATCGGTATCGCTCTCATAATAGTAAGAGTAGTCGATGCCTTTCATAAACATTTCCCGGTCATTAATTTTATCGGTCAGAGCGACTTTCAGTAAAGTTTTCAAATCGGTACTGTTAATCACACTCTTCTGCATGGCTTCAAGATAAGCCTTTTTATTGACCAGACTCCAGTCAATACATTGTTTCAAAGAACGCTTGAGCATCAAGTCCAGCCAGATACGGGTGGAGCGTCCGTTACCTTCCATAAAGGGGTGAGCGACATTCATTTCCACATATTTGTTGATGATCTCTTCAAAAGAAGATTCCGGCATATTCTCGATATTGGGAAAAATCGTAGAAAAGTAAAGAGCATTGGCAAAGGTGAAACCGCCTTTACTGATATTTTTATCCCGGATTTGTCCGGCGAATTCATACAAGCCGCCGAAAAGATAAGCGTGGATCTGCTGCAGACATTTTACCGTGCCGGGTTCCATAGAAGAGAGAAGACCGCTTTCAAAGAGAGCATAGGCTTTGGTACGGCTTTTGCCGTCGATGGTATCATCGCTGTAAGTGAACCATTTTATAAATTTAGCGGCATGACGGCTGGGGATATGCTCAATCAAAATGAGAATATCCTGTTGGGTAAGACAATCAGTCAGATAGCGTTTCCCGTCAGAAGCAGTCATTTTCAGTTGACTACAATTTGTAGTCAACTCGGGGTTGGTCTTTTTCAGGCGTGATTTGAGAACGCTCCAATATTTCCGCGGATTAACGCTTTCGGTCAAAACGCCGACAATATCGGCAACCGAGAACAGCCATTGATTAGCTGAATCATCCCACGCTGCCCGAACTTCCCGATCATTAAAAAAACGGATGGAAATTTTATTGCTCATCAATTTCAACCTTGTTTTAATTTTTCAGAATACTCGTAAGTCATAATTCATCATCCCGCAATTTGCAAATATTTTTTGTCATCATAATTTTACGCAACTTTGTTCCTAAATCAGTATATGCATAGTATGAATTGACTTTACGGGGTATGGGGATTTTTTTAGAAACCATACGCGTAGGTTCTGTTATGAAGCGATTTTTCGCTTGGTTATCCTCCGTAATTATACCAAGTCCCTCTAATCTCAACAATGGCTCAATTCCATCACTTCGCCCCTCGTATACTACAAATAAGTTTTCTGCATACATCAAATAAGTAATATCATCCGGAAGTAGTCTATCTATAATTTCTGCATATGTAGAGAACACCTGCCAATCAATATACTCAAACAAATATGCGAGGTATAATTTCGCTAACATTCTTGGTTTGTTGTAATCAAGATAGCGATCAATTAAAATCATAATGTACTCAAGTTGTTGTTTTTGAAATTTTTCATTCTGTTGGAATTTCTCCGCATACAAGTTGCGATTATTTTCATCAAGAGAACATTTATTTAACTCATCTAAAAAACATATTAATTTTTTTAAGTTGTGTCGCTCTTTAATGCTTTTTCCAATGCGATATATGGAAATCGCAGAAGATATAAACGGTATATCTTTTAAAATACCATCTTCAAGTAACGCATCAATTCCCAACTCCGCCGCATTAGATATGATACTTTCAAATTCTGGTGACAAACTGTCTTTTAATGACTTAGATAAATCATTTGCCATCACTTCACCTCCAATTCGCCGGTCATCAGCTTGGGCAATAAATTATCACGAGCCTCTTGTGTTGCATTGATACATTGTTGGGAATCATATATTTTTTTGAAAATGGGAGCTGTCAATTTTGAAAATGCAGATATTAAATCTGTATCTGGTAAAATAAACGGCATAGCTTTTATGATAGATGAGTTTACTGCTTTTGAAATTGATGATGTATTACCCAATGTGTCGTACTCAAAGTTTTTAAGATATAAATATGTGTATTCCCGCATCCACTCTTCATCAATGTAAAAATGGGCGATGGCTTCGTTTGTACAACACGGAGTTGTTGCTATAGAAACTCGTCCGAGAGTTAATTTAAAACTCAACAAAATAGTCCCGACAGGTACTTTTTTTACATTGTATTTATTTATTGAATCTGCAGTCAGACCTTCAGTAGTGAAAAAAACATAAGCGCCACTATTGCCCATATCAGAAATGGATACCCATGGGATACCATTATTACCATCCGTGAAACATTGGCTTTCTGAACGAGGAGGTGTTTTGCCAATGGTAATATTGAAAAAATCTATTGCTTTCCCTGTTCGCCATCCATCGGGGATGCCGTTGACGATGGGGGTGGTTTCGTGGCCGGGGAAGCGGAGGTCGATGAACCATTCTTTATAGAGCCGCTGGGCGGCTTCTTCCAGAAGCTTGATCTGTTTCCGGTTGTTTTCAATCAAATCATCATACGCCGAAAGCATATCTGCGATTTTTTGCTGAACCTCAAGCGGCGGAAGATTGTCTACATTCATTTCACGAATTGTCGGAAGGTTTACATGAGCCACTGTTGCTCCATTGGCGGTACCAAGCAATTTGTATTGCTGCTCCGAAGCAAGCAGATAGTAAACCAAGTAGTCCGGACAAACTTTTTCCGGATTAGGGCGAATCAAAACAGTTCTTTGCCCTAAACACATTTTTTCATTGTTTTTTATAATTGCAGCATTTCCAGCAGGTGCTTCCCGAGCAAAAATTATATCATCATTTTGCGGGATAGCTCGCGCACATCGGGCTTGATACACCTTTTCAGAAACTCGATGTACCCCTTCCAAGTTAAAACGCCCCAAGCCAATATTGGGGGTTCTGATGAGTGGAATTCCGCTTCCCTCATCCGGAGCCGTTGAGTGGGGGCAGTCAACAATAAAATGACAAATATCTTGTAATTTCATTTGTTCACCTCGCGAGCTGTTTTTATAAGTCTTATATGGCTCATAAGTCTTATTTTTACTGCCTCTCTCATTGTTTCCCGCCTTTCAGCAGATTTGCCGCTTCTTCGATTTTTTTAAGCAATGATTCATTGCCGTATTGAGAAACTTCCCGGTAGATTTCCCGGAGGAGTGATAAGACCTTTTCCTGTTTTGCATTACGGCTGCCTACTCTTGCATTATACATTCTTTCCCGCAAGCCGCCTTTTTCAGCGAAACTCTCTGCTAATGATTTCAGTTGCCGGTCAAGCAGATAATTGGTCTGGTGGATCAGCGAAATCATCGTGTTGCAGAAAAGCTCGGCATTGTCGGGGGCTAAATAGGTCTTATAAGTCTCATAGGACTTATTTTTTTGTTTTGCCAACTCTCTGATTTGCACGATCCGCTGATCGTTTTTATCCCACAAAGGCAACCTGTGTACTCGCAAATGATCCCGGTAATCTTCCAGCAATTCCTCAAGACTCGCCCGGGCAACACCGATCAGTTTGATTTCGGTTTCACAACTGATCCCGGAGGCGGAACAACCTTCAATAATATTCTGTTTGCCGCTTCGTGCCGCCTGTATCATCTGATCAATAGTCCGATCACCTTTTTGCAAGTACCACTGACAAAAATTATTGGTGGCATCAAATATAACCACACTGTTCTGATAAGACTCCAGTTCCTGATAATTGCCGTGGCTCTGGATAATTTCATTCATATCCCCAGCTCCTTGAAGTTGGCAGAGATTTGCGCCATCAGCTCATTGGATTGCTGTTGCAAGGTCAGCAGTTCAGCGTGGATTTCGTGCATTCTTTCGGAGAAATCCACTCCGTCATCTTTCGCTTCGGCAACTCCGACGTATGCTCCCGGAGTCAGGGACCAGTTTTTTCCTTCAACTTCGGTGCTATCCGCAATTTTACACAAACCGGGAATATCGGCATACTTGCCTTCAGTACCAAATTTGCCGGTCAGCCAGTTGGCCTCCTGCAAAATGGTGATATAGGCATTAATAAATTCTGCAGCCGCTTCGCCTCTTTGTTCCAAAGCCTTATTGAAAGCATTCAGGCGGTTGAAACCTGCATCTTTCAGTTTGTCTTTCTGTGTCGCCGGGTTGTTGGCATAGTTTGCCAACAACCCCGCAGTACACTTTTTGTGAATTTCAGCAGCTGTTTTCAATGCTTCCATTAAGGCTTCAGACTTTACCAATGTTTCCGGTGTCATCGCCAGCAGATCTTTACAGAGATGATCGATTGCACAGTCAAAGTGTCCGATACGGTCAGCATCCAACAGCTGCCGATATTCTTTGACGGCTTCTTTTATTTCTTTGGCTCCATCGTGGAACGTTTTCAGATATTCAGAGATCAGATTCTGATATTTTTCCATTTCTCCACGGTACAGCCAGACAATGGCATTTAGATTTTTCAACTGCCATTCGCTCCATTCATTGAGGGTACGGTCAACTTCGGTGTAATAGCTCCGGGCATCAATGAAAAGAATTTTTTCTTGCAGAGCTTCTGCTTTCCCTTTGTCAAAGAACCACAGCGAACAGGGGAGACTTTTGGTATAAAAGAAGTTGTTGCCCACGCTGATCATCACATCAATATGTCCGGTCTTAACCAGCTGTTCTCGAATATCTTTATCTTTGCCTTGACTGTCCGTGGCACTTGAAGCCATAACAAATCCGGCTCGGCCAACCTCATTCAAATAGGCGTAGAAATAAGAGATCCACAAGTAATTGCCATTGCCCACCTCTTTTGCTTTATTTACACCGGGCATTCCAAAAGGCAGCCGCCCGGCAGCTTCGGCTGATTCCGCTTTGACCTTATCCACATTGAAAGGCGGGTTGGCCATCACATAGTTACATTCGCCGACCAGATTGTGTGCATCGTGATAAAAGGTATTGGCTCCGTCTCCGGAAAGGATTTTTCCGTTCAACCCGTGAACTGCCATATTCATCAGGCACAGCTGGGCATTGTATTCCACCTTTTCCTGACCGTAAAAGGTCATAGTGTTGTTGGCGACCATACCGGAGTGATTGACAAAATCTCCCGTTTGCACAAACATTCCACCCGATCCGCAGGCAGGATCAAGCAGAATGCCGGATTTGGGTTCCAGCACATTCACGATCATTTTAACCAGTGACTTGGGCGTAAAAAACACGCCGTCATCAGACGCGATGTTCTTGGCAAACTTATTGAGAAAATATTCATAGATCCGGCCGAAGACATCTCCGCCGATCTCATCAAGAAGATTGTTGTTGAAAATCCGCAGCAGTTCCGCAAGCAGAGCATCTGAAAACATCGTGTACTCTTTGGGCAAAACACCTTGAAGCTGTTCACTCTGCTGTTCGATCAGCTCCATGGCATTATTGACCGCCTCACCAAGACTGTTAATAGGCAGTCCATCCTGATTGATCAGCCCGGCCTCAGCGATATTCTCTGGCAGATTCACCAGATAGGGGTATTGGGCTTCTTCCGACAGAAACAATGCGCTCTTTTCTTTGAAATCACTAGCCTCCACAGGCAATACTCTGCCATTGCGAACAGGACGATGAGCAAGAATTTCTCTTTCAACCAGTTTGAAACGGCTGTAGGCGTAGCGCAAAAAGAGCAAGCCCAGAACAGGCATACAGTACTGGTTGGAGGTAAGTTTCGATTCTGCCCGGAGCAAATCTGCGGATTCCCAGAGGTCACTCTCAAGTTTTCGGATATTGATCATATAAAACCTTTTTTCTCACATTTTTCATTTGAGGCTAATATAGCATTTATTTCTCTTATTTCAAATGAAAGAACGCAAATTTTTTGCTATTCTGCCATGAATTTTTGCTATTCTGCAGCAAAGTTGTTTCTTCATTTCAAACTTAAAAAATGACGATGAGGCCAGATCAAGAATCGTCAGAGCAGCAGAGCTCGGAGCAATCAACAGCAGTGATATTGTGCCTGTATTTAAAGAGTTCAAAGCCCCCCGGACATCCTGAATTCTCTGAACCGACAAGGTATTCGCTGCTCAACGCCTTTACAGAGACGATCAAGAAGTACACGCCCTTGCGTGTTGATCACTCCTATATGGCCCTCAACCGTTGTTTCGGATTGGATGGCAATCGTCCTGAATTGTGGTAATCAAACAAATAGAAAGGAAAAATTATGGAATGTCCAATGTGTGGCAAGAAAGCCTACGTCGTAACGCAAACCCGTGGTACGACAACGCTTCTCGGTGCAGGAGCCGGAGGTTACGCTGCTGCAGCAGGAGGTAAAACAGGAGCTGTGGTCGGCAGCTTCATCTGCCCCGGTTTCGGAACAGTGATCGGTGGTCTGCTCGGAGTGATCACAGGTGCTGCAACAGGAACAGTTGCAGGAAATACCATAGGCCGTATGATCGATGAAAACGTGATGCGTCTCTATCGTTGTGAAAGCTGCAACCACCAATGGAGGGCTGCCTGATGGATCGCTGTCCTGACTGTAACTCTGATCGTGTCATCCCCTGGAATGACGGTTATATCTGCTGCGACTGTGGTACGGAGTTTGATGAACCGGAATCACCAGAGTATTAACTGAATTTAAGAGAGTTTTTCCGGACTTTCTTTTTTTTGATTTGTTTTTTTATTTATTCGGGTGTACTTTATAATAAAGTAAAGGAGATACGCCAAAATGTCACTGAAATACCCTACAACTTCTAAAACGCTTCTGGATAAAATCGCTTCCGGTGATGAAATCAGTTGGGATGAATTTTATCTGAAGTATGCCCCCATAGTGAAAGCTCTTGCCAAATTCAAAGGCTTGGATGCCAATGCCGCAGATGATGTCTGTCAACAGGTTATGCTGCAGTTTTTCAAGCAGAGCAAAACTTTTAAGTTTGACCCCAATATTGCCAAGTTCAGAACCTACTTCGGCAGGATCGTTAATGCAAAAATCACGAATTATTACCGTAAAAGAGGAGAAGTCTCTTCCGATGAACCCGAAGAAATTCCTGTGGATTCTGAAGAAGGCAACCTCTTTATGAATGAATGGCGGAAAGCTGTGCTTAAAGAGGCTGAACAGGTGCTGAAACAGCGGGTTGCTCCTGAAACTTTTCAGGCTTATGAATTGTACGCCATTCAGAACCGCCCCGTCAAGAAAGTTGCTGAATATCTGGACTGTTCCGAAAATCAGGTTTATCAGGCAAAGAAGCGTTGTTTCAAGATGATGAAAGAAATCCTTTTGAAGATGAACGAGACTGATCCGGATTTGCAGTTGGAGTTGTCGAAATATGAGTTATAATGTCGGCGATACCATTTGCAACTGTACTCTTTTGCAAAAGTGCGGCGAAGGGGCTTACGGAGAAGTCTGGCTTGCCCGCGATACTATCGGTGCCAACGTAGCTTTGAAAATCATCAAAAATGGCGGCAGGTATTCTGAAAGAGAACTTGCGGGACTTAAAAATTACAAAGACTGCAACCACCCCAACTTGCTGAAGATCCGTTATGTGGAAATTACCGATGCACAAATCATCTGCATTATGGATGCCGCTGATGACCTCAATCACGGTAACGGCGAATATAAGCCCGATACTCTTGCCAACCGTTTGAGAAAATACGGCAGGCTGGACGGCAAAGAGATCACAGATATGCTCGACGGTTTGCTTTCTGGTCTTGAAGAACTCCACAAACACGGACTGGTTCACCGGGACATAAAGCCTGATAACATCCTGTGGGTAAATGGCAGAGCCACCCTTGCCGATGTGGGGTTGATCGCCTTTGAAGGCGCAGGTTCACTGGTGGGCACACCGGGTTTTCTTTCGCCACGGGTGCTTGAAGGGAATCCAGCCGAAGCCAGTGACGACTTTTATGCTCTGGGCAAAGTGATTTACTGTGCCTTGACCGGACTTGCAGTTACCGAATATCCGAGTATCCCTGCCGATATGACCATCAGCGTGGATGCCAATTTAAATAAAGCCTTACGGACAAGCTGTGCTGTTCCCATCAATTCCACAGCAGAGTTCAGGAAACTTTTGGCTGGCAAGCAAATCACTCCCACCCCGCAGAAA